>JBEBWF010000005.1:0-102317 GCA_040392285.1 Sphingobacterium sp. | reverse complement strand
AAACCTGTTGCCACGATTATGCGTGATCAGGACACCTTGAACCAAGCTGGTGAAGAAACGACCATCTCCGGAAAGGGAAGACATGATCCTTGTGTGGTCCCTCGCGCTGTCATTATTGTGGAAGCCATGGCTGCCCTTGTCGTTGCAGATCATTTGCTCAAACACAAAGCTTATTCTTCTTTATAAATTGGAGTGAAACATTTAAATCATATAGACCTTTTATACTTTTCTTATCAAATATAAAAGGTCTATTTTTTACCTTAAAAGGTCAACTTAAAATATAGCAGGATAGCGCTGTGGGTTGACGTCATTCATGATCTCATAAACGATCTCCACCACATCATCAATCGAGGGCTTGGTGAAATAATCACCATCCGACCCATAAGGAGGCCTATGCGCTTTGGCACTTAACGTCCTTGGTTGACTATCCAAGGAGAAATATCCCCTTTGCTCCTCCATTATTTTTTGTAGAATATAGGCGGATGCCCCTCCCGGAAAATCTTCATCCACCACCAAAAGCCGATTGGTTCTCTTCAAGGATTGGGCACATAGATGTGTTTTATCAAAAGGCAAAAGGCATTGTACATCGACAATCTCGATCGAAATCCCCACCCGCTCCAGCTCCAATGCCGCTTCTTGGACAATTCGCAATGTCGAACCATAAGATACGACTGTAACATCCTGTCCTTCACGAATTAACTCAGCAATACCAATCGGAACCGTAAATTCTCCGATATTGATAGGCAACTTTTCTTTCAGTCGATAACCATTTAAACATTCAATCACCAATGCGGGATCATTCGATTTCAGCAGGGTATTATACATACCTGCGGCTTGAGTCATATTTCGGGGTACACAGACATGCAGCCCTCTCAAGCTTCCTAAGATCACGGACATAGGTGATCCAGAATGCCAGATACCTTCCAACCTATGGCCACGCGTACGGATAATTAGTGGCGCACGTTGCTGCCCCTTCGTTCGGTAACTCAAAGAAGCCAAGTCATCGCTAAGCACAGGGAGCGCATAAATCAAATAATCCAAATACTGTATTTCGGCAATAGGTCGCAGGCCACGCATCGCCAAGCCCATTCCCTTTCCTATAATAGCAGACTCTCGGATACCCGTATCAAAAACCCGTTGTTCACCAAATTTATCCTGAAGGCCGGCAAAACCTTGATTGACATCCCCGATCTTACCCACATCCTCTCCAAAAGCTACCAAGCGGTCATTTTGTAAAAAATTTGCTTCAAAACAGGTATTCAAGACTTCCCGTCCATCCACAATCTTCGGATTCTCCCCGTACTCCGGCGCAATGGATGAACTTAAAATCTCCGCATCGAATGCCGAAGTCAAGTTATCATTATACCGATGTGTGTTAATTTCCTGACGGGTCTGGTACCAAGCCAATAGCTGTGCCTTGGCCGATGAATCATCAAAACGAAGTTCTCGCAGTACCAGGCGGACCGTCGAATATATTTCCATCAAGGAAGGTTCTGATATAGATTTCAACGTTTTTAGGGAAAGCTTAACATCTTCTTGTTCAAATTGTCCCAACATCTGTATCGCTTCATCCAGATCCACCTGAAGAGTCTTGCGGTAATCCGACCAAGCCCTTCGCTGCTCGGCTTTCACAAAATCTTTCGCCTCATCTTCGATAGCCTGAAGTTCTTCCTCCGTTGCCAGCCCCCTATCCAACAGCCAGTTGCGCATTTGCCGATTACAATCGTGTTCCTTCTCCCAATCTAACCGTTCTTTACTCTTATACCGTTCATGCGATCCTGAAGAAGAATGCCCTTGAGGTTGCGACAACTCCGTTACATGGACGATACATGGGATATGTTCCTCTCGCGCAATCTTTGCAGCTTTTTCGTAAGCTTCACAAAGTCCCGGATAGTCCCATCCTCTGACTTTGAATATTTCGAATCCTTCACCAACCTGATCTTTTTGAAAGCCCTTCAATACCTCAGATATATCCGCTTTGGTAGTCTGTATCTCGTTGGGCACAGAAATGCCATATCCATCATCCCAAATGGAAATGACAAGAGGAATCTGTTTCACCCCCGCAGCATTCACGGTTTCCCAAAACACCCCCTCCGACGTAGATGCATTCCCCACCGTACAAAACACCACTTCATTGCCGTGATCCGAAAAATAGTTGAGATAGGATAAGTCAGGATTCTCCCGATATAATTTAGAAGCCAGGCCTAAGCCTAATGATCTTGACATCTGTCCACCGGTAGTTGAAATATCTGACACTGAGTTGATTTGCTCCGTCTGGTTTTTCCAATTACCCTGTTCATCGACCTGTTGGGTCGAAAAATGAGACACCATCTGTCGCCCACCCGAGGAGATATCCGCTTCCAAATCCGGATTGGCATACAGTTGGGAAAACAAATGATAAATCGAGCTCATTCCAGTAGCAAAAGCCAAGGTTTGATCCCGATAATACCCTGATCTCCAGTCACCTTTATTGAAAACTTTGGCCAATGCAATCTGGGCAACTTCCTTACCATCACCAAAAATGCCGAATTTAGCTTTACCTGTTAAAACTTCCTTTCGTCCGATCAAACTCACGATCCTACTTTGTACGGCTAATTTATAATCCTCCAAAATAATCTGGCGAAAGTCTTCAAAACTTAATCTCGACGGCATCAAATCAGCAGTAACATTCAAATTCGTATCTAACATTCTTGGAAATCAATTTTAACAAAAGTACGAAAATTAGTTTTTACAATAATAAGTATAAATTCATTAATCTCTTTAAATTATACAACGGAATTATGTAGCTTTAGCTGCTGTAAGCCGTAGGCAATAAGCTTTAGGCTTTATTTGGTAATGATGAACCAAACCTTAAAATGAAGGAAATGGATAAAACAACTTCTACCGTTACCGGTTTAGGCGATTTGGAAAAAACAGTAATGATCAACACACTCATGGAGACACCTTTCGAACAGCGGGATGAGTTGTGGAGGGATCGTTTCTTGCAATCCGTTGATGGAGCCAACCTCAAGCTCAGTGTACAAGAAGTCGCTATTGCAGAGGATGGCTACCCTTATTTTCTACTAGAGACTGTTAACTCCAATGAAAACTTTAAAGCCTTCGTCATCAACCAACAGCTGCCCAATATCTTGAAAAATGGTTTCGGCATTATTATTAATGCACAGCATGCACGTCCCGATTGGATCCTCTCGTATGGCGACCTTGTCAACCTGGAACTGAATGATGAATTTTATACTGACGATAGTATCTTCTCCAAGAATCAAGAAAACATAACGCTGTCTTCCGAGGAGCAAATCGTTGTTGGACAACCTTCGGAGGCCATACTTCCCCTATATTTAAGAAGGCAGCTCCGGGAATTTCTTATACAGGGAGGGATAAAAATACCAAAAATTATGCTTTTGGCAAGAAACTATGAGGATGCGCAGCGCGTGACCCAAGATCTGGTATTTAATCTTACGCCAAGCCAATTCGCCGACAAGGAAACATTTGATGGTGTTCTAAATACCATAGCTTGGTTTCTTCCCCGACATTATTCCTTTTTCTGTATCGATGAGACAACCCTACAGAATGGCTTTTCACCACTTTGAGAATAGATCAGTATTATCCGACAAACAAAACAGATCCCATGTATTTATTTAATGTAAGAGTTTACGGTATTTTGGTCGATGAAAACAATCGAGTCCTCATCAGTGACGAGCGAACACAAAATGTGTCGTTCACTAAATTTCCGGGTGGAGGACTAGAATATGGCGAGGGCTTGATAGATGCGTTAAAAAGAGAGTTCTTGGAAGAATGCGACATGGAAATAGATATTGTAACCCATGTCTATACTACCGACTTTTATGAAAAATCTAGCTTTAACAATACCCAGATACTCTCCATATACTATCAAGTCACAGCAATAAATCCCTTCAGACTCACTATTAAGGAAAAACCATTTGATTTTGACCCCGATGTGCTTGCGGACAAACAAGAAGCTTTTCGTCTGGTTGACAGCTCGCTATTGATGCCAGCAGACCTCACCTTTAAGACGGATCAAGTGGCATGGCAAGTCTTTCAGGAATTGCTTAATAAATAACTTTTTTCTTACACATTTTTGACAAACTATTTGGAATATCAAAATAAAGATGTAATTTAGAATTTCATTTGGTTAGTCCCTGCGGTTAACCCTAAGCGGGTGAAAAGCGGATTAATCATCACAAATTCGAAAAACACCTAGTTCCATAGGTCTTTTTATATTAATAGTTAGTGTGATTTTAAGGCGTTTCTCTCCGATTCGCCTTAATTTTTTATTTAAAAATGTATGCTAGAAGAGCAACGATGATAGCTGCAATGATAATCAACCATTTCAAGTTCTTTCCTCCTTCCTCTCCCTCCGTACTCTTATACTTATAATCCCGTTTATATTTATTCATGTCCATAACTAAATCTCCTTTATTTTTTATTTATATGATGCAAAATCTATGCTAATTTCCTATAATTTCTCATTATTCCTCAAGTCCACGAATGAGTTCTGGACACAACGGTGTGCATATCACAGGTAGTTCAAACGTTTTTAAAATCACTCGTGATGATACGGTTCTCTTTTGAGGATGCTGAAAGCTCGGTAGACCTGTTCCACAAAAAATAGACGGATCATCTGGTGTGAAAAAGTCAACTTCGATAACGAAAGCTTATCGTTTGCTCTTTTTACAACCTCCTCCGAAAACCCATATGGCCCTCCGATCAAAAAAACAACATGCTGCATACTAGCCAACATTTTTTGTTCAATATATCCAGCGAATTCGATGGATCTCAACTCCTTTCCTCTTTCATCCAACAAGACCACATAATCAGACGGACCGAAGTATTTGAAAAACAGCTCTCCCTCTTTTTCCTTTTGTTGATTTTCCGAAAGGTTTTTTGCGTTTTTGACATCAGGCTGTACAACAAATTGGAAGCCTATATAATGCTTGAGTCTTTTCAAATACTTATCAATCCCCTCTTGAATAAACTTTTCATCGGTCTTTCCGATACAAATAAGACTTATCTTCATTATATTTATGTTAAAATCATCTTGAATTTTGTCGAACAAAGCTGACAAAAACAATAAAACAAAAGTAGAAATTCTACAATCGTAAATATCTTTAATTATTTTTGCAATATGAAGAAACATCTCTTAATCGCATTCACCGCTATGTTTTTAACAACAGTTTCGGCGGTCGCCCAAGATGACACCACAAAAAATTGGACGATAAAAGGGGAAAACACCTTTTTAATTAATCAAAGTTCCTTTACAAACTGGGCATCTGGCGGAGTCAACTCATTCGCAGGCAACCTGATCTTTAACTATGATTTCAACTACAAAAAGGACAAATGGAACTGGGACAACAAGGTATTGGCGGCCTACGGACAGACTTTCCAAAAAGAGACAGACTGGCGCAAAAATGATGACCGCTTTGCCTACAACTCTCTCTTGGGACACGAGATGAATGAAAAATGGCTCTATACATTTTTTCTGAATTTCAATACACAATTTGCGCAAGGCTATAAATATGACAACGACGGTCATGGAACATTGACTTCTGCAGGTTTTGCACCCGCATATCTGAGCTTAGGACCGGGTATTGCATTTAAAGAATCTGACAATTTCAAAATCAATCTATCCCCCGCTGCGGCACGATTTATTTTCGTAACAAATCCTGATATTGACGAAACATTGTACGGTTTAGACCTTGGAAAGAAATCAAGATTTGAATTCGGAGCGTCCTTAGATGCCTATTACAAAGCAACGATTGTTGAAAATGTAACGTTGGAAAATACGTTACGGTTGTATTCCAACTACCTAGAGAACCCACAAAATGTAGACATTGACTATACTGCAAACCTATTCATGAAAGTCAACGAGTTTATTACGGTCAATGCCGGAGTACAGCTTGTCTACGACGATAACACAAAAATACCGACTATTGAGAATGGTATAGAGGTAAGCAGCAGTCCGAAGCTTCAGGTGAAGCAGATCCTAGGTGCAGGTGTAACCTATAAATTTTAAGACATTATCCATAAACAAAAAACAGGCTATATCATTTCGAATGATACAGCCTGTTTTTTTATAGATGATATATCGTCAATTATTTGTTAGCCACTAAGCTAACCTTGAAGTTAATTTCTTTAGAAATCAAATCATCTTGCTTGCCTTCGTAGTTGACACCCCAGTCACCTCTAGCTATGTTGAAATCAGCACTAGCTTTTACCGTTGCATCAGTCAATTCATCGACCGTAGCATCAAAAGTAATGTTCTTAGAAATATCTTTGATCGTCAAATTACCCGATACCTGGATTACACCTGGAGCATCCGCACTAGCATTCACTTCGGTAATGACAAAAGCAGCTTCAGGATAACTCTCAACACTGAAAAAATCGTCAGACTTCAAGTGTCCGTCCAATTTATCTTTATATTCTCCCTGCAAATCTGTTGAACCAAGAGTGTTCATATCCAACACAAAGTTTCCTCCGGTGATCGCGCCGTTGTCCACATGAATTGAGCCACTTTTGATGTCAACTGTACCTTCATGTTTTCCTGTAACTTTAGCTCCTGTCCATTCCACTTTAGACTGTGTCGCATCTACTGTATATACAGCACCTACAACTTGATCAGCAGTTTCAATCGAATCCGTCGTTTCTGCTTTCTTTCCTTCCGGATTACCCACGCAAGACGCCAAAACCATCATCGCCGCGGCAGAGAATAAAATAAGTTTTTTCATGTTCAATTTTCTAAGTAAGATATATGTTTAAACTTTAATTCGCAAATTAAAACAAATTTATCCGAGATAAATGTATATTTTTTATTTATTAACACTACAACGACAATTCGATCAATGGCCTGACGGCTGTGCATCCACCCTTCTGATATCAGCTCCTAAAGCCTTCAACCGTTCTTCAATATGTTGGTACCCTCTTTCGATTTGTTCAATATTGAGGATGGTAGACTTTCCCTGTGCAGACAGCGCTGCTATAAGCAATGAAACTCCCGCTCGTATATCCGGCGAGGACATCTGTATCCCCCGAAGTTTAGTTTGTTTGTTTAGGCCGATGACCGTTGCCCGATGCGGGTCACACAAAATAATTTGTGCCCCCATATCGATCAGTTTATCGACAAAGAACAAACGACTCTCGAACATTTTTTGGTGGATCAAGACATTTCCTTTGGCCTGTATCGCAGTCACCAAGACGATGCTTAATAGATCAGGAGTAAATCCAGGCCAAGGAGCATCTGAAATCGTCAGGATAGAGCCATCAATAAATGTATCAATCTCATACGAATCCTGTGCAGGTATAAAAATATCGTCCCCTCGTAACTCCATTTTTATGCCTAAGCGAGAAAAGACTGATGGAATAACACCCAATTCGGGATAACACACATCCTTGATGGTAATTTCTGAACCTGTCATAGCCGCCAATCCGATAAAAGACCCGATTTCGATCATATCAGGCAACATACGATGTGCCGTACCACCCAACTTATCTACTCCCTCGATCGTTAATAAGTTCGAGCCAATTCCAGATATCTTGGCACCCATACGGTTCAACATCTTACATAACTGCTGCAAGTAGGGCTCGCAAGCCGCATTGTAAATGGTCGTGACCCCTTCTGCCAAGACCGCTGCCATAACGATATTAGCCGTTCCAGTTACCGACGCCTCATCCAACAAGATATAAGCACCTTTCAGTGCATGGGCATCAATATTAAAAAAATGTTTCTCCGCATCATATATAAACTTAGCCCCCAACTTCTCAAAGCCCAAAAAGTGTGTATCCAAACGGCGACGACCGATCTTATCCCCTCCAGGTTTCGGTATAGCGGCTTTCCCAAAACGTGCCAGTAAAGGACCAACGATCATTATCGACCCACGTAACCCACCACCTTTTTGCTTAAATTCATCCGAGGTAAAATAATCCATATCAATAGATGCCGCTTCGAATTCGTAGGTATCGTTTTGAATACGAGAGACCTTCACACCCAACGAGCGCAAAAGATCGATCAAGTTATTGACATCCTTAATATCGGGAACATTACTGATCGTCATTTTTTGATCGGTAAGCAATACAGCAGATAATATCTGTAAAGCTTCATTTTTTGCCCCTTGTGGAATAATTTCGCCTTTTAATGGTTTGCCCCCTTGTATCTCGAATGCGTTCATATATATGTATGCGTAATAGCTAAACTACGGCTCTCTTATTTTTTATAATTACTGTGTTGGTAGCTTTTCTTGCCGGCAGTATGAGGTGGTCTCTTCTTATTATTGTTATTTGTATTCTGTCTTTTTCCACCATTTTTCGGATTATTGCTTGCTAAATTTTGACTTTTCATCCTACTTCCCGGAGGAGGAGTTTTAAAGTCTAACTTCGTCAACACAGTATCCTCTGGTAGACGTAGTACCCCACCAGACAAGTCCGCCAAATCTTGGATAATATGTAGGTCATTTACCGAATCCTTATTCCATGCCAGATAAGCCATTTTCATAAAGTTAGCGATAGAAACCGCCATTTTTGTCCGGTTTTCTTCATTATTCGTCGCCACAGCCTTTTGAATCATGTCTTCAACGATGTGACCATAATGTTTAAAGCGAATCCTATTCTGCGGATAAGGAATTGGTTCCGGCTTATGACGGATCTCCTCCTTCGTAGGCACCACAAAGGGAGAATCAACATCAATCTTAAAATCTGAGATAATATAAAGGTGATCCCATAGTTTATGTTTAAAATCCGACACATCTCTCAAGTGCGGGTTTAGCACACCCATCATATCAATAACGACCTGTGCCAATCTATTTCTTTCCTCTTTTGAGGGTACTGTACAAATATAGTCCACCATATTCTGTACGTTTCTTCCGTACTCAGCCAGAATAAGCTTAGGGCGGGTACTGTTGTAGTCAAAATTCATATACATTTGTTTATGCGTTGCAAAACGCTTTAATTTTATTTTTTACGACCGTAATGCCGTCCTATTTTCTTTGTCTTGTACAAGATATTAAACTTTAGTGTGATTATTGCACAATTCTTAATTTGGCAAATTTAAGCAACAATTGTTTCTGTCCCAACTCTTTGAAAAGAATTGTCGCTTTGACATCTGGTTTTTTACCCTCCAAGTCGACCACCTGTCCATAACCAAAGCGCTCATGCTCCACCTCCATGCCTACTTCTAACCCACTGGTATCAGAAGGAGCAAACCCTGCCGAGGGGGTATGCGCCTTCGGTAAGATAGAAGTTGTTTTCCGAACCTTAGGCTTAGGTTTGGAAAACGTATCCTTTTGTTGCCAGGCAATCCGCTCCGAGCCAAACCCTTCTTCTTCGATGATCGGCATCCGTGGTTTAAAATCCAATTCCAAACAAGAGGGATTCAATTCATCCAGAAAACGACTAGGCTCACAATTATTCAATGTTCCCCACCGATATCTCGATGTAGCATAAGAAAGATGCAGTTTCTTTTCCGCCCGAGTCACGGCCACATAAAACAACCGTCGTTCTTCTTCCAGGTCCGACCGTGAATTAAGTGCCATCTGCGAGGGAAATAGATTTTCTTCCAAACCTACAATATAAACATGTGGAAACTCCAAACCTTTCGAGGAATGTATAGTCATCAAGGATACCGTATCGGCATTTGGATTTTTGTCGTTATCATCGTTAGTCAACAGGGCGACATCCTGTAAGAATATGTCTAAAGTTCTTTCCTCAATATCTTCCCGTTCCGAAAACTCTTTGATACCATTTAACAACTCCTGGATATTCTCATACCTGCTCAGTCCCTCAACCGACTTATCTTCATACAGATCTTTTAAAATCCCCGAATGCTGGGCGATGTGCATTGCCGTATCAAAGGCCGTATGATTATGACCCACCGCTTGGAAACTTTGTATCATTAAGGCAAAACTACCTACCGAAGCCGCACTCCGGCCATCCAAAAATTGCTGTGCATTCGCTACGATATCCCATAATCTCGTCTGATTTTGATCCGCAGCTACAATAATTTTCTCGACAGTCGTATCACCTATTCCCCGACGTGGGTAATTGATAACTCTTTTCAAAGCCTCTTCATCATTGGGATTATAGGTCAATCGAAAATAGGAAATAAGGTCTTTGATTTCCTTACGTTGGTAGAAAGATGTGCCACCATATATTTTATAAGGAACACCTAACTTACGCAGCGCCTCCTCCATCGCACGAGACTGTGCATTCGTCCGATAAAGCACTGCAAAATCCTTATACTTCAACCCTTTCAACGATTTTTCCTGCACGACACTTTCTGCCACAATCTTTCCCTCTTCATTATCCGAGAATGCCCGAGCCACCCTAATCTTGTCCCCATCTTCATTATCCGAAAAGACATTCTTCTCCAATTGGTTCTTGTTGTTGGCAATAATACTATTTGCAGCATTTACGATCGTTTTGGTCGACCGATAATTCTGCTCTAACTTAAAGACTTTGACATCTGGGTAATCCTTCTGAAAATTCAATATATTTTGAATATTCGCTCCACGGAAAGCATAGATACTTTGCGCATCATCCCCTACCACACAAATATTCTCGTTGACCGCTGCCAACCGCTTGACGATCAGATACTGGGAAAAATTCGTATCCTGATACTCATCCACCATCAAGTACTTGAATTGATGCTGATATTTATGGAGCGTTTCCGGATATTTATTCAACAGCACATTGGTTTTAAACAAGAGATCATCAAAATCCATCGCCCCTGCCCTGTAGCAACGCTGTGCATAAGTCATATAAATCTGCCCCAGCATATTTCGTCCGTTTTCCCGATCTTCCGCCAGGATCGCATCATTCTTATTATACTCCTGCGGTGTGATCAGATTGTTCTTTGCCGACGAGATACGTCCAAACACATGGTTGACATTATACAATTTGTCATCCAAGCTCATCTCCTTCAATATCGCCCGCAACAGGCTCTTACTATCATCCGTATCGTATATGGTAAAGTTCTTGGGGTAACCTATTAACTCGGCCTCCACACGAAGTATACGTGCAAAAACAGAGTGGAAAGTTCCCATCCAAATATTTTTTGCTTCAGTACCCACCACCTTCATGATACGTTCGCGCATTTCCTTTGCCGCCTTATTCGTAAAAGTAAGTACCAGTATGCGGAACGGATCCACACCTTTTTCTATAAGGTGAGCCACGCGGTATGTTATCACTCTCGTTTTCCCAGATCCGGCACCGGCCACAATCATGACAGGACCTTCGGTTTGCTCGACCGCAGCACGTTGTGAGGGGTTTAATCCTGCTAAGTAATCCAAAGTATTGCTATTTTTATCCGTTAGAAATAAACCGTAAAGATACGAAATAAACGAGGAAATACAATTTATAAATCTCATCTTTGTGACAGATTAAGTGCACAATTCCATGAACAGCAAGGGTCCCATAGGTATATTTGATTCTGGATACGGCGGTTTGACCGTCTTCAAGGAGATACATCAGGCATTGCCACAATACAACTATATTTATTTGGGAGACAATGCACGTATACCCTACGGCACACGTTCGTTTGACACGGTCTATCAATTTACCAAGGAGTGTGTCTTCAAACTATTTGATCTCGGCTGTAACCTCGTCATCCTAGCCTGCAATACGGCATCAGCGAAGGCTCTACGAACCATACAGCAATACGATCTTCCTGAGGGGAAAAAAATATTGGGAGTCATTCGCCCGACAACAGAACGCATAGACCAATATACCCAAACCAAGAATATCGGCATTTTAGCCACCCAGGGTACCGTCTTATCCAACTCCTATAAGATCGAGATCAATAGATTCCATCCGGAGATCACCGTCTATCAACAAGCCTGTCCTTTCTGGGTACCCCTTGTGGAAAACAACGAGATCAATAGTGGAGGTGCACATTATTTTGTCGAGAAAGATCTGAAAGCGCTGCTGGCCCAATCCAAGGATATTGACACGTTGGTGCTGGCTTGTACACACTACCCGCTACTTCTACCTATCATTGAAAAATACGTACCCTCGCATATTAAGATCCTGGCACAGGGCGAGATCATCGCAGAAAGTTTAACGGATTACCTGCGTAGGCATCCCAAAGTGGAAAATCTGTGTTCTCAAGGCGGCCAATTGCAGTTTTATACCACAGATGATCCAAGAGATTTTGAAGCAAAAGCGGAAGTATTTTTTGGAAAAAAGATTAAAGCGACAGGTATACGGGTGTAAATTAAATCCCACACTTGTCCCAAACGCAACACAGTCTGTCATAAAGCTGTACACCTTAAAGTGAAATGCATTACAAGAAGAATGAGATTCGCGACATAGAAGACAAACACAATACACATAACGACAAACGAAACACCGTTTATAGTGCTCAGCTTCACTGTGTCCGATACAATGTGTATCGCGTCCGGAATGGTGTTTATATATTTGGACCAGAGAATCCCCAGATCAAGGCTCGCTCAAGGCTATTTGTGACGACCGCTTTCGGGTTAGGCAGAGCTGATATTTCCTTTTGGATACAAGCTGTTGCGTCAAGATGATTATCAAACCCATCGCTCTCGATATGATAGGAGAACCCTTTATTTCATCAAGGTTGTGCGGCAAATAAAAATATTTTTACAACATCGTTTTTTAACAACAATCGAGAAAAACAGGCTGAAATATAGCCTACATTTATTATACTAAATAAGCTACTCTGAAAGCCTGTTTACCTTCCATCAAAAAAGGGAAAAGTTTTGAAACTTTCCCCTTTAGCAGCCATTAAGTCCTACTTTAGCAATAAGGTTAATCTATATAAATTATTTAGGATATAGGACTACAATGGCTTTATTATCATCTGCAATATACCATAAGCCATTATAAGGATTATAGTACAAATGACTCGGATTTCTCAACAGTGTACCGTTGTCACCAGCAATGTCTCCCGTACGTGACCCAGCACTAGCACTAGCAAAAAGACGTCCTTCTACTTTGGCCGTCTCATTAGCCCCTGTCAATCTAAACCAGGAAAGGAAGTGATTATTTGTTACAAAAACATTACCATTGCTTGTATAATGTATACCTCTGGTAGTATTAAAGTTGGTTTGGTTTCCATCAGCAATCTTATACATCATACCTGTACTTAGGTTCAGCTTCGTAAGTAAAGGTGAAGTTCCTTCAGAGGACAATATAAGTATATTCGGATCGTCTGTCACCGTAACATGATATGGACTAACAATCTGGTAAGACAAAGCATTTACCGGGCCATTATTCGGCCAAGCGGTAGTATTTGTTCCGTTTCCAGCTATGGTAGATACCATCTCATTGACTAGATCTACTTTACGGAACAGACGATTGCTATAGTCCGCCACAAACAAAGTATTCCCATCTCTACTCAATGCAATTCCATGAGGATTGTTAAACTTAGCTGTTTGGAAATCGCCATTAACATTTCCACTACCGTTCCTCACCAAGTCAGAGATTGTTGCTTCGAAATCGGGATAAGAATAGGTTATCTTACGAATACCATGACTTCCTCCGGCTTCGGAAACGTACATGGTGTTAATATTGGTGTTGATCGCAATACCAATACTCCGTCCTAGACCACTGGCAAACACAAAAGCATTGCCGTCCTTGTCAACACGGATAATCCTGTTTAATCCATTGTCTTCAGTGAAGAAAAGGTTACCATACTTATCCGCTGCCAAGAAGCGAGGACGTCCGGTAATAGCTGGAATACCTGGTAAAGCTAATGATGCAGTACTAGCAAAATAAGTCTCACCAATTGTCGAGCTACTTGGGATAGCAGGAATGCCGTCATTATTACGAGGTGGCACACGATAGACATAATGCTGGATTGGCACATCCAAAGCCATACTTTCGTCCAGAACCTCGTATATATGTTCGAGATCATCAGCAGCGGGCGTATAGTCTGAGTTATCATCGATCAATCGAACCACAATATCCGACGGATATTGGATATTAGGCACCTCTATTTTTCCTCCAGATGTCGTGAATATTTGTTCTGTTGTAAATGTACTACCCGTCTTCTTAATCTTATATTTAACTCCTATTTTCATTCCATTCAAAGGTGCATCATAAATATATTCTTCTGCTTTGATAACGACATCCGTATATCCCGAATTAGACTTAGTAGCAAGCGAAAGATTCAATGGCAAGGCATTGGTAATCTCGCCAAGGACCTCATCTGCATCAAAGTCAAAAAGATCTTCATCGATATACACCTTATAATAAGCTGGATATGACACATGCTCAAAAGTTAGATTACCATCGATATCGGTTGTTCGTGTTTCTACAAACTCGTACTCGTCACCGACCTGTTTCTTAACAGCAAGTGATATCTTTACATTTGGGATAACAATAGAAGGGTTGTCTCTATTTGTGACTTGAACATGGATATCCTTTTCTCCGAAAACAGCTTTTGTTTTCACAGTAACCTCTTCGAGTAATTTTCTTTCTAGTTTGCCTTCAACATAGTTTGGTTCATATAAATCGAAATCACCATCCTTGTCATCTATAATAACTTTATAAAAGACGGGGTAAGCTATTTCTTCAAACAAAACTTCTCCATTTTCATTAGTTGAAACATTTTCTACCAAAGAATAGCTTTCGCTTTCGCTTTCCCGTACCAATAAAGCTACTTTAATATTCGACATCAATGCATCGTCTTCACTTGATCGAACAGTAGCCTTAATCTCCGTGGTTCCAAATCTCGGGCGGCTCTCCATAAGCACAGGATAATCCTTATGCTCTAAAACCTCTACAAGAACTTCTTCCTCTATATAACGTCCGACATCTCGAATCGACAATTTCACTTTATTCGGAAAAGATATCTGATATGAAAACTTACCTTCTGTATCAGTACTTATCGTATCTACGAATGTTTGCTCACCCTTGGCTGTGGTTTGTCTTTCGAATAAAATCTTTACCCCCTTCAATGGTTGACCATCATCGTCATTGATCAATTGCCCTAGAATGGTACCCTTCTGGTTATCCGGCACTTGAGAGTTATTCAACCAAGTCATATCCTTATTACAGGATAGAATAATGCAGGAAAACAATGTAAACAGAAAACCTAGTCTATTTTTAAATGAATATTTCATAATTAATAAAGGTTAATTTATCGAATAATAAATTCAGGCTCAAACTCTTTAAGAAACACCGTTCCTGGCAAATTCCATGTACTTTTAATTGGAATATTCAACCAATAGAAAACCTGTGGAATAATATCATATGAATATATATATCTTGCCTTCGAACCTTCAGCCATCTCAAAAATCTCCTTACAATAATTACTAGAATAAATAGCCCAATTATAGTCGCCCTTAAAAGTAAAATGTGGTTTATCAGGAACTTCATTATGAATTACCTGTCCAGCACCATCAGCCATCTTCCAAAGTCCGACAAGATTATTTTTATACAAATCCTCTTCATAATCAATTATTTTACAATAATTATTCTGAATATGGTCAACAGGCAAAGCCGTATCATATATTCTCAAGTCTTTGATAACATGACGAGCATTTCCATCTGACCAAGCTGAACTAAAACCAAGATTAAAATCTACAGTCGAAGAGCCCTGTACTGTTGACAAAGTTCCTTCACTTAATAGCTGATCATCCGTAAATACCTGTGCTTTCCGGGTAGTACCATCCATATAAATTCTCGCCGTTAATGTATACCATTTATTAAGGTCAAAATTTTTATTTGCAGTGAACTGAGTGCTTTTTACTTTCAATCGCCATCCCCCAGTAGGTCCATTGTGTATAAAAGACCAACCATCATCTGAATTTCCAGTATTCAAAGTCTTCGATATAATAGCTCCATTGAGTGTGCCTTCTTTTGTATTCATGAGCTTTAATTGAATTGTGTATGCTCCCGTAGTACCAATATTATAAATATTACTCAAAGAATTATTCATAGTTGCATAGGCGCTTTTACTTGCTTCAAATCCTGTTTCAGATGGAGGCATAACGTACTTTTGCTCTCGGAGATTCATCTGATGATAAATAATGGGAACCATACGTTCTTCCATAGAACTACCACCATAGGTATTACCTATACCACCATGAGTAGAAGTAATAACAACCAACCAATCCTCCTCCCCATACGACTTACGTTCGGCAATAGCCTGTAAAATCTCTCCAATATAGCCATCGACCTTATCAATTGCAGATTTATATGCAGCTTCATCTATTGAAAAGGCCGAATTGATACCAGCCTGATTTACCTCATTAAATGAGCTAACAAAAAAGCCAATCTTAGGATTACCGCTCAACAAAGTGTCTATCGTTCTTTGTTTGACTTGTTCATCATTATCGGTCAATATCTTATGAGTAGCAAAATCGATCAAGGTCTCTGATACGACAGAGGTCGGTGCTATACCTATGGACGCGGGAGCGACTTTACCCGACTCAACCATTCTTCTGAATACAGTCAGATAACCCGATTTCACACCGGAATTATTATCATGGTCTACATGATCTTCATCTTCTTCGTCATGCGTCTCAAAATCATTACCTTGTACGCCATGGGATGTACTTGGTGTTCCCGACAAAATAGTTGTCCAAGAAGCCGCATCTCCTGTATCACCGTCTGCCACACCTTCGTAAGTATACTTTGCATTTTTTAATACTTTAACTATATTGACTGGTTGGTATTTAGCCAACTCGGTACCTGAAAGTCCTTCAACGACAATCAATATTACTTTTCGCTGCTTCTTATACGCTTCTGTCTTTTCGGCCTCGATAACTACCGGTGGATCTAAATATTGTTTACATGCTGTTGCAAAAAATACAGTGCCCACTAAAAGGCATATATGCAGAAATTTATTTTGATTCAAAATCATACCTTTAAAATTTAAAATTTATGCTAAAATTCCAATGCCTGGAATGCACCGATCTCTGAAAAAGCTACATCTGCATGATTACCTTCTTGCAGGGTAATCCTAACTTGTGAAAAAGTTTTTTGTCCACCCGTAAACTTTATATAATACTTGCCCGTCATCCCATTCATTCCGATTAACGTATTGCCTGTTTCAAAGTCTACCTGAGTCCAAGCCTGACTTGAGTTATTCCGTACCTCCACCTTAAATTTCGTCACGTATCGAGTCTCATATGTTGGTCTCTGCTGAAAATACAGCCCTGCAGCCACTATAGGTGCACTACTACTCATATTTATAATTATCTCATTAGGAAATTTCACAGCACCTACATGCCAAAACGAACTACTGCTGACAACATTATCAAATGCCCGTTCAAGCTTGTAGGTTGCATGTTCTGAATTTGTACTATACGTCCATGTAGACTGCGGTATATCTATATTATAATCTCCTAAAGGATCATTACCGCCTTCACCCGTCACTGGATTAAACTCCCACAACCTCTTATCCAACACCGGATAGTCTTTGGCTTTAATACGTGCTCTCGCACTGCTGGAAATCGGGAAGCCCCAACCAGCGATACAAAATGGAGCCATATCTGTCTGTAAAAATTCAGATAAAGCCTCATAATAAAAATCATTCCTAGCCTGAACCGTTGAACTAACAAAGCGTGCATTTCTCGCCCGGGTGTATAAATAAGTCATAAAATCGTATCCACTCTTATATTCGCTGGAGATATAGCGGCTATAAGTCCCATCATAATATTCGAAAATCTGCGCATAAAAAATCAATTTGATATCCAAATGCGTACTAGAAAACCTATTATTTTCTATGGTAGCCATCTCCATCCAGTTCTTTGAATTAAAGGATAGATCAAGATAAGGCTTAGCATTGTTATAGTGCCTAATCATTCCACTATGTACAAATCCATTCAAATTAGCAGCCCTATAACTAAACAAGTTATTGGTTACCTCACCCGTAACAGAAGAAACATTCCATGTTGAGTTTTGTTGCATATTATGCCCCAGCTCATGATATGTACCCCAGTTAGATCCTTGTACTGCAGCTATAGTAGTTGCCTGATTAAAATAGTTATTCGTCGCCCCCGCACGGACAGGATATCCTGAAACCTGTGCTACTCCTGGATCAAACAACACGTCATGTACAATGCGCCATTTGTTAAAGGGAGCTCTATGTTTAGGATCAGGATTACCTTCTGTCAATCCAGTCCAATCCCAATACACTTCCCTAATCATCTTATCCCATTCCTGCATTAAGGCTTCGGGATCCTGCAACCCATCGTTCGTATTAAAAAACTCTTTAGCTTTAGCTGTTTGCAGTGTGAATACGATCCGATTTCCTTCAAGCTCAAACCAAGGCACAGAAGTATTTTGAATAGTTTCTTTCCACTTCTGCTTCCAGTCACTCTCTTGGTTGGTTACCCCCAATTTAAAACTTGGTGCTTTGGCCACACCGCTAAATGTCAAATCAATCGTACGTCCTAAAGGAGAGGTAGGCAAAATATAGATCAAACCACCGTACAGATTACGGGCATAATTGGTTCCGGGAAATAATGTCTGTCTGGTATAAATCAACAAATCCCTTTGAGGAGTAGGGTTTTTCGCCGATGCACCCGAAGCTGTGTGTGCTCCGATCTGTAATGTCAAGCCATAGATTCCGGGAGGAACCTCAATAGTGATCAGTTCACCCGCAGGAGCATACAATGCTGTACTCTGCCAGGTGCCTGGAGCTACACTTATCCTCAAATCCGAACTCGTAACGTTGACGTAGTCTAGATCGATAGGAACGACTACAGCATCGTATCTCGGCTCCTCGTCGCTGATTAACCCAGGAAACAATCTGGCCTCAGAATACTTCGAGTAATCAATCCGGGAAGGATCTGTATTGAAACTCAAATCTCCTATTGTATCTGGGAATACTCCACTAGAATATCCATTCTCGAAATCATAATTACCAACATCCTTAGAGCACGATGCGGCTATAACGATTAAGATGAAAACACTACATGTTGAAAAAAATCTTTTCATAAAAACGTATTTTAAAAAGTTTTATCTCTTAGTTTTCCAATAATATCCGAACTAAGTTTCTGCTGTCACTCAGCCCCCCGAAAGAGCTAAAGCTCCCTCCTATCAACACGATAGTCTCGTTATTGGCATTTTTACTTTCGTAAATGGCATTCACTAATCCATCTACTTTACCCAAATTGTTATAATCTTCTGCTAAGCTCCCATCTGCATTTAAGATAACAAAACCTTCTCGCACAATGTTGCCATATTTTTTGAAAGTCCCACTCACCAAAATCAATCCATTAGAAAGCTGTTTAGCATATATAGGAATCCCCCCTTCAAAGGCTTCAGCCTGAAAAGACGCATTCAATGTACCATTATAGTTTATAGCACACATGTTGTTGACAGCCGTTCCATTATAAGACTTGAAATTACCTGTAATAAAATAAAGCGAATTGTCAACGGGTGACACAGTCAAACTCTGTATTGCACCGTTGGCTCCTTGTCCAGCGGCGAAACCTGTATCAAAAGTACCGTCTGCATTGACACGAGCAATATTATTAGCTGGAGATCCGTTGAAAGTGTTGAAATTACCCGCAAGTAATACCTTTCCATCTGCGAGGTTAAACTCTGCTCCTGAAATAGTACCTCCGGCACCTGGATAACCTTGTATGGGAAATTTAGAATGATCAACAAAATAAGTCTCATCTATGCTTCCGTCCAAATTCAACCGCATCAACCCTCCTATCGGAAAATTGTCAGACAAAATCTCATCGATAGTACTCAAAGGATAATAATTACTCGCATATCCACTAAAGTTACCGACCACAATAATTTTATCATTATGCACAAATGTACGTAAAATACCCGCCATAGCACCTCCATTGAATGTAGGTACAATCATAGTGCTTGCAGACTCATCTTCTGTATTATTCTGTACGTCGACTGTATGTGTCAAAATCTTGCCGGTTAGATCTGTTAGGGCCATACTCTTAACCAAATCATAAATGCCATACCGAGGGAATGACCCCGAAAACAAAATACGATCTGTACCGACCTTTGCAATAGCATTGACAAACCCCGGAAATCTGTCCGTCAGTGTCGCACCACCTTCGGTGTTAAAATTTGCATGAGTAGACCCATTTGCATTGATAAACACCAAACTTCCCAAGGGAGAAGCTACTCCGGTCAAATTATATACTGAAAAGAAACCTCCCACCATATAGACCAAAGGAGAAGTACTCAACGGAACAATCGTATTCACCATCCCATTTGTACCGTATCCACTCACAAAAGAAGGATCTATTTTAGTTTTTCCCATCACCGTAAATAACGGGCCCGTAAACAACTGGCTGTCTACCATCACCTTTATATTACCTGTACTGACCCCGCCGGGAAGTTTAATTTTCAGTATAGAGTTACTGATTTCAACAATCTCTACTTCAGTATTACTCATAAAAACCTTGCATACATCCTTGTAGGGTAATAAACCCGATACTTGGTACTCGACGATGGTTCCAGCTCCTCCAGAAGACGGATTTGGAGCAGCGTCTTTCTCAAAGACAATACCTAAAGGCTCGATGCTACCTTCATAAGGATTGGTAGACAACCCTTCGTCTTTATTGCACGAAACAATAAAAAGAGAGGCTATTAAATATATAATAAAAAATTTATAACGTATCATGTTGATCTTATTTATAATTAATACCGTATTCCGTTACCAGTGAAATAAACCGATTTGAGGAAAATCCCAAGACATGATCTTTATAATTGACAACATGTACAACTCCATTCGTCGGCTTTATGTTCGAACTCGCTATAGTTACATTTATCCAACGAATACTAGATCCTCCAGGTAAATAAGAAATCAACAATTTTCGAGGTCCTTGATATATAATAGACATATCGCCCGAAACAGCCGCTTGATAAATAGATCCGACATTTAATTCATCCAAGCTCAATGTCTGATAAAGTTGTCCAGGATAAGCTCCTAAATTCAACGTGTCAATCTGATAAAATTGCAGCAGCCCTAATTCTCCGTTAAGCATATATCCCTGCAGCAGTCTTTTCCAAACTTCAGGATTTATTTCATCTAAATAACGTACGCTGTCTTTGCCAGTATTGTACAAATAGGTATTGAGTTGATCGACTGCTAGTCCGATACAAGGATCAGGGGTCGCAAAGTAGGTGAACTTCCTATTCCGAAAATCATCTTCTAGTCCAGCAATACTAATTACCTGACGCAAGGTGTCAAAAATATCTCGCTCGTCTGCGGTTCTACTATCAATATAATCAAGCATATTTCCCTTAAAATTGGGCGAATGCAAACCTGTATCCTGATAATAATCATCTTTATGACAGCCAACAATAAGTAATACAGATAGAATGCTAAAAATTAAATATTTCATTTTAAATATTTTAAATATTAATTCCAATAAGAATTGTACGTCATTAATGGGTTTTTATTAAAAGCTTTAGGATTGATGGGCCATGTCCAAGCTCCGTCCAAAAATTGAGAATAGGTAACCGGATAATAAGCATATAACGGATCATAAAACTTGCCTGTACGGACCAAGTCAAAATAATAATGTCCCTCTCCTAGCAGTTCTTTACACCTCTCGTAATAAATAGCTTCAGCTAAGGACTCATAAGCTTGACTGCCTGGATAAAGTCCTGCTTCTGCCCTCAACCTTATACGGTTTAATAACTCAATAGCCTTATCTTCCCGTCCCAACGCTTCCAAAGCCTCCGCTTGCAACAGTATAATATCTGCGTACCGGATAAAAACATAATTTATACTTACCGTTGAGATTGAATTCGACGCCCCACCACCGGTATTTGCATAATTAAAAAACTTCCAAAATCTAAAGCCTGTCCCTCCACTATACATATTAGCAGGTTCAAACCATTCTGTTACCCGACCATCGGTCTCATCTTCCGGAAAAATCTTTCTTAAATAAGAGGGTTCATAAGCTGCAGGGCTTCCATACTGATCTCCAAACAAACTTCCCGAAACCTGAGAATAGAACGTTTTCCTGGAGTTGGCCGATGCCTCTCCATAATTATATATTTGTGGGATTTCAAATAATCCTTCTTTCGACCGTCCGACAAACACCTCTATAATATTACTTAAGGGTAATAGTTGATACGCTTTTTGTTCTATTTCCCCTTTTCGATAAAGTTCGTCCCCCAACACATCTACTGCTTCGTGGTACTCTCTATCATTCACTTTATCAAAACCTGCCAACCACATGTTAAACTTAACCATCAGCCCCAAAGCAGAACCTCTCATTGCCCTCACCGCCCTATTTGCCGGATCCTTTGTTGTCCATGGCAAATCATCCTTTACGGCGGCCAAGTCAGCAAGACATTTCTTTGCAACCTCGACATGATCCGTTCTCTCTAAGGCTTCACTACTATTTGCTTCTGTATAATGCGGCACATCGCCAAAGATCTGTATCAAATAAAAGTACGTGAAACAGCGAAGAAAAACGGCTTCCGCCTTATATTGCTTATATAAAGAAGGGTTAGTTTGCTGAAAATCAGGAATGATATCAACCTTTTCGTATAGGTTATTCGCTTCTTGAATAACCTTATAAAAAGGTGTCCAATCCGACATACGATCCCATTCTGCATAAGCTTGCCAATATTGCCATATTGTTCCCGGATTTTGGCGTATCGCAGCTATAACATCTTTTACATTGTTTCGTGCTAACCAATAAAAATCTCCCCTAGCGGCTGGAACTCCCGTCATGACTATTGGGGCTCCCCTTACTTCTCCCATCAGTTGAATAGCTTTCTGCGTAGTGAACGCATCTTTCAACAACCGGTATATGTCTCGTGTAAAGCCCTCCGCATCATCAGCAGTCTGCCAAAAATTATTGCCCGACAAACTGTCTTTGGGTTCTACATTTAAAAACTTTTGACACCCTGCAAACAAAAAGACTAATGAAGCTATAAGTGTATTAATTATAAATCTTTTCATGACCATCCCTCTTTTTTAAAATTGCATATTTAAACCTATCGAATAGCTCCTTCTTAACGGATAGCCATCCGTACGATCCTGTCCCATGCTTGTTACAGCTTCAGGATTGGGGCCCGAATAGGTTGAAAATGTATATACGTTATTTGCTGTTAAATAGAACCGCATTGAAGTTACTCCATAACGTCTTGTTTTTTCTCTCGGCATATTTATACCCAGCGTAATAGTGTTAAGTTTAAAGTAAGATCCATCTTCCATAAATAAAGTCTGATTATACCGAAACGGTTTAATGACCGATTGGCGTGTGTAATCAAACGGGTTAGGCAAAGCCGAATCATCACCATAGTTATAATAGAAATCATATTGATCTAATGGAATAAGTTGCGAATTTTTCTGTCCACCCCCGGCATTGTTAGCCGTCATAAATGGATTGCTATAGCTTGCCATTTGACCAGCCAATGCATTATTGATGATATCCCTTTTGAATATATAAGAAGCATTGATATTCAGTGTAAAGGCTTTATATTGAAGAAAGGTACTTAATCCTCCAGTGACCCGCGGTTGGGAATTACCTACCGCGATCAAATCTCTATCGTCAATAATATAGTCTCCATTAATGTCTGTCCAAAAAGGGTCTCCGGGTTGGAAATAAAATGATGCACCGTCACTAACAATTTTTAAAGGCTCACCAGTATATGGATTGACCGGGATCTGGTCATATGAAGAGAAGACCCCACGATAATGTAGCAATACGTGCGATAGTGTATTACGTCCTAATCGGTACATCGTATGCAGATTATTGTTTGGATCCTCGACCAATTCCTCCCTCATTTCATCGGGTAACTGTGTCAAGATGTCTCGATTGATAGCCCCATTAAGGTCTATTGTCCAGTTCCAATCTTTTTTATCCGGTGACAATGGTCTGAAACGGAAAGTAAACTCATACCCGTAATTCACAAAACTCACATCATTCGTATTGATCAATGTGTAAGCATTATGATCTGCTAAATTCTTTTTCCAAATCTCGTTGTCTATTTGTCGATAATAAACCTCCTGAATGGTCGTAAATCTATTTTTAAGTATTCCCATCTCTACGGCAGCACTCATCTGGGTTGTTGTTTTCGGAACTAATTGCTTATTTGGCATTAGGCTCCAGTCGTAGCCCATCGTCTGCTGATTATTAAATGATCCGGTAAAACCTATACGGCCATTGGCATCAAAGACGGTCCCGGTCGGAACGATATTTTTTCCCCAAGAACCACGAAGCGACAAATAGTCCAACCAATGGCTTTGGTCTTCCAAAAACCCCTCTTTTTCCATATTCCATCGAGCAGCTAAGGAAGGATTTTTAACCCAAGGCACTTCTGGTCCGACGGCAGACGATTTATCGAGACGATAGGTAGCATCAAAAATATACCTAGTATCATAATTGTACTGAAACGTTCCCCCCAATCCTACTGTACGGACGTCCGATGAATTGTTGAGTACCCCTCCTAAAGAAGTTGATCCACCCGTTCCTCCAAATGGGCCTTCCATCTGATCATTTGCAAATCCATTCTTCATTTGGGCCTTGGCCCTAAACGTATTCATATTTAACTCAGACATTCCGCTTACCGTAACCATGTGTTTCTCTTGAAACTCTTTAATATACATTATAGAAGAACGGTTGTTCAAGCTATTCCGCTGCGCATCATAATTATAATTTTTCGAAACGTTGCCATTAGCTATAGCAGGGGTAAAATTATCTGTACGATCAGAGGTAAGATTATAACTGAAACTATTAATCAAACGAAATCCTGTTAGAAATTCATAATTTAAATCCAACGAAGCCCGAGCATAAGTTTGCTTGTTGTCATTACGCGTATCCAATGCAGACAATACAGAAGCACTGATTGGTGAAGATGTTGGTGCGGGCAACAATGAAGAGGCCGAAGACGAAGAAGCAATCCCCTGTTGGCCTAAAGCATTTCCTCCTCCTGTCATCTGTTCACCCAGATTCGTTGACATTGAGGTAAACATCCTAAATTTATTTGTCGGTTTATACTCGGTATTCATAGAAAGAGTGTATCGTTTGAAACCTGTATTTTTGACAATACCAGCTTCATTGTAATAAGAACCATTGATCTTATAGTTAAATTGCGCATCGCCACCTGACGCACTCAAACTATGTGTCTGATTATAGGTGGGACGCATAAAAACATCCTGCCAATTAGTCGAATTATTAAAATAAGGATTCAAACTATCACTTAGAATTTGGCTTTGAAAAACTTCCTCTCTTGCGTTGTAATAATCTCCTGAATAATTCAATATTTGCCAAATCCGCATCAACCTTTCTTCTTGGCCACCGATAACCGCACGTAACTTAGGAACAGAGTTCATGAAAAAGTTGCCTTGGTATTGTATAATAGGCACAGTTGATTGTCCCCTTTTCGTCGTTATCACAATAACCCCGTAAGCTCCTCTTGAACCATATATAGCCGTTGATGCAGCATCCTTCAAAAAGTCAATAGATTGGATATCTTCAGGTGGGATAAGGGACAACGGACTAATCCCCGAACCTGCAGAATTAAAACCATATTCATAATTTGTATTGTCATCCACGACCGCACCATCGATGACGAATAAAGGAGAAGTCGGTGTAAGAAATGCATCGGCTCCTGACCCCGAAGCGGTAATACTGGAGATACCTCGAATCTGAATAGAACCGCCTGCTCCGGGTGTACCATTATTCATCTGAATATTAACACCTGCCACTTTCCCCTGCAAAAGTTCTGTAATATTGGCTACAGGTACGTCCTGAATATCTTTTCCCGAAATAGATATAGAAGACCCCGTAAGCGTTTGGCGCGAACGTGTATTGAATCCCTGTACCACGACATCTTCTATTTTATTTCCTTCCAAATCTTCTTCTAAAAAAACAGGAATTGTTGTTCGCGTATCTATATTCTGTACCGAGGGCTTATATCCCAATATCTTAAAGGTCACCACATCATTGTCCGGCACCATAACTTCATAATAACCGTTCTTGTTTGTCGCTCCCACATTTTTCTTCAGTATAGAGGAATGGATTGTTACATTCGAAACGGCTTGCTTAGAATTCGAATCTTGCACAAAACCATTTAAACGACGATTTTGAGCGAAAATCCCCAAGACAGAAAAAATAAGCAAATTAAATATTAATAGTCTTTTCATAATAATTCTATTCCTTAATTTAGAGCAAATGATGGCGCTTCATTTTTAAAGTAAAAAATCACCTCCCAGGCCCCCTCTTTAAAAATTCCAAAATCGAAAGCTATGCTATGTAAGGAGTATCGATTGCCTAGTCCCAATCTATTAAACTTAAACTCTACATGTGCTAAATCCCCCGAGGCCGTAGTATATGGAGTAGGAATGGTACGCACCAATGGAACCGGATAAACTACATCATAAGTTATCATAGTACGATCATCGTTATATCTTTTATTGAAACCATGCACCAAATTATCCCAATCCGTCTCATTGAATTTGTCTAAAGGAATAGGAGTCAAATCTGGAGCAAAAAATTTAAAGGAAAGTGTATTTCCATCTCCTACGCGGTGCAACCACACATTGACATCTGCCACATTCATACTACGACCAGTTTCCGCTCCCAAAATATCTATAGAAGAGACCGGAACACTCTCTGCATTTTTGGCATATGGTGTATAGGCTTCCGCCGGATTAGGCCTTAAAACTAAATCTTTGATATATTTACGTCCTCCCTCACTGCTTACCTCTACATTAAAATAATAACCTGAATCTGGTGCAATCTTTACGTTATAATCCGTAGAAGAGTTCCAAAAAATAACATTGCCAGAATGCTCCCCAATTTCTAAAATAGGACGATTAGAGGCTGTTCTCTTGGCCTCTATTTCTTCTACTGAGCGCTCCCATCCCGTATACATTTCTGTCCATACTTTCACCGGGTATAACTTTAACAATTCGGGAGCTCTGCTGCCATCATAAGTGCGAACATCCGAAATCCGAAAGGTCAAAGGCAAAGTCGTATTAGGAGCGCTAAAAATATTTTCGTAAGAGGTAACTCTTTCTGTGTATGGTGAGAAGCTCTTCAAATTATAATTCATATCCAAACTAAAAGCTTCTTTTTCAGTCGGCCACAATTTTTCACAAGAGGACAATGTAGCTCCCAATCCCACAAAAAATAATGTATGTTTAAAAAATTTCATGTCTTAATTATTAATTTTTGAATTGAACTCTGCAAACCCAAAGACGTGTGTATCCGAAAGAATATGTATAATTCCGTTCTTTACCGATATATTTACACTCTTCGTATCAGTAGAGACCCAATCCTTAGAGAAGTCTGATTTTTTGGTATCAATATATGATATGATCGATGTCCCTCCCTGAACAAAGCCACTAGCATTTCTCCTTTGAACTTTAGAAAGCATCATGTTTTCCTCCTTAAAGAAGAGTGTCGGATAATTCATTCCATCTATATTCACCATCTCCGTAGTCCTATTTGCACCGCTTACAAAATACTTTGATATCAGAAAGAACAATGCATCTACATCCGCTGTTTGTATATATATCGGGGGTAAACCTGATGTATTCCTCATTTCATTAAGACCATCAAAAGCCATGGCAATAGAGGCATTTGTAGGAGCAAAAACGGTTACGGTATCATTGGTCAAGCTATCTATAAGATCATAGGGCACCTTATCAATGATTTTTGCTAACGAATCAAAAGATTCAGGGTGTGCTACGATATAATCATAAGCAGTGCCATCATACACATTCTCCGTATTGACAAAATCATAGTAGCCGTCAGCTTTCTTGCATGAAAAAGCAAAGACGGCGATGAGTATTGGATATAAAACTAAGTATTTCATTATAAAGCAGTATTATTAGTTCCAGTAAGGATTTTGTTTCAAATTTGAGTTTGCGTCCAGAACTTCTTTGTCTATCGGCCAAAAGATCCCTTTATCTTGAATCAACTGATTAAAAGCCGGATCATTGTTTTTTAATTTTTTATACCGTATAAGATCAAACCAACGCGATCCTTCTCCCAAAAGTTCACGATGTCTTTCCTCAAATAAAAAATCTAAAATATTTGTACTATAAGCATCAATATCTACAGCCAATACGCCCCGTGCCAAAAGCCTTTCCCTAATAAAGCTTCTGATACTATTCTGTGGTTCACCATTAGCATATAAAGCCTCTGCATGTAACAAATACAGGTCTTCATAGCGTGTAAACACAACACTCGAAGAGTACATAGGCAAGTTTGATAGGTCTGCTCCTCCCGTTGTGACCCCGTCAGAACCTATCGATGTAGCAATCTTCTTAAAAATCAATTTTGAAAACCCCTGTCCGAAGTATAAAGAAGATATATTATCTTCGTCATCGATAAAATACCGTACGTCATTGGGAAATACAAACAATGAACTAACCAGGTTTTGTGCTATATATATCTCAGGGCTGGAACGATTCGCATAAGGTTCCGCAAGAGTCAAGTTTTCGATATGGTCCGTCGCCGAAAACTCTCCTAATCCATAAACGGAAGGGAATGAGAAAACATGAGATCCCGAAGGGAAACCAAATAGATCATCAAATAAAGCATTCGTTACAGGTACTGCGCCACTTTGAGAAGCATTACTTAAAAACTCGCCGGTATAAAGCACTGTTTCATCGTATTTACCTTGCCAAGCTGTTAAGTGTGCTAATATGCCTAAAGTAGAGTTTCTATTTAACAATATACCCGCCCAATATCCCGATCTCTGTCCATAATAAAACTCATAAGGATATACTGGATCATTAACAGAGCCATAGAGATAAGGAAGTTTGTTAAGCACTTCTTTCAATTCCGTCTTCGCATAATCTAATACATCTTCAGCTGAGGATTGAGACAATTTCGGAAACTCTCCTCCTTCATGTGATTTTTCCCAAATGGGAACATCTCCCCAAGTACGTGCCAGAATAAAATAACAAAAAGCTTTAATACCACGCATTTGGGCAATATCGATTTCATTCATCATAACCGAGTATTGTTTATCCAAAGTCACCACTATGGGACTTTTTTCAATAAATATATTCGCAGCATTTATTACAGCGTATATTCTTCGCCAATTACTTAGATCATGAACAATTTTATAATCAGCCTTTAGATTACTTGAAGCAATAGCTTCTAGCTCTTGACTACTATTCACTTGAAAATCTCCTGCCCGAAGTTCTCCATACATAAAGTGAGCATTGCTATTCGTCATAGCAGTACGTAACAAATTATACACCCCCAACAATCCACTTCGAACATCATTTAAAGACTTATAATTATTTTCCTCATTAATAATATGAGGGGATTCTATTTCTAGAAAATCTTTGCATCCAGATAACAATCCAGAAACTAAGACTCCAGATAATAGCATGATTCCAACTATTTTTTTTCGTATCAATTTCATTTCTTTTGTTCCTTCCCGTTAAAAATCAAGTTTAAAGCCCAAAGTATACTGTTGGGGCATTTTGATGGAAAGCCCAGTATCAATACCGAAAAAATTGATCAGCTCAGGGTCTTTCCCACTATAATTCGTAATTGTCAACAAATTGTTTGCAGTTATATAACCATATACTTTTTTGAATTTTTGTCTGTTGTGATTGATTACAGATGTAAAATCATATCCCAGAGAGACACTTCTTAATTTTAGGAAAGAAGCATCTTCCAAAAACATATTCTGATTTAGTTGATACGGGTTCGATGTTGACCACACATTATAAACAGGATATAAACTCTCATCTATGTTTCTTTCCCAATATGTGATATCTTTAAGTGCATCAAAAGTTAACCCCTCGTCTTTTACTTGGAAATTATAAAACTTAGATGCTCCTTGGTTCAATGCATCCTTTTTAAGATTGAAATACAATTGAAAACCTACATCTAGTTTATTATACCTAAATGTATTGAAAAGCCCTCCCACATATTTTGGGTAGAAATTACCTGTTAACACCTTGTCTTCATCAGTAATATTAAAATCTCCATCCAAATCTCTAAATCTCGGATCCCCTCCTTTCATCGGAATTCCACGGTAAGACATCAATTTATAATCTTCACTAACAGGTACATCGAAATCATTAAGATATATTCCATCATTATATAATAACCAATACGAATCTATTCTATTTCCTACCGAAAGCTTTCTGTCTCCCACTACAATGGATTGCAAATTGTCCGGCAACTTAGTCAGCTCATTTTGATTATATGCAATATTGAAGCTAGCTGTCCATCCGAATTTCGACTTTTGAGGCAACGTATATGATAAAGTGAAATCTACACCTTTGTTATTGACCTCCATACCAGATACCATCTTGTTTACATAACCCGACTCAGCTACCACAGGAACAGCTATGGGTTGATTTTTGGTATCGATATTATAGTAAGCCAACGTAAAATCCAAGCTGTTGTTAAATACCCCTCCATTGAGGCTGATATTTAACATGTCATTATAGGCCCAACCAATCTTATCTATCCATCCTGTATTATATGGGCGTGAAGCTGTACCGTATCCATTAAAACCAAAAACCATCACATTGTTAGAGGTTGCAAATGAAGAGTTATAAAAACGTGCTGAATTGTAAATATCTGTCTCAGGAATAATACCTAAACGACCATACGATACATTGAGTAACATTTTTTTGGTTGAGCCATCCTTACCATAAATACCGGCTAAATCAATCTCCGCACTACCCATATAGGATGTAAAAAAACGATTGTCAGCCTGATAATTAGAACTTCCGTCTTGTCTCAATAATCCAGAAAGCTTAAATACTTTATTATAATCATAATCTGCTTGCGCATAATAGGAAACCAAAGTATTCTTCAAACGATCAGTCATATTAAAAGTAACAAAGCCATTAGAAACTAAATAATTAGAATAATTGGTATTTCCTTCAACAGAGTTTTCCTTGATAAAATCATTCAACCCATTATATCCTTGCTGATAATTGTATTTATTTCCAGTAATCTGTAAATTCAATCCACCTAAAAAGTCTAACCGCTGATTTTCATTAATATCATATTGGTAGTTCAGCTTATTGCTAAATGTAACACGACTATTATACCCGAAATAATCCGACACATAGTTGCTTTGTGACAATAATGTGGAAGGATAAAAAACCTCTCTCAGATTTTCATTATAATCTATATAGACGCCTGTAGAATAGTTTAACTTGTTAATAGGAGAAATGTTCAGAAAGAAGGTCCCCATCAGACTATTACCCACGTTTTTATTAATAGATTTGTCATATTGTAGCAAGTATTGGCTATACATCTCTTTAGTAGGAGATAAAGGAGTTGACAAGTCCGGTATGTATTGTACCTCATTGATCAACTCTGATAAAGACCTATTTCTTTTTCGATCTGACCTGCTAGCCTGAATAGAACTTGAGATGGTAAGCCAACTCGCAGGCAACATATTGATAAAGAAAGAAGCATTCGATCGTGTAAACCTCGTGTTATCAGAGCCTGACGCATTTGATGTATGAGAACCAAAAAATCTAAAATTAGATCTTGACGAACCACCAATCAAACTACCATTTAAAGAATAAATAGGCGTACTTCCATAATACAAATCTGACCAATTTGAAGCTCCGTAATAATTAGCATCAGTAGAATCACTTAAATAAGATGGATATAGATTTAAATTCTTCTCAGTGCCATAGTTCACGTAAAATGGTTTACGGAACTCCTTTTCATAATAAGCATTAATATTATAACCTGGATTAGTGTTAGCAAAGCCGCTATAGCCATTTATTGAAATTTGATTTTTACCTGGCTCTGCATTTTTTGTTGTGATATAGATCACACCGTTACTAGCCCGAGGGCCAAATCTAGCGATAGCATCTATTCCCTTAAGCACATGTATTGATTCCACATTGTCCAAATCGATACTTGTAAGTACATCTGTAGCATTCCCAATAGGTTGTAGCTTAAAATTACGGATGTTATAGGAAAGTGTAGAATTTTCGACCAACTCTATTCCATTTATGACTATCAATGGCTTATTTGCATTCAAATCAACTTCAGACAAATAAGGTGCATGCATTCCTCTAATGGTTAAAGCAGTTTGAATACTTCCCGGTTCGCCGGTAGTCTCTTGTGCATACACTCCCGTAGCATTTGCCTTCATTATTTGCTGTAAAGAAATAAATGGCAACTTACCAATTGGTTCTATTTTAACACTATCTATTCCAAGTTCAAATTTTGTTGGGTCGGCGTTATACATTACGACAGAATCCGTTTCCGTCCCCGTGGAGTCCTGAACGACTACACGCTCTCCCTTTCGCACAGACATCATGTCCTTCGCTACTAATACATCCGGATGGACGAGTGTCAGGATTGTAAAAACATACAAATACAGCTGTTTCATCTATATACTATTTTTATGCTTGTTGATACTATGATCTGGTTAGTTAATAATCTCACTTCGCTGATCGAAAAACTATAATACAATAGTACAACTAAAATGGTTGTCCAAACAATGCTGTGACATGAGCAAACGTTTGCGTTAACCACGCAAACGTTTTAGTGTATTTTGTACATCAGTACCATATTTACCAATTGCCAATAAAAAGATGCCATCGTGACTCACAAAAAGAAACTAAGAACAAGGGATAGAAAGCATACGCTTTTTCCTGAATATCAAGCAAGATTAGGCTTTTAAGGAGATCAAGAAGTTATTAAGGCAAACAATAGACCTGAGACAACGAACTTTGTTATCGAAAAAATTGGATATTTATTTCCGATAATACAGCTTGGTAACAACCGGAGTTGAATTAATATTTTAATTGGACAGCTATATTCCATGACCGGCTTCCATTTTCGAAGCCACCTTTACCATCCATAGTAGCAAAAAACATACATAAAGGTTTGCCATTCTCAAAATAGACGAAAGGTCGCTCCAATTGTCCCATCGTTATCTGTTTGCCGTCTTCAAAAGTCAAAGTTCGGGAATAGGCTTTGGGATTAGGATCCATTTCCCAATTAATACCATTTTGAGAGTGAAATAAAACTCCTGCATGAAATTCTCCTGTAACCTTGCTTCCCATGTCCTTGACAAGTAAGTGCAATCCATGATCATCCTCCCACAGGAACGGATCTTCAAATTCGCTTCGAAGATTATCCATCTCCAATGGCAAATCACTATTTAAAACAATAAAGGAATCATAGATAGACTTCGCATAGGCTACGCCTAGTTTTTGCATTGTCTGATAAGGAAATTGATGGCGATGTCCCCGGCCTTTGAACACAACGAGTACGGAGCCATCTTTTCGTATTACCGGCGCAGGATTAGAAGTCAAGAAACTGTAAAATGTATTCGGTTTGGCATCAATTATAGGTTTATCAAAGCGCTTCCAAGGACCGTGGATATTATCCGAAATAGCTATTCCTATCCTTTTATTCGACCGTCCTACTGTTGCGTAAGGGGACGAAAGGGTGAGTTGGGATGGTTCTGTCGGTTCATCAAACGGATGTGTTGATCCCATATAAAATAAAACGTACTTGTCTCCATATTTTGTTACACTTGGATTATGTGTGGCTCTTCCGTCCCAATACTGAGCACCTCGACTTGGCAATACAACTTCTTTAAATTCATAGGGGCCTTCTAAATTTGCTGCTTCTGCTCGTACTATTTCTGATTTGACCATCCATGTAGGATGAAAAGGATAATTCTTCGGCCATCTGGAAGCAAACATATGATATTTGCCATCTTCGCCCTTAATGACAGATCCACACCAAACCCAATAGTCTTCCATGGAAAAGCCAGCATTATACTTTACAACCATCGTATTATTCAGAAATGGATTAGTATGCTGGGCATCTGCCGACAGAGAAAATGTTAGTACGAGACACAAAAATAAAAGTCTTTTCATATGGATCCAATTATTATTTTTCAGTATACCCGATTAAACATAGGTATTCCTGTATGAATTCCGATAGGTTAAGAATAAAATATGATAGAGATATCGTTATCGTAAAAACTTTTTTACAGAATCAGACTCTCGCATGAAATGTCAGCGCATATAATTTCATCTGTTTGACCATAGACAGTAGGCCGTTGGCACGTGTAGGAGAAAGATGTTCTTTCAATCCAATCTGATCGATGAAATATAAATCGCTCTCTACAATTTCTTTAGGAGAATGGCCAGAGAGCACTTTTACCATCAAACTCACCAAACCTTTGGTAATAACAGCATCGCTATCCGCTGAAAAATAAACTTTACCATCTTTTAAATCGGGGTATAACCAAACCTTAGATTGACACCCTTTGATGAGGTACTGATCTTGCTTATACTGCTCCTCGATCAACGGAAGTTCTTTTCCCAATTGTATAATATATTCGTACTTCTCCATCCAATCCGTAAAAAACGCAAAGTCTTCGATCAGTTCGTCTTGTATTTCTTTTATGGTCATTTCTAAATCGAAAAGTCAAAAATAAAAAAGTGTTTAATACTTAATACCAAACCACTCACACTAACATTTTCACGGCTCGCCCAATTCCTGCCACGAGCACGTCGATATCCTCCTTGGTGTTGTACATCGCCAAGCTTGCGCGAATAGTACCCGGTATTCCAAATTGGTCCATAACAGGTTGTGCACAATGGTGCCCTGTACGTACTGCTACACCAAGCTTATCCAAAATAACACCGACATCATAGGGATGCGTGCCTTCAATCACAAAGGATAGCACCGAGGACTTATGTTTAGCCGTACCTATCATTTTCAGCCCTTCAATAGTCCCTAATTTTTCTGTAGCATAGGCCAGTAAATCGTCTTCATATGCTTTGATATGATCTAAACCGATGTCTTCCAAATAATCGATGGCAGCTGCCAGACATATACCCGCTTCAATATTAGGTGTTCCAGCTTCAAACTTGAAAGGCAACTCGTTATAAGTCGTCTTCGCAAAAGTCACATCCTTAATCATGTCCCCCCCCCCTTGGTATGGCGGGATAGCATTCAACCATTTCTCCTTGCCGTATAATATGCCCACTCCTGTCGGTCCATACATTTTATGCCCAGAGAATACCAAAAAATCAACATCCAATGCCTGCACATCGATTTTCACGTGTTGAACCGCCTGCGCCGCATCAAGCAACACGGGCGTACCGTTTTGATGAGCCAATTCGATAATCTGCTCGACCGGATTAATCGTACCCAAGGAATTGGACACATAGGTGACGGCTACTATCTTTGTTTTGGGGGAGAGCAATTTCCGATATTCGTCCATATCAAGCTCACCTCGACTATTCATAGGAATGACTTTCAGTACAGCTCCCCTGTCTTCACAAAGCATCTGCCAAGGCACTATATTCGAATGATGCTCCATCGCGGATATGATGACCTCATCACCGGTATGTACGAAAGCTTTGCCATAACACTGCGCCAGTAAATTGATACCGTCTGTTGTTCCTTTCGTAACAATGATTTCATGCTCATGCTCTGCATGAATGAATGCCTGTATTTTACGACGGGTAACCTCAAATGCATCGGTCGATATCTGCGACAGATAATGTACGCCCCTATGCACGTTACTATTCATATCCTGATAATAATGCACAATAGCATCGATAACTTGCTGAGGCTTCTGTGTCGTCGCTCCGTTGTCCAAATACACTAAAGGTTTACCATTAACTTCCCGTTTTAACAAAGGGAAATCCGCTCTAATCCGACCTATATCAAAATTTTCCAAAATATTTAATTCGAGTTACTGGACAAAGTTAATATTTATATCAGCAAAAAAAGTCAGTAATATGTATTCTTTTGACCACAATTTCCTGTCGCATGGGAAGAATTATGAAATTGTTGAATCCAATAGACAAGCAATTCTTGCAATTCCCCCCCCTATTTACTATAATTTAACTATTACTACATCCTAATTATACTTATTCAAGAGGTTTTCTAGTGCTAAAATAGAGGGTTTATAGAGGGTTTATAGAGGGTTCATAGAGGTCTATCTCTACAAACCCTCCTAAAGAAGACTGTTTAACTTATAGATAAGTAATATTACCCATATTATAATACTACATTTATAAAAGAGTTGGTAAGGTCTATTAAGCAATTAGATCTGTCACATCACCTTTATTATACCGGATTATAACAGCCTTGCTCGTTGTCATTTGTGTGTTTTATTATAAAAAAGAAAGAATGTATATGGCCTAATTTATCTATATTTGTAGTATGCAAGAGAAACCGTTAAACATTCCCGAAGGGTCGCGAAAAGAGGTTATGGCTTATTTGGAGCCGTTCATGCTCCATGAAATGAGTGAATACCTCAAGCCCGTTGAAGAAATGTGGCAACCGGCCGATTTTCTTCCGGACTCTTCGCGCAACACATTTTTTGAAGAAGTACGTGACTTACAGGAAAGTGCGAAAGAACTTCCTTATGATTTAGTAGCTGTATTAATAGGGGATACCATCACTGAGGAAGCCTTACCTACTTATGAGTCTTGGCTGACTATGGCATCAGATGTGGAGAAAAACGAACAAGGTGGGTGGATGAAATGGGTAAGGGCGTGGACTGCTGAAGAGAATAGACACGGTGACTTGCTCAACAAATACCTTTATCTCTCGGGACGTATCAATATGCGGGAGTTTGAAATAAGTACGCAATATTTAATCAAAGATGGTTTTGATATTGGTACAGGTGCTGATCCTTATCGAAATTTCATATACACTTCTTTCCAAGAACTTGCTACAAATGTCTCTCACCGTCGTGTTGCAGGGATATCAAAGAAAAGTGGAGATCGATTGCTCGCAAAGATGTGTGGTGTAATCGCTGCCGATGAGGCGCGCCATGCCAAGGCATACATGTCTTTTATCTCCAAAGCAATGACGGTAGATGCTAGCGAAGTCATGCTAGCTTTTGAGGACATGATGCGAAAGAAAATCGTGATGCCTGCACATTTTCTACGGGAATCTGGCGAACCTCAGGGTGAAGCTTTTGCTCATTTCTCGGATGCCGCACAACGTATGGATGTCTATACTGCTCTGGATTATGTCGACATTTTAAAGGAACTTATTGCTGAATGGAATATCGATAAGATTTCTCAACTCAATGAGCAGGGTGAAAAAGCCCGGGATTATATCATGAGACTCCCCGATCGTCTGACTCGTTTGGCCGACCGTATCAAGATCCCTGAGTTGCAATATAAATTCAAGTGGATTTACGGATAACAATTAAAACACTACGGCTTCAATATAATTTTCCCCAAATGCTGGTTTGTCTCCATATAGGTATGGGCGTCTGAGGCTTCTCCAAACTTGAATATACGATTTATCTTTATGTTAAATCGGCCATCTGCCAAGAATGGCATTACCTCCTTTTTCAGGACATTCGTCAGGTGTGCTTTAAAAGAAATAGATCGTGAACGAAGGGTGCTCCCGGTTAACGTTATTCGCTTTTGCATCAACTTGTAAATGTTGAGCTCTACTGTGCCTCCTGCAATGGCATTAATATATACCAGCCGACCTTCTTCACCAAGCAATTCAATATTTTTGTTAAAATATACACCTCCAATACTGTCCAGTATAACATCCATCTTTTGATACCTCCATATCTCCTCAAAATCGACATCCGTATATTGTGCGACGTGATCTGCTCCCAAAGCCCGGACAAAAGCTGCTTTTTCGTCTGTGCTGACCGTCGTAAATACCTCAGCACCTAGCAATTTTGCTAATTGAATGGCCGTATATCCGATACCTCCTGCCCCACCGTGTACTAAAAACTTCTCGCCAGCGACCAACCCTCCTCGCTCAAAGACATTATGCCATACCGTATAAATATTCTCCGGCAAGGAAGCAGCGTGCTCAAATGAAAGTGTAGGTGGAAGAAGAAGACAACACCCCTCTTCCGCTTTGACATACTCACTATACCCTCCTCCACTTAAAAGTGCCATCACCCGATCTCCTCTATTAAAATGCTGAACATTCTTTCCGATCTCGGCGACATATCCAGCAACTTCTAAACCGGGGATGTCGGCAGGCGCATCAGCCGGTGCTGGGTAGTTTCCCTTTCGCTGAAAAATATCGGGGCGGTTTACACCAGCTGCGACAACCTGAATAAGGACTTGTGTATCTCCTACGTTGGGAATAGGTCTATCCTCCATCTTCAGGACTTCCGGTCCCCCAAACGATGTTATACATATGGCTTTCATCATTTCTGTGGATACTTTTGGATACGTATATTGAGCGACAACATAAAATATCTTCCCAACCTATTGTTTCGCGCCTCATATACATCGTTACCTATATATTCGGAATAAATACCCATATTCTTATTCTGATCGAGTAAATCAAATCCTTGGAGACGCAACAATCCTCGTTTATTCCGCAAGAAAGTATATTCTACAAATCCATTGATGACCGTTTGGTTGATATTCATAAAACTGTTGGTATAACCCTCATTAAACCGTTGGGAAAGCTCTGCGCCTACAGACAGATGGTCGCCCAAATACGTTTTGGTATTCATTCCCCATTGCATAGTATGTACGCTGATATTTGTTCGAAACGGAATGTCATACCGCGCATTGTTCAAATTATAGTTAGCAATTAAACCGGTTTCCAAGTAATCACTCAAAGCATACTTAAGCTGTAACGACTGATTAATCATCAACTGTTTGGTGATCCGCTTCCGATCATCAATATAGGAAGGATGGTTGAAATAATCCGTATTACCCATCAGATCGAGTTGCAGATCATCCGTGATAAAAGGGCTGTTGAATACGTAGAACCATCTCACATCATAATATCCGGAGGTATTTTTAAAAGTAGTCTGCTGTATAGTAGAACTCGATAAGGATGATTTATCGCTCACAATTTTATCCGTAATTATATTATAGGCAAAGTTCGTTTCGATATATTGTGCTTTAGAGGGGATAGTTTTACGTATCCTCGTTGAGATACGATGAGCGAACTCCGCCTTCAATTCAGGATTCCCGATGATCACATTCCTCGAATTACTGTTGTCTACTACTGGCGCAATCTGATTAAAATTTGGTTGGTTATTTTTACCCCTGTAGTCAATTTGCCAATCCAGGTTCTTCGATAATTTATACCATACATTGGCTGTAGGTATTAAGTTGATATTCTCATAGCTATAATTCAACGCTTCCAACGCAAGATTACCGGTGAGCACAATAGGTTCGACAGCAAAGCCTACATTGACTTTTAAAACATTTTTGGATTCGTATTGATAGTTCAACCCAAATCGGTTATTCTTATAATAGTAGTCATAGTCTACTGCAAGGGAATCAATAAATGAGGGGTTGGTCACGTTCAATCTGTTGTATACCGTACGTATCGCATCTATTCCTGTAATGTCGAACAAATAATTAAATTCGAAGCGGCCAAACTCAAGAAATGGTTCGGTGTAGGTAAGCGCGACACTAGCAGAATTTGTCACATTATTCTGATTAATCAATTGATCCTGTAAATAATCAGACCGATCGATATCGCCAGAAGCTGTGAGAATCTCCAGATAACTTTCGTTTACGATTTCATCTCGTTTCAGGTTATTGGATTGAAGGGATATATTTCCGACAAACTTTCGTCCTTTTCTGGTAAAGAATTTAGCATAAAACACATCGAGATTCCCATTCGGATTGGTGAATTTTGTGGTGTCTTGAAACTCTCCTTTGTTTTTCAGTTGAGCATTGGTTATTTCCGTATTCTTGACATTATATATCCATTGCTTGTTGAATGCTAAACTTCCCTGAATTTTCATTTCATCTTTATTGGCGAACTTACCGTTAACACCAAACTTCAAACTATGATTAAAATCATTGGTTTCCATCACATAATTTTCCTTTCTTGTAATCGTATTACCGATATAAGATGAGGTCAGTCGAGAGAAACCATCGGTAACATTATTTTTTTGGGTAAAATTATACGATGTGTGGACCGAAAACCGCTGTCCAAGTTTGTCCGACAGGTTAATGCCTACAGAGCTTATACGATTGAGCCCATCCACCGGATCAGCATAGTCCCCGATATCCAGCAAACTCCGCTCCCGTTGCATACCCGACAGGCCTCCCAAATAAACCATATTCGTATTGGTATTATTAGTCGATCCGATAATAGACACTTCACGGCCATCATCAAATTTATTCATACCAAAGCTCCCCAAATAGCGATCGTTTGTCCCTGCACCAAGCGTCATTTGCCCAAAATAAATCTGCTTTTTGTCGGGTTTTAACGTTATATTGATAATCTTTTCGGGTTCATCACTTTTCATCCCTGTGGCTTCGTCCACATTACCATAGTCATCGATGACTTGTAGATTTTGTATAAACCCTGTAGGCAGATTTTTTGTTGCCGTTAACAAGTTACCACCAAAAAAATCTTTATTATCCACCTGGGCTCGACGTATAGCTTTTCCGTTATAGTAAACAGATCCATCTCGCGCAACATGAAATCCAGGTAAATTTTTTAAAGCCTCTTCTAACAGTGAGTTCGGTCGAAACTTATAGGCATCAAAGTTAAACTGTATTGTATCTTCTGTAATCACTAAAGGTAAAACTTTAACGACGTTAACACCTTTTATCAAAAAAGACATCGGTTCCAAACGTACCTTTGGCACATCGATCCTACTATTTTCTTCCAGCAAGAACATCGATTGATAGCCGACCTCGTAACCTAACATACTGAAAGTAAGAAATATGGTGTGACCAGTTACTTGGTCAAATTTATATCTCCCGGAATTATCCGTAATCCGGGAAAAAGTATCTTGATCTGTCGTCAGCTGTACACTTACTGCAGGTAAAGGATTCCCAGAAGTATCCTGCACCAAGCCGACAATGGTATTTTGGGCAAATATTGAATTGCCCAAAGACCAAATGATTAGTACAGCAATTAAGCTTATTTTTAGCTTGACTTCAGACACAATGACACCAATAATATCTTATTTGTTCAATATACAAAATATTCCTATTTCGCTAATTACATTTACTGAAAAACGTTAAATATGTTGGTTTTGTTGTGGTGAGTATATATGCAAACGAGTACTCGTCTTATACCGATGTCGCTAATTGAACACATTTTTTGGCTAACACCAGCGTCGGGTCAATCAATGGAAATGACGTACCGTTGATTATAACAGAAGTCTCTTTGGGAAACATCAAGGGCAACTCAGTACACCCTAATATGAGTACTTCGACACCCTTTTCAACAATATGATTTATAGCTTTCTCTATATCAGCTCTACACTGACCCGTTGTATATCCAGCTTTTACTCCATATGTGCCATAGATACTATCCATCACATCTTGTTGAAATTTCAGATCTGGCGTCACCATATTCAGATTGTATCGTTCGGCAATGTCATGATACACTCGACTAGCAATCGTACCATCTGTAGCCAATAAACCAATAGACACCGTATTCCCATATATTTTAACAATATGATCGACAGTCGCATCTAACATGTTGATGATGGGAATCTTCAAGTATTGTTGGATGCTTTCTACAAAAGCATGTGCTGTGTTGCAAGGGATAGCAATAACATCCGCTCCTTCGGCTTCCAAACGTTTGCAAGTGGAAAACATAGCGATGGTTGGATCTTCCTCGTTATAGACAAGATTTGCCGTACGGTCCGGGATTTGGGGATTTTGCTCAACAATCATTTTGATGTGATCCTGATCTCTTCGGGCAGGCGTATGGGCAATAATCTTATTCATGAGATCAACCGTTGCCGAAGGGCCTACTCCTCCTAGTATCCCCAATTTAAATGGTTTGGTATGTGATCCAACAGTGCTATCTAGGGCATACTCGGCGTAAATAGTGTTGACGTCCAACGCGGAAATACCCCTTCTCCACAAGGTTTCTACGATAAGCGATATTTCGGTCATTCCCGGAAGAATCACTTCACAACCATCTTGGATGAGTTCTTGACAAACATGGCAGATCTGTTCGACAGCAATACCCTCTAGAAAACCATTCTTTATACCATTTTCCCCATAAATAGCATCCATTAAGAGATTTTGGTTCACCGGGTAGACTAACTCGTAATCTACGCTAAAATCTCGAAATAAATCAGAGGTCTTTACAAAATCTGACGTAAGAACACCCAACCTAGTCCCTTTCTTAAACCGAGCTTTTACGTAATTATGAAGTGCCTCTACAATATTTACAATAGGAACAGTTAACTCGGCTTCAAGTTGCCGTATAAACGTGTGACAGGCAAAACAAGGAAGCAGAATCTTATCTACATTATTCTCTTCAAATTTTTTAGCGATAGTATAGGTATAGAATTTTCGGGATTTAATATCTTCTTCCTGATGCAAAGGTAAGTTGATCTGCGTATAAGGGCGCTGCTCAAACAAAAAATGATAATCGATTTGATGCGCGAGTACCTCTTTGGATTTCAACAGCTTGAAGAATAGGTCTCCCCCAGAAAGCATACCTAGCCCACCGATGATACCTATAGTCTTGTTGCGATGATGTTGTATCTCCATATATCAAATATTATAACTCTACTTCTAAATATCACTAAGCTTAAAAACATCTTTGACGCGGATACCTTTTTCGGTATGCTGAAGCGTACAACATTCATTGACGGGATCGTGTTCCAGCATTAAGATGTATTCCCTATCCACGATTTCATGCCAATAAGACTGCCTTTCCTGCATGGTCACCAAAGGTCTGACATCATAGCCCATCACATATGGAATGGGGATATGTCCGATGGAAGGCAACAGGTCTGCCATGTAGAGAATTGTTTTGCCTTTATACTGTATCTGCGGAAGCATCATAGATTCCGTGTGCCCATATGCATAGCGGATAGCTACATCATCGGCATAGTTTTGTCCCTCTTTAAGGAAATTTAGTTGTCCACTTTCCTGTATAGGAAGGATATTTTCCCGGAGAAAAGAAGCCCCCTCTCGCGGATTAGGATGTATTGCCCAGTTCCAATGTGCTTCGTTAGACCAAAAATGAGCATTCTTGAAAGCCGGAACTAACTTCTCTCCTTCGCGTTTGATCGCGCCTCCGCAATGATCAAAATGCAAGTGAGTTAGCAAGACGTCCGTAATATCGTCTCGAATAAAACCATATTTTGCTAAAGACTTATCCAAGGTGTCATCACCGTGCAGATAGTAATGACGGAAGAATTTATCATCCTGCTTATCGCCAATAGCCGTATCTACCAAGGTCAACCTCTTGCCATTTTCGATGAGCAGCAAACGATTTGCCCAGGTACACAAATTATTCGAGTCTGCTGGATTAGTGCGTTGCCAAAGGGATTTGGGAACTACCCCAAACATCGCTCCCCCATCTAATTTGAAAAACCCTGTATCTATGGCATACAATTTCATCGTTCTTATTTTCCTCAAATCTAAGAAATATCCGACAACATAAAAATGAGCATATATTGATTTTCATTTTTCTAAAACTTGTCATAGGTCAAGTTGTTTTAATTCAATATTAATTTACTTTGAACTGCTAATTTAACTCCATCACCATGAAAATTATCAAACTTATTCTCTGTACATTATTTGGCTTGATGTTTATCAACTCGGGTTTAAATAAATTCTTTATGTACATACCGACCCCCGAATTGAAAGGAGAAATACTCAAGATAAACGAAGCTTTCATGACCATCAAGTGGTTGATGCCACTGGTAGCCACAATTGAAATTATTGGCGGACTATTATTTATTTTTCCGAAGACCAGAGCCCTTGGGGCAATCACGATCTTACCCGTCATGGTAGGTATCATTCTTCAGCACCTATATTATGCCCCCGAAGGACTTCCTATTGCAGGTATTTTGCTTTTGATTAATTTATATATCATTTATGAGAACAGGAGTAAATATATACATATAATCAACTAGTACAATCTTACTTATTAGAAAAGTATCCATACAACATACCTTTAAAATAAACATCATGACAAAAGTCCGCGCTTACCTTAATTTCAATGGGAATTGTGAAGAAGCCTTCCACTTCTATGCCAACGTTTTTAAAACAGAGATCTTAAGCACTTACCGTTTTGGAGATATTCCTGAAGACCCCGATTATCCGATGGCTGATGCTGACAAAGCAAAAATCATGCATACTGCAATTAAGCTCAACAACGAATGTATGTTGATGGGATCGGATTGTATCGAAGGATTTGGACATCAGCTAACTTCAGGAAACAACACCTATATCATGTTAGATACAGAAACTGCTGAGGAGGCTCAAGAACTGTACACCGCGTTAACCGCACAGGCCAAAAGTATAGAAATGGAGCTTGGCGAGCAATTTTGGGCAGAATTATATGCATCTTTTCAGGATAAATTCGGCATTTGGTGGATGGTTCATTTTGAGGGCAACAAAGCGCAGTCTTAGATTTCAGAATACGTCATAATCCACAATTAAAAAGAGATGAACAATCATACACCTATTTCCATATCACTTTGGTTTGATAACAACGCCGAAGAAGCATTAAAATATTACTCTTCCCTATTTCCAAATAGTAGTATGGGACAAACTACCCCCGTCGTAGCGAGCGCAAATCTCTCAGGTGTCGACTTTATCGGTATCAATGGAGGCCCTATCTTCAAGATTAATCCAGCTATATCAATGATGGTTATCTGCGAACATAAGGAGGAAATCGATACCCTATGGGCTACGCTTTCGCAGGGGGGCTTCCCATTAATGCCTCTAAAGGATTATCCATGGAGTCCATGCTATGGCTGGTTACAAGATAAGTATGCCGTTAATTGGCAACTTTATTTAGGTAAGCTCTCCGATGTCCGAAATCAACGAATAGTGCCAACGATGATGTTTTGTGGAGCGCAACAGGGTAAATGCAAAAATGCGTTGACCTTTTACCAATCTGTTTTTAAGGATTACCAATCACAGGACATTTTACGTTACACCGAAGGAGAAATGGCCGGACAAGTCCAACATACACAGTTCGCTGCCAATAACTTCTTGTTTATGGCAATGGATAGTGGTGTACAACAAGATTTCACATTCAATGAAGGTGTTTCATTTGTAATATCTTGCGAAGATCAAGATGAAATAGACTATTATTGGACTGCATTTACCAAAGATGGTCAAGAAAGTATGTGTGGGTGGTGCAAAGATCCGTTCGGTGTAAGCTGGCAAATAGTTCCAAAAAATATCAGCAATCTCTTATCTACTCCTAGCGCATCACAAGCTTTGATGGGTATGAAAAAAATAGTTATCGCGGATCTCAAGTGAGCTTTTAAAATTTAATTTCGATAGAAACTGGATATTTTGTAGTTTTATACTTGAAACCTAGGTTCACACCATGAGAAATAAATATGCAGTTTTCTTGAGAGCGGTTAATGTATCCGGAAGGAACATCATCAAAATGGCTGAACTAAAGGACATGCTATCGCAGAATGGTTTTGACCAAGTAGGAACCTACATCCAAAGTGGGAATATTGTATTGACCTCTCCGATGGGCTCTGAAAAGACAGCGTTAGCGATTCGTCAATTGATCGCCAGCCATTTTAATTTGGTAATAGAAGTATTCGTTTTAAGTGAAGACAAGTTACTGGAAGCACTTCATCAAAATCCGTTTGACAGTTCCTTACCTGGGAATAGGGTTTTCGCTACTTTTCTGAATGCTCCACCAAGCGATGAGGTACTTGTGGCTTTTAATGCGATAAATCTCGGTGAGGAGCAGTTTAAAATTATTGGAAATGTCGCTTATTTTTATCTTCCGCAAGGAATGGCCAACTCCAAATTATCTAACAACTTTATCGAAAATAAACTAAAAGTAAAAAGTACAGGAAGAAATATCAATACCTTGCAAAAAATGGTAAACATCCTGCAAGGGATAACACCTATTAAAAATTAATATCATGAAATTCTTAAAGTATTTACTGTATGCTATACTAGCGTTAATTGGTTTAACACTTCTTATAGCAGCTTTCCTACCTAAACAATTCAAAGCGGGAAGTGAAATTATTGTCAACAAACCCCAACAGGAGGTTTTTGATTATATAAAGCTTGTTAAAAATCAAAGCAATTATGATAATTGGTCCCGTCAAGACCCCCATATACAAAAGGAATATATGGGTGTCGATGGAACGCCGGGATTCACCTATACCTGGAAAAGCAAGAAAGTAGGTGACGGGAAGCAAGTGATTACACATGTGGAAGAGCCAAAGCGTATTGATATGGATTTATATTTTAACGGATCGGAGGATGCTAATAAATCTTTTATGGAAGTAATCTCTGTAACACCCAGCCAATCTAAAGTAATTTGGAAAATCGAGGGTTCAATACCCTATCCCTTTAACATTATGACATTATGCTATGACATGAGTAAAGATTTCGATGCTGGACTTGCCAACCTGAAGGATATTCTCGAAAAACCGTAGTACACGTGAAACTAAACTTTTCTCAGGATTGCAGCAATTCTCCGAAACGCGAGTTGATAAAAAACATCTGCTTAGCAGTCGTAGAAAATGACATGGATACCGTCTGCGCGCACCTTACCGATGACATCATTTGGGAGTTCGTTGAAGAAATCCAATTATCGGGAAAAGAGGAAATAAAAGTTTTTTTCGAAAAAAACCGAATAGGGCAAGTGAAGGAGATTTTATTAGATTATATTCTTACGCATGGAAAATTAGGGTCTGTTGGAGGAAAGATCACCTTGTCTACGTATAGCATCTATTTTGCAGATTTTTACGAGTTTACATCTGCAAAATCCACTAAAATTAAAAAAATCAAGAGCTTTGTACTTCGTGAGAAAAAAGGGTAATTATTTTTCTCGTAATACTTGTTGATCAAATTGTAGTCCTTCCCAACCGTTCTTTATAAACTGCCTGATATTTTGGTGATCTGTACCTTCAGGTGTATGTCGTACGGCTTCGTAATGTTCAGCAAATAGCTTCAATGTATCCCCTTCGGATAAATGATGAAGCTTGGCGAACGAAAGTACTTTTGCACTACCCTGATTTTCATTTGCAGCATTATATTGGTCTCCATTCCGGAAAGCCGAAGCTGTATACACATAATGTTCTTCGATATGGGTTAAAATATCTTTGAATTGAAGTTCTTTCGAACCAAGTTGTTGCAATAATCGTTGTATCATAGTACAAACCTACACAAATTCATTTTATATACAATATAACTACGTATGCATACAAAATGAATTTGTGTAGCTTTCCCATCCACTAAGAACGTTTATAGGGGAATATATCAATATCCCTATAAAAATATCCGATATTTTGAACTTTGGCCCTGTTTTAGCTTAGCTATATATCTAGCAAAAATATAAAAGGATAGGATCAAAATAAATAATTGAAATTAAAAAAGAAAAACATGAGAACGGTAACCTTAGGTAGTATAGTGATGGCTTTCTTGATTTTTACAGCATGTCAATCTAATACGAAAACAGACAAACAAGCTCAAGACAGTTTAGCTGTTATACATGAAAACTATGTGGACACTATTCATACTTCACAGAACTCCCTCGATTGGCAAGGCACCTATGAAGGTGTTATCCCCTGTGCAGATTGCCCAGGCATTAAAACAACTGTCGAGCTAAAGAACGACGAAACCTTTGCCTATCAAGCAACCTATCTTGAGAGAGATTTTGCCTTGACCGATAGCGGAACATTCATGTGGCATAACCACGGCAGCATCATTCACATCCAAGGCGAAAAAACGGACATGAAGTTTAAGGTTGGTGAAAATAGGCTCTTCCAACTGGATCAAAATGACGAGCAAATCACTGGCGAACTTGCCGAGTATTATATTCTTACAAAGATCAAATAAGAGAGGCAGGAATAACCCTTAAAATTTCACCGTATTCATTTTCTTGTCGACTAGAAAACCATCTTTTATCTTTATATCTACTGTCGTATTTTTCTTTGCTTTGAAGGTGATGATAAACAATTCGACATCGCCAGACGGCGTTTCTTGATTATCAATATCTACAACATCCCAATATAGCGATTTACTACCGTTTGTACCCCATTTGGCATGCTATATATCCCCTTTTTCCGAATCATTTTTATGAGTAGTGAACCTATACGAACTACATCTCAATCATAAAAATATTACAAAATACATTAACCGAAAAAAATAGAGCATTTACCGAGATGGCCTTGATGTTTGCCTAATTACACGCAAAGAGCAACGTTGTACAGCATATCTTTGATCCAATAAGATATAAAAACAACAACTTTAAAAATATAAAACAATGAAAACTACATTATCAATCGTCGCTATGGCTCTCGTTTTATTTCTTTCATCGTTCGGTAAAACAAAAAATGAGGCGGGTATATCCGTCACTTATGCCATGAATCATTATTTAGAACATATTATCCATGGACAAGGTAACTTGAACGAGCGGCTTTTCACAAAAGATTTTGAGATGACCGTATACACTCAAGACAACGAGCGCAAGATCAACAAAAGACAGTTGATGAAATTCTTAAAGAAGACAAAAGGGCTATCTTATGATTGCGAAACAACCTACAAAATATTGGATTCAAGTCCACAATGCACGATTGTCAAAGCATCCATGACGTTCGAACATTTTACGCGTATAGATTATATCACACTTCGATTGGACAATGAAGATTGGAAAATCAGCAAAGTAGTATCGACTTACCCCTGAACTGGGTATTTTTGTTTCAATGAAAAAGCCTAGGTGGAGACCTAGGCTTTATTTTTATTTCTTATGCTCTACTTCAGTAATCACGTAGACATCTTCCCGATCTTTTTTCATTTTATATTTCTCGCGTGCTATACGCTGTATCTCATCAGGGTCATACTGTGCATCTTTTATAGCTTGTTCGATATTTTTATTCTCCAAACCATAATATGCTTTTTCTCGCTCCAATTTGGATTTTTCTTGCAGATAGTTATACTGTGTAGCAAAGTCATAACGATCAAAAAAAACCATCCAAACCACAAAAGCCAACCCTGCGATCAGATACTTATTACGAATCAATGAAAGAAGACGTCCCATACAAATTGATTAGCAAATTCAGTCTAAATGTAATGATTTAACTGTGAAAATCAAAAATTAGTAATTAGCGACGGTTAGTAACCAATGACAAAGAGATCTAGTCACTGGTTACTTGTCACTCGTTTACTTCTTAATCGCAAATTTGAAGTTTTTTCCAATAAATTTCGCGTTCTCACCTAACTCCTCTTCGATACGAAGCAATTGGTTATATTTAGCGATCCTGTCTGAACGTGAAATCGAGCCTGTTTTGATCTGACCACAATTCAACGCAACGGCGAGATCCGCAATAGTCGAATCTTCTGTTTCCCCCGAACGGTGCGACATGACAGACGTATATCCGTTAGTTTGCGCTAAGGAAACAGCATTGATCGTCTCCGTTAATGAACCGATCTGATTGACCTTCACTAAGATTGAATTTGCAGTATCTTTATCGATACCATCTTGGAGACGCTTCGTATTGGTAACAAACAAGTCATCACCTACAAGCTGAACACGGTCACCGATTTTCTCGGTCAACAATTTCCAACCCTTCCAATCATCTTCAGCCATACCATCTTCAATAGAAATGATAGGATACTTTTCGGTCAATTCAGCAAGGTAAGTTGCTTGCTCTTCGCTAGTACGCACTGCACCCTTATCGCCTTCAAACTTCTTATAATCGTATTTGTTCTTCACATAGAATTCTGTCGACGCGCAATCCAATGCTAGACAGACTTGTGATCCAGGCTTATAGCCGGCCTTTTTGATTGCTGTCAAAATGGTTTCAATAGCGTCTTCTGTGCCTTCAAATGTAGGTGCAAAGCCACCTTCATCTCCTACAGCGGTAGACAAACCTCTATCGTGCAATATTTTCTTCAACGTGTGGAATATCTCGGCCCCCCAACGCAATGCTTCCGAAAAAGAAGCAGCCCCTACAGGCATAATCATAAATTCCTGAAATGCAATTGGCGCATCGGAATGCGCACCACCGTTGATTATATTCATCATCGGAATAGGTAGCGTATTGGCATTCACCCCGCCGATATAGCGGTACAAGGGTTGACGGCTTTCTTGAGCAGCTGCTTTAGCAACAGCTAAGGAAACTCCTAAAATAGCATTTGCTCCCAATTTACCTTTGTTTTCTGTACCATCAAGGTCAATCATAAGCTTGTCTATGGCATTTTGTTCGAAAACATCTACACCTTCCAACGCCTTAGCAATCTTGGTATTTACATTTTCAACAGCCTTCAAAACGCCTTTACCCAAATATTGTTTTTTATCACCGTCACGTAACTCTACTGCTTCGTGAGCACCCGTAGATGCACCGGATGGAACCGCTGCGCGACCTACAAAACCATTTTGTGTAGTAACATCCACTTCAATTGTTGGATTTCCGCGCGAATCCAAGATTTGCCGCGCATGAACATCGATAATTAAACTCATTTTTTATACTAGGATTTATGTTAAATTTCAAACTTTACTTAGTGTATTTTGGACACTAATATATTAATTTTTATCAGCAAATCAAAATTACAAAATAATGCTGACATGATGGCGTATATCATTCAAAACAAAAAAGTCTCAAACCTTTCGCAGATTTGAGACTTTTTATATTTATTCTTTAGGCCTTAACCATGTCAATGAAGTCATCGAACAAATAGCGGGAGTCATGTGGACCTGGTGATGACTCGGGGTGATATTGCACCGAAAATGCTTTTTTGCCTTTCACACGAATACCTTCTATAGAATTGTCGTTCAGGTTCACGTGCGTAACCTCTACATCGTCCGACTGCTCAATATCCGTTCTAACCACTCCAAAGCCATGGTTCTGAGACGTAATTTCACAACGATTTGCGATCACGTTTTTCACGGGATGGTTTATACCACGGTGGCCATTAAACATCTTTTCGGTTCGGATACCATGTGCCAAGGCTAAAATCTGATGTCCCAGACAAATTCCGAACATCGGTTTATCTGCCGCAAGGATTTCTTTTACCGTATCGATCGCATATTCCATCGCTGCGGGATCGCCAGGACCATTTGAAACAAAATAACCTTCCGGATTCCAAGCTTCCATCTCCGCAAAAGGCGTCTTTGCCGGGAAAACCTTAGCATATACATTGCGATCGTCGAAATTGCGTAAGATATTTCTCTTAATCCCCAAATCCAATACAGCAATACGTGTAGAAGCCTCTTCATCACCGTAAAAATAGGGTTCCTTCGTAGAAACAGAGGAGGACAACTCAAGGCCTTCCATGGAAGGAACCTTAGCCAGTTGTGCTTTCAGTGACTCAATATCCAAGTTCTCCGAAGATATAATTGCATTCATAACACCTTTATCCCGAATATGGCGAACTAAGGAGCGGGTATCAATATCCGATATACCCACCAGGTTTTCTTCTTCGAAATAACTTTGAATGGATTCGTCGGCCATCTTACGGCTATAATTGATATTATAATTTTTACAGACAAGACCTGCTATCTGTATCTTACCAGATTCGGTATCATCCTCATCAATACCATAGTTACCGATGTGGGCATTCGTTGTCACCATAATCTGTCCAAAGTAAGACGGATCCGTAAAGATCTCCTGATAACCGGTAGTTCCTGTATTGAAGCAAATCTCGCCTGTCGTGGTACCAATTTTTCCGGCAGCTTTGCCATGGTATACCGTTCCGTCTTCAAGAACTAAAATTGCTGGTAATTTACTGTAGTAGGTCATTCTTTATTTTAAATATTATATATACGATCGTTGTTACAAACTACTGGACATAAAAAAAGCCCCAATGGGCCATTCCTATCAATTAAAAGATTTGTCGATTTCATATCGACTATAGTGTCTGTTGGGATAAAATCAAAAACAACAATTTTCACGGGAGACAAAGGTAACAATAAAATCAAAAAGTAAAAATTAAAAAATCAAAAAAACTTCGTTACTCTTCCACGACCTCTTGTACTCGACCAATCTGTCCATCCTCGAGGCGAACTTTGATGCCACGGTGGTGGAATGCTGCCGAAGTCAACAAGTCTTTGACCACTCCTTCGGTCAATTTTCCCGTACGCTGATCTTTCTTTAGCACAATATTGACTACCATTCCCGGCTTAATATGTGCTCTTGTTTTTCCGTCCATATTCAATTTATTATTTAAACATCAAACCTACCGAAACATTAAAGTGCTGATGTTGAAAATCCTTATGCGGTGGATGGACATTTTTAGTCAGTTGCTGGTAAGCATAAGCTGCCGAAACTGTCCAGTCTGCTTTTGTGGGGCTTTCATGCAAATAAAAAAAACCTCCTTTAAAGAGGAACCCCCGATCATATTGGGCACTTAAGCGAGGAGCATACCCCCCATTCACCAATAATCCTATTTTGGATGTTGGCGTAAATTCACCAATCGGCAGCCTCCCGTCGACAAATATCGGAAAAAGATTTTGATCATATGTACGCTTGGTCTGGTCGGCATCATGTGGGTCATTAGTTTGATAGGAACCCTGCAACCGTTCATTTCCTAACCCTAATCCCAAATACGCCCGGTCTGCAAAGTTTTTGCCGAATATAAAGTGTGCCGAATAACCGTTGAAAGCCCCTTTATACCCTTCATTCGCAAAGCCTAAATTCCCACCAGCCTGTGCGATAAAATACATTGTAGATTGAGCGAAGGCTGTATAACCTATAACTATTAGCAAAAGAGATCCTATTATTTTTTTCATCATCAGTTTAAAATTTTAAAAATCATTTCCCGCATAAGCTCACCATGCGTAGTATGCGGACTTACATGCAATCCCTTGGATTTTAGATCATATTCATGCAGGACAGCAAAGACATCGAAAGTTTTACGTTTGTTGTAGTTCCGCGCAGCCATATCATATTCCTTCGCTATATATGGACTGACCCCTAACACCTTGGCTATCGATTGAGGAGCCCTATCCGTCGCGTAGTGGTATTTCAAAATCCGTGTAAAATAGCCCCCCAAAGAACCCAACACCACAACAAAAGGATTAGATTTGGGATTGGAGTCAAAGTAATCGATAATCTGAAATGCCTTGACTACATCCCGCCTACCCAACGCATTGTTGAGCTCGAAAACATTATAATCTTTACTTATACCGATATTATCCTCCACATCCTTTAAGGATATCTCACGATCTTTGGACACATTGAGGATCAATTTCTGCACTTCGTTGGCAACCTTAGACAGATCCGTACCGAGGTATTCAGCCATCAATGCCGCTGCTTGTGGATGAATACGTCCACCTTCCCGTTGCACCTCTTCGATAATCCATGGACCAATTTTATTATCGTACAATTTTTCCGATTCAAAAGCGACACCAATCTTATCTATTTGCTTAAACAGTTTTGTTCGTTTATCAAACTTTCCATGTTTATAGGCCAATACCAGAATGGTCGTCGGAGTCGGATTTTCGACATATTTCGCAAATAGCTCATCCGTCGACTTCCATTTTAAATTCTGGGCTTCTTTGACGATGATTACCTGATAATCACTTAGCATGGGGTATCGCTTAGCCGCGTTTACAATCGTCGAAAAATCAGCATCCTTCCCATAGAGAATTGTCTGATCGAAACCTCGCTGCGCTTCTTCCAAAACCGTTTGCTCGATGCGATCACTGACTAAATCAATATAGTAGGCCTCTTCCCCATGTAACAAATATAGGGGCTTAAACTTTCGTTGCTTGATATCCGATAATAGGCTATTGACATTCATACCGAGACGAAATTACTCATTTCGGAGTAAAAAACTATGCCTTTTCGATAGTTCCCTTATTATCATCCTATTTTTCGAATAAAAGTTAATTTCGTATCTTTGTACATGTTTAGGCCAACCCCTTTAAACTTACCGAGATATCCATTAAAACTGAAACGTATTAAGGATAAAATCTATGTATTTGATGAGTTGAGGAAAAAGAGTCTTTTACTTACACCTGAAGAGTGGGTTAGGCAACATTGGATACACCATTTGTATACACAAAAAAATTATCCAAAATCGTTGATGCATATTGAAGGAGGCTTAAACTTGCATGGTCTGCAAAAAAGGACGGATTTAGTCATTTATAATAATCAAGGGCAAAAAATATTGATAGCAGAATTTAAGGCTCCTGAGGTCAAAATTAGTCAAAGAACTTTTGAGCAGATTAATAATTACAATATGATGCACAAGATTCCGTTATTATTGGTCAGTAATGGATTAGACCATTTTTTCTGCAAAGTTAATTTCCATAATAATCAATACGAGTTTCTTGAAGATTTGCCAAATTACATAAAGTAGACACAAATTATTTGATATTTTTACAAAAAACGCATTATATTAGTCCATTACTAACATAGCAAAAGATCAAAATGAATATAGATAAAAGTGAATTCAGAAAATATGCCATCAAGCATCACCGCATAGGAAGTCAACATGTTGATGGCTTTATCTCGAGAACCGAATCGAGTATTCCAACGAACTTAACACCATATATCGTGGAAGAGCGACAGCTAAATGTTGCACAGATGGACGTATTTTCCCGATTGATGATGGACCGCATTATCTTTTTAGGCGATGCTGTTAATGATCAAGTGGCCAATATTATCCAAGCCCAATTGTTATTTCTGCAATCTACTGATGCACAGCGCGACATCCAGATATATATCAATTCCCCAGGGGGAAGTGTATATGCGGGTTTAGGAATATATGATACCATGCAATACATTGCTCCAGATGTCGCAACGATATGTACAGGTATGGCGGCATCGATGGGCGCCGTATTATTGGTCGCAGGAGCCAAGGGCAAAAGAGCAGCGCTCAAACATTCTCGTGTAATGATTCACCAGCCTTCCGGAGGTGCACAAGGGGTCGCGGCAGACATGGAAATCAATCTAAGAGAAATGCTAAAAATCAAAGAGGAATTGTATACGATCATTGCTGAACACTCTGGACAATCTTACGACTGGGTAGAAAAATCATCAGATCGTGACTATTGGATGCGTGCCGCAGAGGCGAAAGAGTTCGGCATGATTGATGAGGTATTAGTACCAAAAAAAGAAAGCAAATAAAAAGAAGATGAGTAAAAGTAACAAAGATATATACTGCTCCTTTTGTGGGATTAGCAAAAATGAAGCGCTTATGCTCATTGCTGGGGATGGGGCACATATCTGTGACCGCTGTGTAACTCAAGCTGGTGAAATATTGGCCGAAGAGCTCAACCAACGCAAAAACAAGTCTCTCCAGACGACACTGAAACTGATTCGTCCCTTGGAGATTAAACAGCATTTGGATCAATATGTCATCGGACAAGATGAAGCCAAAAAGGTCATATCGGTTGCTGTCTATAACCACTACAAAAGGTTAAACCAAAAGACAAGTGCGGACGAAACCGAGATTGAAAAATCCAATCTTATTATCGTTGGAGAAACGGGCACCGGTAAGACACTCTTAGCGAAGACCGTCGCTAAGATTCTAAACGTCCCTTTTTCCATTGTTGATGCTACCGTATTGACGGAAGCTGGCTATGTGGGTGAAGATGTAGAAAGTATTCTGACAAGACTATTACAGTCTGCAGATTACGATGTCACTGCTGCAGAGCGGGGAATTATCTATATTGATGAGATCGACAAAGTTGCACGTAAAAGTGACAACCCTTCTATCACCAGAGATGTCTCTGGCGAGGGCGTACAGCAGGCTTTGCTGAAAATATTGGAGGGTACCAACGTCAATGTACCCCCCCAAGGCGGACGTAAGCACCCTGATCAAAAGATGATCTCGGTAAATACGAGCAATATCTTGTTTATATGTGGCGGTGCTTTTGACGGTATTCAGAAAAAAATCGCCAATCGTCTTAGAACACAAACGGTTGGGTATAAAATGAGTGAAGAGGAAGAGGATATCGACTTAAACAATCTCTACAAATATATTACACCGCAAGACTTAAAAAGTTTTGGTCTCATTCCAGAACTTATCGGACGTCTTCCCGTACTTTCATACCTCAACCCTTTGGATAAAGAGACGCTGCTCAGTATTCTGACAGAACCCAAAAATGCGTTGGTCAAACAATATATTAAGCTGTTTGAATATGAAGGGGTGGAATTAAAGTTTGATCATGAAGTCTACCAATTTATAGTCGACAAAGCTTGGGAATTCAAACTAGGTGCTCGTGGACTGCGAAGCATTTGTGAGGCCATCATGCTGGATGCAATGTTTGAGATACCGACAACAAAAGAAAAAACACAAGAAGACACCTTGCATATTACGCTCGATTATGCAAAGACAAAATTTGCCAAATCGGACATTAAAAAGCTTAAAGCTGCTTAAACATAAAAGCCCTCCTTTACTGAGGGCTTTTATGTTTAATAAAAATTGGTTAACTTACTTCATATTATGACGAAGAAGAAAACCATCGAATCGCCTGTGCCTCCCGGTCTGGAAAACAAAGAAGACATCGTTAGAAATTGGCTACCGCGTTATACGAGTAAGCCGCTCGATGAATTTGGTCAATATATCCTGCTAACAAACTTCTCCAACTACGTTCGGTTGTTTTCGGCTATGCATGAAGATGCATTGATTTATGGAGAAGACAAAGCCATGCAAGCCTGCACCGCCAACGGCATTACCATTATCAACTTTGGCATGGGTAGTCCCATGGCTGCTACAATCATGGATCTTTTGTCGGCTATAAACCCTAAAGCCGTCCTGTTCTTAGGGAAAACAGGAAGTTTAAAGAAAAAAATCGCCGTTGGCGAACTCATATTACCCATCGCTGCCATACGAGGTGAAGGAACCTCCAACGATTATTTCCCCAGCGAGGTACCTTCACTCCCAGCCTTTGCCTTACAAAAAGCAATATCGACCACTATCCGGGACCATGAAAGGGACTACTGGACCGGAACAGTTTACACCACCAATAGAAGAGTATGGGAACATGACAAAAAATTTAAAAAATACCTAAAAACTATTCGTGCAATGGCCGTAGATATGGAGACCGCAACCATATTCAGCGTAGGATTTGCCAACAAAATCCCTACGGGCGCTTTATTATTGGTTTCCGACCAACCGATGATACCGGAAGGCGTGAAAACAATAGAAAGTGACCTCAAGGTCACCGAAAAATATGTGCAAACTCATCTGACTATCGGAATAGAAGCACTAAAGCAATTAATTAACGATGGTTTAACTGTAAAGCATCTAAAGTTCTAAAAAGCTAATTACCCTACATTTTGAATTTTGAATTTTTATATTATCTTTGCATTGTGCTACCAATAATAGTACTTCTAATCAACACCTTTTTATCGGTCTTGATTTATAAAGAAGTGGCGAGAGACTGGCTCAATGACCCACTGGCAACCATCAAACAACGAGTTGAAAAGGTGCCAATTCCTGTCCAAAGCATTATTGATTTGGAGTATATAAATAAAAAAGGCTATGACACCAGAAATTAACACACATTTAGTTGGTTCCCTTTTGATAAGGACGAGGTACGGATTCCTATGCTGCGGCATGATGCGAATGCGCTAGTCGTCCCTGTATGAACAACCCTTCCTATTGTGCATGTGATGGAACTTTATACAGGTATTACGACGACCCAATTTTGATGCACAACAGTAAGCGATAAACTTTACACTTTTTAATTTAAAAAAAATGGCAGATAAAAATTTGAAATTCGAGACACTACAAGTACACGCCGGTCAAGTGCCTGATCCAACTACAGGAGCTAGAGCCGTGCCTATTTATCAAACAACATCTTTTGTATTTGACAATGCAGAGCATGGTGCCAATTTGTTTGCATTGAAACAATTCGGCAACATCTACACACGCATCATGAACCCGACGACTGATGTGTTTGAAAAAAGAGTAGCGGCATTAGAAGGAGGTGTAGCAGGACTAGCTGTTGCCTCCGGACAAGCAGCACAATTTATTGCGCTAACAAACATTCTGGAGAGTGGCGACAACTTTGTAACTGGTTCGAACCTTTATGGCGGAACTTACAATCAATTTAAGGTCTCCTTCAAAAGATTAGGTATCGAAGCTCGTTTTGCGAAAGATGCAGAGCCGGAGGAAATTGAAGCTTTGATTGATGAAAAGACAAAAGCGATCTATGTAGAAACCATCGGAAATCCGAGCTATAATATTCCAGACTTCGAACGCATCGCTGCTATAGCGCGCAAGTTTGATCTACCATTTATTGTAGACAACACTTTCGGCACAGCTGGATACCTATTTAAACCATTGGAGCACGGCGCGAATGTCGTGGTGCAAGCCGCAACAAAATGGATTGGTGGACATGGAACTAGTATAGGTGGGGTAATCGTCGATGGAGGTAACTACAATTGGGGCAATGGCAAATTCCCACAGTTCTCGGAACCATCGGAAGGTTACCATGGCTTAGTATTCTCGGAAGTATTTGGCGAAAATGGACCATTTGGTAATATACAATTCATCATCAGAGCGCGTGTCGAAGGTTTACGTGATTTTGGCCCCGCTCTTTCTCCATTCAACTCTTTCTTATTGAACCAAGGTTTGGAAACCCTATCCTTACGCGTGCAACGCCACGTAGACAATACGTTGGAAATCGCACAATGGCTAGAGGCTCATCCACAGGTAGAAAAAGTGAGCTATCCCGGCTTGAAGAGTCATCCTTACCACCAAAATGCACAAAAATACCTTAAAAATGGATATGGAGCAGTATTGTCATTTACCATCAAAGGTGGGGCAGAAAAAGCCAACGATTTCATCGATGCTTTAGAGCTGATTAGTCATTTGGCAAATGTTGGTGACACCAAATCACTGATTATTCACCCTGCAGCGACCACGCACCAACAGCTATCGGAAGAGGCACAACGCCAAGCTGGTGTATATCCAGGGCAATTACGCCTAGCAGTTGGTATAGAGCATGTCGATGATATCAAAGATGATTTACAGCAAGCATTTGACAAAATCAAGTAGTCCTTTTGGACTATTTGATTTTCTTACATTCTGTGATGCAAAATTATCGGCTCTGCCGTATGGAGACTTTCTGTTAAAACAAACTATTCGCAATCAACAAGGATTAGAAACTGCATAAAAATTTAAAATGAGTAAGAAACTTACCATAGGTATGTTTGGATTTGGTGTCGTAGGGCAAGGTTTATACGATATTATAAAGACGAAGAATCTAAACCTTGAAATCAAAAAGTTTGTCATTAAGAATGCCGACAAAAAACGTAGCTTGCCGGCAGAACTGTTCACTACAGATGCCAATGCTATTCTGGAAGACGCGGAAATCAACACCGTAGTAGAACTAATAGACGACGCTGAAGCTGCTTTTGAAATAACTTCCCGTGCCTTGAAATCGGGTAAAAATGTAGTTTCGGCAAATAAAAAAATGATTGCCACCCATCTCGAGGAATTAGCGAATATACAACAAGAACATGGCACATCATTATTATATGAGGGCTCGGTATGTGGAAGTATTCCCATCATTCGAAATCTGGAAGAATACTATGACAACGAACTCTTGCACTCGATAAGTGGCATATTCAACGGCTCATCAAACTACATCTTATCCAAGATATTCAATGAAAACCAAAGTTATGAATCGGCATTAAAAAAAGCACAGGAATTGGGATTTGCAGAAACAGATCCTATACTGGATGTAGGCGGATACGACCCCAAGTATAAATTAGCGATCGTTGCATCTCATGCATACGGCATATATATCAATCCTGATAAAATATTAAATCTTGGCATTGATAAGTTAAACGATGTGGACATCCGATACGCTAAAGAAAAAAATTTCAAAATCAAGCTGATCCCTTTAGCCAAAGAAAGTTCTAACGGCGAGGTCGTCCTCTATGTATTACCAAAATTCATTACCAAGGAAAACATTTTGTACAATGTAGAGAATGAAAATAATGGTGTATTGGTAAAGGCAGCTTTTGCTGACGAACAGTTTTTCTTCGGAAAAGGTGCCGGAGGGCATCCAACAGGATCGGCGGTACTGTCCGATATTGCGGCCTTACGTTATGACTATCGCTACGAATACAAAAAGCACCTGGAAGCATCTCAGCTTACCTACACTACGGATTACGAACTAAAGGTGTACTTCCGGTACGACGATGAAGATGTATTAGAAAATATAAAATTTAACACCATACTAGAACGTTTTTACGGTGAAGAATCGAAATACGTCATCGGCATCATCAACCTACAAGAGATTATCAGTAAAAGGGATTTAATCAACCAATCCGGTTATTTCTTAGCCGAGATATTGTAGTATTTAATAGTCTTTTGACTTACGTACATGAAAACAACCCTCGTAAAACCACGAAAATTTATTCCCGAAGATCTCGAAATCCGTTGGGAAGTCTTAGAGCCACTGTTCCTGAAATTGAAAAACCAATCCCTCGACACAGTCCAAGACTTAGAAAGATGGCTTCAACACCGTAGCGAATTAGATGCTGTCCTCAGCGAAGACTATGCTTGGCGGTATATTAAAATGACCTGCAACACAGCGGATCAAAAACTGGCCGAAGACTTTCAATACTTTGCTACGGAAATAGAACCGAAGATGGCACCTGTCAACAATGAGCTGGATAAAAAGCTGGTCAGCTCTCCTTATATTGATCAGTTAAAAGGAGAAGGTTATAGCATCTATCTACGCAAGGTAAAGAAGTCCTTGGAAATCTTTCGGGACGAAAACATCCCTTTGTTTACCGAAGTCCAATTGAAGCAACAGGAGTATCAAACAATTGTGGGAAGTCTGTCTGTTGAAATTGACGGAAAAGAAATGACCTTACAGCAGGCTTCCACCATCTTGCTCGAAAACAATCGCAATAAGCGAGAACAAGCATGGCGTATTATCAACGACAAAAGATTAGAGAAAAGGGAACAATTAGATGCCCTATTCGACGATCTGGTCAAGTTACGTCATAAAATTGCCAAAAATGCAGGGTTTGAAAATTTCCGAGATTATATGTTTACCGCTATGGGTCGATTTGACTATACGGTCGACGACTGCGAAAACTTTCACCGAACCGTCCGAGAGGTGGTTGTTCCCGTATTACAAGAATTTGCTCGCGAACGAAAGGACAAATTAAATCTAGCTGTACTGAAACCATGGGATATGTCTGTTGATTCGGAAAACCTCCCTCCTCTCAAGCCATTTTCATCCGGCGAGGAGTTGATCAACAAGACCGAGGAAGCCTTCAGCAATATACACCCTTATATAGGGGAGTGTATTCGTACCATGCGAACTAACAATCTATTTGATGTAGAAAGCCGTATGGGTAAAGCTCCAGGAGGTTATAACTACCCGCTCTACGAATCTGGCGCTCCTTTCATCTTTATGAATGCAGCAGGGACGCTAAGGGACCTGACTACAATGGTACATGAAGGTGGACATGCTGTCCATACGTTTATTTCAGCCGATTTAGCATTAACAGCATTCAAAGACTTACCAAGTGAGGTGGCGGAACTAGCATCGATGTCGATGGAACTGATCTCTATGGACCAATGGAACTTATTTCTGAGCAATCCCAAGGATTTGGCACGCGCCCAAAAAGAGCAACTTCAAGATGCGCTATCCACGCTGCCTTGGGTAGCTACGATTGATAGCTTCCAACATTGGATATACACTCATCCCGAACATACAGCCCAGGAAAGGAAGGAAGCTTGGTTAGCTACATACCAAGAGTTCGGCCACGGTTTTACCAATTGGGATGAATTAGAAGAAGCCGAGACCTACTTATGGCATAAGCAACTCCATATATTTGAAGTTCCATTTTACTACATTGAATATGGCTTCGCTCAACTAGGTGCAATAGCCGTATGGAAGAATTATCTGGAGGACAAAAAGGAAGGTATTGAAAGATATTTGAAAGCCTTAAAACTAGGTTATACCCGATCTATTCCGGAAATATATGCAGCGGCAGGAGTAGAATTTGACTTTAGCAAGGAATACATCCGTAACCTCACTGATTTTCTACTCAAAGAAGTTAAAAAACCTTAAATAAATTGGTTTGATTCGCTTTTATGCCTACTTTTATAATTGATCTTTTATGTATTTCAATTATGAGAAAGTGGTTTAGTATGTTTTTTCTGACATTGCTTGCCAAATTAGTAGCAGCGCAGTCAGGTGACGAGGTAGAGAAGGCTTCTCCAACAGGCGCAATAATTATTGGAGGATTATTGTTGATCGTTGTAATCTTTATGCTTTATAATAGACAAAAAAGAAAATATAATGATTAAAAAAGGTCGGGACAAAGTTCCGACCTTTTTTGTACTGTTATTCTTTATCTTTCAATTTATATTTATCCATCAACATTTGAACATCAACAGTCGGCAAACCGATGGTTTGAGCAGTATGGGGTACGCTCCAGTTATTTTTTTTCAGTTTATGGATTAAAAACTGCTGTTCGGCATGCTCCTTAAATGCTTGATAGTTATCCATGCTATCTAAGCTCAAACTTGGAATATCATGACTGCCATTTACCCCGTGGGTAGATACCGAAGGGTTGGCAAAATTGCACACATCACTATCGGAGATCACTTTGCCACTAAGGATAATTAATCGCTCGACCATATTACGCAGCTCCCGAATATTACCTGTCCATGGCAATTCCTGCAGCGCTTTCATAGCACTCGCTGTGAATTCTTTGGTCGGAATATTGTAATCGCCACAAATCTCTTCGCAAAATGACATAGCTAGCTGTGGAATATCTTCACGACGTTGCTCCAATGAAGGCACATCGATAAGTATTACACTAAGACGATGGTATAAGTCCATTCTGAAATTACCTGCATCTATTTCTTTCAACAGATCCTTATTTGTCGCAGCAATCACACGAACATTTACCGTGATCTCCTTATCACCCCCTACCCGAGTAATTTTATTTTCTTGCAATGCACGAAGAACTTTAGCTTGGGCAGATAGACTCATATCTCCTATTTCATCCAAAAACAACGTTCCTCCGTTTGCCTGTTCGAACTTGCCAATGCGTTGTTTGATTGCAGAGGTAAATGCACCCTTCTCATGTCCAAACAATTCCGATTCGATAAGTTCTGAAGGTATCGCGGCACAGTTGACCTCGATAAGAGCAGAAGATGACCTATTTGATTTCTCATGCAACCAACGAGCGACCAACTCTTTTCCCGATCCGTTTGCCCCCGTGATAAGTACTCTTGCATCTGTAGGAGCAACTTTATCGATACAATCCTTAATCAAAGAAATACTTTCCGAATCACCTAAAATTTCCTTCGTCTTGGAAACCTTACGTTTCAACACCTTAGTTTCCTTCACCAAGGACTCCCGTTCTAACCCATTACGTACCGTAATCAACAGCCGATTGAGGTCAAGCGGCTTTTCCAAAAAATCATAAGCACCTTTCCGAGCCGCTTCGACAGCGGTTTCGATCGTAGCATGACCCGATATCATAATGAATGGGGTATCAGAAATTCCTCGAGCGGCTTCCAACACTTCCATTCCATCCATCTTATTCATCTTTATATCACACAGTACAAGATCTATTTTTTCCTTCTTCAGTACATCTAAACCATCTACACCGCTATCTACATCCAACACCTTATAGCCTTCGTATTCCAAAATATCACGGAGAGAGCTACGTATGGGGCGTTCGTCGTCTATAATCAATATTGTAGTCATATAAAAAATAATAAAAATGGCAAAAATAAAAAAGAAGCAAACCTTATAAGCCGGGTTCTGTACTCCCTCGTTTGAACCGAAAGAATTTCTATCATTTATCTAGTCCCGCAATCACTCACGGGATCCATCAACCTACCCTTCGCAGATCTCGACAAGTCGAGAGAAGACGAGCAGCCTTCGAATTCTACGATCTATTTGGTCTTTCAACACACGAGGTTTACCGTAATGCATGTCACCATACAAGACCGTGAGCTCTTACCTCACGTTTTCACCCTTACCCCAACGAATCGAGGCGGTATATTCTCTGTGGCACTTTCTGTCTCCGATAAATCGGAGCCTTCCCGTTAGGAAGCGTGTTGCTCTATGTTGCCCGGACTTTCCTCTCTTCCGATAAGGAACAGCGATAGAACCGGTTTGCTCCATCTGCAAATTTAGAGAATTAAAGTTGGTAAAAGCTATTTTTTCGTATGAATTGTTAAATAGCATATAAAACCGATCAAAGAACATATTACATTTTTCCCCACCTCGTTAGAAACACGCTCTTATACCAACTTTTATTATTTTGAGACTAAATCGGGTATCTATCAACTGGAATCAAACCTTTTTCCCTCTCGTCGGTTTTATTAATAAAAAACAGACAATCGGATTAGGGATCTTTACCAGAAAGAAAACATGACAGATAGAATTGATCAACCTTTAACATACCGCTATCTTTTGGAAAAAGCGGAAAGCCCTTTTTGGGCATTTGCTATTCATGATGGTCACCATATTGCGTCCTCCCTATTGGACCACCTGCTTATAGACGAAGAATCAAGACTCCGCGAAGAAGATCCCTATACGGCGATTTTGGCGGAGCTACCTTTCAATAGGTTTATTTCAGCAACGTCCAGATTCCAGCTGGATATCAACCGTAGTAAACAGGATGCGATCTACCTAAAGCCCGAACAAGCATGGGGACTTGATGTTTGGAGAAAAGATATTCCAAAAAAATGGATTAATCAATTACATGACAACTATGATAAGATCTACCGTACTATCGACGAAGAGATAAAAAAGACAATTAGCAAATATGGCTACTTCATCATTTATGATATCCATAGTTACAACGCAAAGCGAGATGGATCACGGTCCGTTGTGGACGAGACGAGTAACCCTCAAATCAATATTGGCACAGCCTATAACCATAGCAAGTGGGCCAAACTGACCAGCATATTCATCCAAGCCTTACAAAAGATAGATCAGGATATCCCCTCTTTCGATGTTCGTGAAAACATCAATTTTAAGGGAGGTTATTTATCGCAATACATCAATGCACGCTATGGAGAAAAGGGTTGTGTATTCTCTATTGAATTTCGGAAAGATTTTATGGACGAATGGACAGGGTTGCTGTATCCCGAAAAGCTACAAGAATACAAGCAATTGTTATTACATACTGTTGATTCCTTAGCCAACTACTTCACCCATGAAACCGGTATAAATTGTCCTTCACAAAAAACATAAATAATTCATGCCTGTCCGTGGTAGGCGGGCAAGCTTCAAATAGTTATTCCAATGAAAAACGCACGTAAAACACTAGATAACCTTCTTCAAAAGATAAACACACGCGACGCTTTTCATGTACAAATACCTGTGAAGAATAAATTGGTATTTAACAAAATTTCGCCCTATATATTTATTTACAGCGAAGAAGAAAAGAAAGACCCGATGTTGTCCGAGTTGGTTAAATCGGAGTATACTTATCTCATCATCAGAGACAAAAGCTTTGATTTTTCCTTTTGGATACCACCGATCATGCAAAAACTTGTAGAAACTTTCGGATCATGCTTAATCATAGAAGCTTGGACTGCTACGGATCTTCAGGAAGAGGATGTACAGATTCATGTCTCCCGAAAGAATGCATTGACAATAGGCCAGTATCTGGATAAACAATTGCAAGCAGAGGGTGTGGTATCTGTGGTAAAACTGGTTGCCGGATCTAAAAAATCCTTTCCCACCAAAGTGGCTCCATTAATTGGTTTATATGATAAAAAGGATAACCAAATTTTACACTTAGGTCTGGGCATACGTCCCAATTACCTCATGGACAATAAAAACAGAATTCTTCCTATTGTATTACGACAATTCCGTGAAGCCCTATCGCGGAGTTTATCGAAAACATTCTTTGAATTCGTCCGCATACATACCACATCCAAACCCACAGCATTTAAGATCAACCATCCCAACGAATTAATACCACTGGTCTGGGAAATCGATCAGAAACTCTGCAAAGAAAGTTTACGCTTTGACTTCTTACTACTCATCACGCCGACGAATACCCACGAGGCGTGGTTACAATTCAAAAAAGACAATTACCGTAAACCTCCCATATTTCACTATCGGCCCATGCCGATCGACCCCGACATTGTCAAACGCAACCTTTATAATCTCCCCATCGAAGATCTTTATGATCCGACGATTGCCTATCTGTTTCGGGATAAACGGAAAGAATTGGATTGGATGATGAGTATGCTAAGTGAACGAGGCACGGAGGGTTTTATGTTAGGCAGTTTACAATTGTTTGGTAATGTCAGCGAAAAACTTTTGGATAAAGCTAAAGCTATTTTAACCATTACGGCTTACGATACCCTTCCGAAAGATCGGGAGGACGAAATCGTATATGCCGAAGAGTTTGCTCATCTGGCACAACAGGAAATAAACTATTTAAAAGCTCAAGAACCGCAGTTTAATACCACGGTGCGAATAAGAGATGATATTTACGGTGTGATGGTCAACCAAGGCGTACTCAATATCAGTAAACAATATATGCTCCCACGAAAGCGGGTAAATGCACTCCTACAACACGAGGTAGGCACACACATCGTGACCTATTTCAATGGAAAGCAACAGCCTTTCAATCTCTTTCGCCTAGGAGTGCCGGGTTACGAAAAGCTACAGGAAGGCCTAGCTGTGCTTGCTGAGTATATGGTCGACGAACTTACAAATGATAGATTGCGTGTACTCGCTGGTCGAGTTGTTGCCGTACACCATATGCTAGGTGGAAATAAATTTATCGACACCTTTGCCCTTTTAGTCGAACAGCACCAATTCGATAAGAAAACGGCGTTCCAAATGACTATGCGGGTATACCGTAGCGGTGGCTTAACCAAGGACGCACTATACTTAGAGGGGTTAATCGAATTAGTCAACTACATCAAAGAGGGAAATGATATCAATCTACTGACCATGGGTAAAATTCGGAAGGACTATATACCGATTATACAAGAACTAATGCTAAAAGGAATGTTAAACGCTCCTGTATTGATACCGAGGTACCTTACTCCTCCTTATATCACCAAGCTGGAAACACTAAAAAAAAGTAAGGGAATATTTCAAATGATACAATAATTCCATCTATTCATCTATGAAACCATCATCATTTATTCAATCACACAGAGGAATGAATAAATCCGATAGCTTCATCACCATTAAAAAACAAACCGAGTGTAGCGAGCTCATTTATACCATTGAAATCTCACACTCATAAATAATTATATACGATGAAAATAGCATTTGTCATCAACCAGACGCATAAAGAAGACGTCAACTTTACCACTACTCTACTGGCACATAAGGCTTTACAATTAGGTCATGAAATCTTCTACATCGGCCTAGCTGATTTTTATTATGGGGCGAACTCGCTCCTTGGTGCACATGCCCGGCATGTGTTACCTTCTCCCAACATCACGAATACCGCTACACTTATTCAAACGGTTAGAAGTACCGAAAAAAAACTATGTCTCCTTAGCGACATTGATGTACTATGGTTGCGTTTTGATCCCGTATTGGACATGATCAACAGACCTTGGGCTGCTGCTGCTGGATTGCAGTTCGCCACGCTAGCACAACAACAGGGACTTTTGGTCATCAACAATCCAGAAGCACTCACAAAAGCGAGCAATAAGTTATACTTAGATAATTTTGACGAATCCATACAGCCTAAAACAATTGTGACACGAAACTATGATGATGTTCTCCATTTTTTTAGCGAGCAGCACGAAAAAATCATCCTCAAACCGCTAAAAGGTTCCGGCGGGAAAAATGTATTCTTTATCAACAAAGAAAATGCACAAAATCTAAAACAAACCGTGGAAGCCATAGGCCGTGATGGATATGTCATCGCCCAGGAATATTTGCCCGAAGCTGCTCGGGGCGATATTCGGTTTTTCCTTTTAAATGGAAAACCCATACAGGTGAATGGAAAATATGCCGCAGTACATCGCGTACAACAGGCTAACGAAATTCGGAGTAACCTCCATCAGGGAGGAAAAGTACAAGAAGCCGAAATTAACGACGGCATACTGCATACCGTTCAGAAAGTTGCCGCACAATTGGTGAAAGACGGCATGTATCTGGTAGGCCTGGACATTGTGGGAGACAAGATTATGGAGATCAATGTATTTAGCCCGGGAGCACTATATCACGCCGAACAGATCCACCAGGAAGATTTCTCCGGAGCCATTATCCGGGATTTGGAACGAATGGTTAAAGAGAGAGGAAAAATCAAAAATTAATACATTCAAAAATTTAACAATTTAATAATCGTATATTCTCCTTGCAAAGCAGTATTATATCTACTTTTGCAACAATCAGTTATTTTTGTATTTTTGCTATAAATCAATTATAATGAATATGTCTTCTCACCCGTCTGACCAACAATTAGCCGGCTCCCTTTCCGAAGGGTCTGTGGAAGCATTTCGTATACTATATGAGCGGTATCACCAATCCGTGTATGCCAACATTTTTAAAATTATTAAAGACCCCACACTCGCCGAAGATATTCTTCAAGAAGTATTTGTTGCTTTATGGCAAAACCGTTTCCGAATCAAAACAGACCAATCCATAGCGGGTTGGTTATTTGTTGTAAGCTATAACAAATCTTGCTCTTTGTTGAAACAGAAAGTGAAAAGCTCTTTGTACTACGTCGAGAGTTATGATTCGTATGACAATGTTATCCATGAAGACAGCATTGACGAAGAGATGTATGCTACGCAATTGGGAATTATAGAAGAAGCTGTCAATGCATTATCTTCCCGCAAAAAAGAAGTTTTCAAACTTTGTCGCTTTGAAGGAAAACCTAAAGAAGAAGTGGCATTAATTATGGGTATTTCTCCCGAATCGGTTAAAGATTATTTAAAACAATCCAATCGCGCAATAAAAGATTATATTTCACTAAAATACCCCCATATCAGTGTATGCACTCTACTTATTGGGATGTTTTCAGACAGATTTTAATTTTTTTTTAAAAAATCCATCCCCTTTTTTAACATCTTGTGTATTTACTTATAGAATATCAATCAAGATTCAACTTTGATGCAGATATTTATATAAGATACCGGTATTATTTTTTAACAAGAGTATTGCCGAAGATCAAAAAACAGATTATGAGTAACATGCAACGAATAACACATCTTGTGAATAAATTTTGGAATAAAACTGCGACTGTTGAAGAACGTCGGGAACTATTGGATTATTTCGAAAAACACCATACAGAACTAAAAGATCAAATGGAAAAAGAATTCCATTTGTTGAAAGAGGAATTTTCAAACATCCATTTATCTGAAAAACGATCATCCGAGCTTTTTCAGTCTATCAAAAAAACGACAGGTATCAATGATATCAAACCTCAACCATTGGTTGCACGCAGGATTAAGCCGCTGATTCAGTTGTCAGCAGCAGCCATTTTACTGTTTTTCTTGACATGGTCTGCTTACCAGATCTTTATAATAGTACCTTCTTCAGTTTCCATATCGGATAAAGAAAATTTAGCTTCCTCCACAACGGAAATTGTATACCAGACGAATGATGGGGAACATGAACAAAAGATCGTATTAGAAGACGGCTCTATTGTTACACTCTATCCAGGAAGTACTCTTTCCTATCATACTCATTTTGATGCACATGCTAGGAATCTTGATCTCGAGGGTTTGGCTAAGTTTGAGGTAGCGAAGGATTCCCTACGGCCTTTTACCGTTCTAGCCAACGGCTATACCACAACCGCGCTCGGTACGGTATTCATTATCAACACAAAAGAAGCGGATATGGTCAAAGTAAATTTACTTTCGGGTAAAGTCGTCGTCCGCTCTACGGTAAGCAGTCGTCTTACATTGGCAGATACATATTTGCATCCCGGGGATGAACTGGCTATTAATCTATCTGCCGGTAATTGGGCCGTCCATAATACTACTACATCCGATAACCTAACTCAAGGCAAATTAGTCTCGGCGAAACCCAAAATCATAAACAGCGAGGATATTCTGATATTTAACAAAACGCCTTTGGAAGAAGTATTTGCTAAAATAGGTAAGAAATATGGGTATAGTATCGATATCCAGGAAGCTAACATAACCAATCTTTCTTTCACCGGTAACTTTAAAGAAACAGATTCGTTGTCCACCATCATGAATATTATATGTACCATGAATGATTTAGTATACCATAAAGAAGAAGATAAACTTCGGATTACCAAAAAGTAGTTTACCCCACAAATATCGAATAAATGTAATCGACAAAACTTTGTCGCAAGGCTTTTTATGCCTCAAAATTAAAACGAGATAAATATATATTATGAGAGAAACCAACAAACCATTATTCATTTTGAGTCTACTCGTACTCTTGTTCCCTGCTCATCTGTTGGCACAGCAATCCACATTTGTACGGGGCACTGTACTCGATCAATCGGGGCAGCCATTAATAGGTGTATCCATCGCGGTAACAGATAGCATCCAAACCACTATTGGCAAAGCCACGACAGATGAACGTGGTCTATTCACGATAAGGGAATTATCCGGAAACAAGAAGTACAATTTTACATTCAATCGGATTGGTTACGAGCCTTATACTGAAGCCGATTATTTAGTAAAACAAGGTGACAACAACTCGTTGTTGGTACGGCTCAATGAGGTTAATGAAGATCTAGAAGAGGTTGTTGTTGTAGGATTTGGTACACAACGCAAAGTCACGCTCACAGGATCTATCGCTTCTGTCCAGACAAAGGAGCTCAAACAATCGGCCGTATCGAATCTTTCCAGCGCCCTGGTGGGTAGACTACCAGGCCTGATCGCCCGCAATGATACGGGTGAGCCCGGACAAAGCGGTTCCAACATTTGGCTTCGAGGCCAGTCCACCTACTCGGGCAGCAATGGCCCCCTTATTATGGTCGATGGTGTACCCCGGGACGGTTTTGGATTTATCGATCCAAACGAAGTCGAATCCATTACCATTTTGAAAGACGCCTCTTCTACAGCCGTATATGGTGTACGAGGAGCCAATGGCGTCGTATTGGTCACGACCAAAAGAGGACAGCAACTGGATAAACCTTCTGTGGAATTCAATATAGAACGTGCCGTACAAAGTCCTACCCGACTGCCCGAATACCTCAATTCCATGGATTTTTTCCGATACCATCGTATGGGCCTTATCAATGACGGCAAACTGGCAGAGGCCGAGAAATACACCAACGAATACATTGCCCGATATGACCAATCACAAGGATGGCTATCCGACCTGGAATACAACTATCTGTATCCCAATGTCAACTGGATAGACGAAATGCTCAAAGAAACCTCCGGCCGTCTCACAGCCAATGTCAACGTCAATGGAGGTACAGCAAAGACGCGATATTTTGTTTCAGGGTCTTACTTTACTGAAGACGGTATATACAACCACGAAGAAGCTGTAGAAGAATACAATGTACAAGCCCGTGAGCAACGATTCAATTTTCGATCAAATATCGACATGGAAATCAGCAAATGGTTCAGTGCCGAACTAGGTCTGGCGACTATTGTACGCAATAGGAATTATCCACTAATAGGATCACAAGATTTCTTCACATTGCTCAAATCCACTCCCCCTTGGGCTATGCCTATATTCAACCCTGATGATTCTTTTGGAGAAATGCGGGATCAAAATAATCCTTATGCACAACTTACAGGGAGGGGATATCGACGCCTGATGAATAGTTACTTACAGGGCACCGTCGGTGTTACCGCCAACCTGAGTTTCCTCTTAGAAGGTTTATCTGCGAGAGCACGCTTTTCTTACGACGCTACTAGCAACGGCGGATATAATAGGGAAACAAACTATTGGTCCTATCTCTATCAGGGATATGGTAACTACGAACGTATCAAAACCGGACAGGATTTTCTAGGATATGGACTAGCAAACGACTATTGGGCCATGCACACCAATCCGGAGTTTTACCTAAATTACAGAAAACGTATCAATGACCACAATATATCGGGGATGTTCCTCTACCGCTTGACCAGTAATAGCTTACGTTCAAGCACTGCCGTAGAAGCTCTGCCTCGTCGTGAACAAGGTATAGTCGGCCGCTTTACCTATGGATATGCGGACAAGTATTTCGCCGAGGCCAATTTTGGATATAACGGCTCTGAAAACTTTGCTCCTGGGCACAGATGGGGCTTTTTCCCTTCAGTATCTGTAGGCTGGGCTATCAACAAGGAAAATTTTCTTAAAGATGTAGATGCATTGCAATTGCTAAAAATCCGACTTTCACATGGAAAAGTTGGTAATCAGGATCCCGGTACTCGCTTTGCCTACCAAAGTCGGTGGAACTTATCTGCGGGAGGCTATAGCTTTGGCGAGAATTATGACAATACCATGGGTGGAGCGATTGAAGGTGTTATCGGTAATCAGCTGGTTACCTGGGAAACAGCTAATATGACCAATTTAGGATTTGATTTATTGCTCCGCAAAAATCTATTGGAAATTACGGGTGACGTTTTTTATGAACGTCGTTCAGGTATCTTTACCGAATCTACACGTGTAACGTCCGGATTGATTGGGATTCCGACAGCAAGTCTGCCTACATTGAATGCCGGGGTTGTTGAGAACAAAGGCTTTGAGTTCGATGTCAAGCATATCAAAGTATTGAACGAAAATCTCTCCTACCATCTGCGGGCTAATTATACTTTTGCAAAAAATAAGATACTGGATTATCTGGAACCTCCTGTATCGGATAGACCTTGGCAGATGCGCAAAGGCAGACAGATCAGTGAAATCATTACCCACGTATCCGAGGGTTATTTCCAAAGTATGAACGATTTCAGCAACTACCCCTCACAGGCTGGATTCGGAGCAGCACAACCGGGAGATATCCGGTATAAGGATATTAATAATGACAACATGATAGATGACTATGACCGTACATACACGGGCAAACTCTCCGAACCCAACCAGATACTGGGCTTTGCGGGAGGTATAAATTACAAAGGTTTCGACATGAGTTTCCTTTTCCAAGGCGGCTTTGGCAGATACGTATTCATTGACGGCAATACATTATTTGGCAATCAATATGCTTTCCGGAATATCATGGCTGATCTCTATGGCAACTCTTGGACTCCGGAAAACACCAATGCCAAATACCCACGTCCCATGAGTTTAAACACAACTAACAATACAATAAAAAGCACACATTGGCTGATGAATGGAAATTATGTGCGTTTGAAAAATGTGGAATTTGGCTATGTGTTGCCACAAAAACTGACCTCCCGCTTCGGAATACGTGAATTGAGGCTATATGTCAATGGCAACAATCTGTACACTTGGGATCATCTCAAGTTGTTCGACCCGGAGGAAGCCAATGGCTCTCCGAAATATCCGTTGGTTTCCACATACAATGGGGGTATAAAAGTAAAATTTTAATGATGATGATAAAAACTACAAAAGCTATACATAAGATTTGCTTGATCGCACTCGCACTAACTGCGACCTCATGCGCTAAATATTTGGATATCGTACCCAAAGAATTTCATCAGGAAAGTGACCTATTCTCTGATATCAAACAAGCCGAAAAAGAAGTGGCTGTCCTCTATAACCGTCTTCCATGGGATCACAATGCATCTATAGGCGCATCGGGAATGACCATGGCCGCCGGATCGGACGAGGCTGTCCACAACTGGACCTCCGCTACTGCTGCTCTTCTTTATCTGCGGGGCGGATGGAATCCGGCAAATAACCCTTTGGGTAACTACAACGAAACATACGAACAAGTACGTATTGCCTATCGTTTTTTGGAAAATGTGGACAATGTGCCTATACTGGATGATCGACTCAAATACAGCTACCAAAATGAAATCATTCCTCGCTATAAGGCCGAAGTTAAGTTTTTAATTGCATTTTACTATTTTGAGCTCTTCAAAAGATATGGAGCCATACCAATCATTGATCGCTTTTATACGATCGTGGAAAACGATGTCCTGATACAAAAAGACCGTCGTCCTACAAACGAAGTGGTAGAGTTCATTGTCAACTTATGTGATGAAGCAGCACTAGGCTTACCACTCAATTACGAGAATGATCCTAGAGAATTGGGTCGAGCGACCAAAGGCGCTGCACTAGCCTTAAAAGCCAAAACACTGCTTTATGCAGCAAGCCCGCTATTCAATGGTGGAGAGCTGGATGGACAATCTATCGCAGTCAATGGAGAACCTATTAAAAACACTTTGTTAGGAGTAAAAAACACAGATGGAACGCCTTTATTCAATCAACAATACGATCGGGAAAAATGGCGAATAGCTGCTGATGCGGCTATGGATGTCATTAACCTAGGTGAATACTCCCTCAGATCCGTACAAAGAGAACTATTCTACAATCGGGACTTTGAAGAGATGATCTTCTGGAAACAAGGTGGTGGCGCGAGCGGATGGGATGTTCCTTTAATGCCCAATGGAACTGACATTGGGGGGTCAGGCGCTTTGAGCCTTACACAAAACACCATCGATTCGTATGAGATGAAAAATGGTCTCCCTATAGACGATCCCAATTCTGGGTATGACGAAGACAGTTGGCAGACTGTTTCCATGCCCGTATACCGGAACCGGACATGGCAAAATGTCAATGTCACCATACGCGGAATGTATTACAACCGTGACCCCAGATTTTACACGGATGTATATTTTAATGGCATGCCCTTACTTCACCGCAACGTGATCACCGAATTTGTACAAGGAAGCTCTCCGGGGACTGCACATGATGGCTGGGCGAAAAGCGGACAGAGCACCTATACAGGTTATTATTCTCAAAAGTGGGTAAATCCACAACAAACTCCTGCCAGCCAGCGTACTACCAGCTACCGCAATTTTCCTTTCTTTCGACTAGCCGATGTATACCTATGGTATGCAGAAGCTATGAATGAGTATCTAGACAACCCCAATACGGAAGTGTATACCCATATCAATTATGTTCGCAACCGCGTAGGCATGCCCGGACTACCAATAGCAGGTCGAGCTAGTGATCAGACCAAAGTTGGCATGAGAGCACGCATACGCAACGAAAGAAAAATAGAACTGGCTATGGAAGGACACCGCTTCTTCGATATCCGTCGTTGGCTGATTGGGCACACGCCCGAGTGTACAGACCTGATCGGTCTCGATGTCAACCGTTCAGGGGACGCATTTTATGTCCGCAAGCAGGTATTAGGTGGCAAACGGGTCTTCCTTCTGCAACATTACCTGATGCCTATTCCTGCAGAGGAAACTAATAAAGCTCCGGATGTCATCAAGCAAAACTATGGGTGGTAGTTCCCTTATTTATTTAGGTTAAAATTAAATTTTTGAAACATGAAAAGAAGAGATTTTATACGAAATGGCGTACTGACTGGTTTAGGAACCAGTTTAGTCCTACCCTATATAACTTCATGCAAGAATGAAAACGAAGCTGTAAAGCCTCATTTTGAAGACGAAACAGCCAATTACAACGATATTATCCGCATTGGGATATGTACCGATGTACACCAGGATTATTTCTATGGTATGCCTGAGCGTCTACAGGTTTTTGTAGACGACATGAAAGAGCGAAATGCAGATTTTGTTATACAACTAGGAGACTTCTGCTATCCTATAGCTGAGAATATTCCGTTTCTCAATGTTTGGAATAGCTTCGAAGGCCCCAAATATCACGTCATGGGCAATCATGATATGGATCATCATACCAAAGAAGATTTTATGCGCTTCACCGGTATGCCCAAACCCTACTATTCCTTCGATATAGGAGGATACCATTTCATTGTATTGGATCTCAATAATGCTAAAGTCGGCAGCACCATTGTGCCTTATTCACGTGGAAACCAAAACGGCACATTGACGGATCTTAACTACATGGACAACCTACAATTGCAGTGGTTGGAGGAAGATATCAATGCAACCAACAAACGAACGATTATCTTTTCTCATCAAACCCTCTTCTACGAACTCCAAAATAAGGCTTACTTTGATGGAATCATTGAAAAAGCGAATGCCAAACATAAAAAAGTGATTGCTACATTTTCTGGACATCAACACCTGAATTGGATGCGCTCACGCATGGGCGTACAACATATTCAGGTCAACAGCATGTCCTACAACTGGCCTGGTAACAATGACTATCTAAATGAAACCCGATATCCTCAGGAAGTTTATGACAAATATCCCGTTATGAAAAGAATGTGGCCTTACGGTAGCTCCTTATACGCATATGTCGAACTAGATCCTACAAAAGGCACATTAACATTGACCGGTACAGACTCGTTTTGGGTCGCTCCTTCCCCTGAAGAAATGGGTGCCGCACCCCGTGTAGAACGTGTACCTATAGTAGAAGATAGATTTTTTTCCTATCTCTGATTGTATAACCTTAAAACCAACAAGTATTATGACTAGATCAATCATTACCCATGACCGCCCTCTCTTCCAAGCTACAGATATTTGGTATAGTGCCCTATTGATCGTAACAATAGCCTTAATGTGCCTCACCTCGTGTAACAAGGACGAAGCAACGTCGGCTTATGTCGTAGACCACACATTCCATCTGAAAGATACCGAAGGCAACGACGTTGCCAATGTCATTGTGGAACTGTACTACAAATCAGCTCAAAACGGGCTCTTATTATTTTCAAAAGAACGCACCAAAAGCGATGGAAAAATAAAATACGAAAAACTGGATGCAGGAGACTATCAGATCCGTGCCTATATTCCCCATATGGCTTATCAATCGCTTGACATACACATTAATGAAAGCCAAACCAGTAGCGTACTTGTCGTGAACACTGCTGTACAGATCCCTGCGAAACTGTATCTAACAGGAAGCGCGACGACCGGATCTACAGATATCCACCAAGCTACTCCACTGGTACAGGATACCGAAGATCCTTTGATATTCAGCTACAACAGCGTATTGGATGCCGGCGAATTCTATTTTCTGAGCGAATTAGGTAAACCAGAAAAAGCCTTTTATAAGGGAAACAGCCTGTTGGTAGAGGATTTGGTATTCTCACCAGATGGAGAAACCGGTCAAAAATTCACTGTTCCACGCCAAGGTATATACAAGTTGACAGTAGATCTCAACAGTTTTGTTCTCACCCTGCAAGAAGAAGGCAAAGACTTCACCGAACTATACGCCAAAGGATCGGCCCTTCCTGACGGAATAAGCAGACTAATGACACCCGATCGGGACAAATCCGGTGTATTCCATTTTTACGAAGTCTTGCAGATCGGTGAATTTCACATTTCAACAAAAGAATCAGAGGATGCCAATAGCCCACATTTTACATCTGCTGATGCCGATGGCAACATCCAAAGTGAAGAAGTAAATCTAGTGGGTAGTCAATCAGCAGGTTACAAGTGGCAAATTACGCAAGCTGGCGCTTATAAAATTACTTTCGATCTCCTGGAAATGAAAATTACCATCCTTCCTTACACGCCCCTTACTAATATATGGATAGTCGGCACAGCATCGGAAGCCGGGTCAACAAACAATCCGAGTGATGTTCACAAATTTAAGCCGGTGAGCGGAGATCCGTACAGCTATTATTACGAAGGAAATATTAAAGCTGGGGCTACCGATGATTTTAAGCTCGCATTGGCTAGAGGAAACTGGGATCAGCCTAACTATATGCCTGCTGGATCCAATGGTACTAACCCTTTGGTAGACAACCGTATCATGTACATGCATTCGCCATATCCTGCAAGTGGAGGTTCAGACAAAAAATGGAAACTCAAACCAGAAGAAGCGGGAAGATATAGAATTACGATCAATCAACTGAAAGAAACGATAACGTTGGTGAAATTATAAATAGCAAATCGACATGCCTGACGACTATCAGGCATGTCGTCTCTGCAAAAAACACCAAAGAATACTATTTTTACACCGAACATAAACACTTGAATCTATGGTCAGATTACAGACAGTTCTCTCACTTTTATCCGGCATTCTCCTTGTTATGCTTTCAACGACGGTATTGTTATCCCAAAATAAATATTATAGTACGACCGGAGTCATCTCCCATCGTGGGGCATGGAAGGAATTCAACAATCCGGAAAACTCCAGAGCTTCTTTTAATCAAGCGCTAGCCCTCGGCTGCAAAGGCACCGAGATCGATGTCTGGATGTCCTCCGACAGTGTGCTTGTCGTAAACCACGACCCTCACTACAAAGGCTTGCTCATCGAAAAAACAACATATAAAGAACTTAAAAAACACAAACTGAGCAATGGAGAAACATTGTCCATACTATCAGACTATATAAACAAAATTCGCAAACAAGACAGGACCACTCTGATCATCGACGTGAAAAGCTCTAAGATATCACCAGCCAACACCAAGATTCTCGCCCGAAAGTGTGTAGAAACCGTTCGTAAATACAAAACAGAAGACAAAGTAGAATATTTGTTCTTTGACTATGAAGCAGGCAAATATTTGATTACTTTGGAACCTACGGCAAAGGTCAGTTTGTTGGGATGGAAAACCATTAGTTCAGCAGAACTGAATTTAACAGCAGCCCAAGTCAAAGCTGACGGTTTTCATGGTCTGGATCTCAACCGTCTCGCCTATCTCGAGAACCCCAAGTTCATCGAAGAAGCTAAGATACTAGGATTAGTCTTAAATGTGTGGACAGTTAATGAACGAGAGGATATGCAATGGTTTATTGAGCGCGGCTTTCACTATATAACGACAGACTATCCGCAACTTCTGCAATCAGTAATCGCCAGCAACCTTTAATACCACCAATGCGTAGTGTCTACTCCTTTTCCTCTCGGCATATCCACATCGATAATTTCTCCTATACGAATGTTGGATTTGGAACGAATGTGAACGTACACGTCAATTGAGCCACATTTTTTATACTGATAAAATACAGATAAAACCTTTACGCAATCGATTGTTTAGATTTTTTTATTTAGCTTTGTTCACTTATTTAGACAAACTAAAACCGGATAACTATGTGTGGAATAGTTGGATACGTTGGCCATCAACCTGCTTACCCTTACCTCATCGAAGGATTAAAAAAATTAGAATACCGGGGATACGATAGTGCAGGCATTGCCCTTCATTTCGGAAGCTCCCTAAAAGTTGTAAAAAAAGCCGGCAAAGTAGCGGCATTAGAGGAGCTAACCTCTGTAATTGAGCAGACCTCTAATATCGGTATCGGACACACAAGATGGGCCACCCATGGAGTACCTTCCGATAACAATGCACATCCCCATGTATCCCAATCTGGGAGATTGACACTAGTCCACAATGGTATCATAGAAAATTATGCTGCCCTAAAAGAAGAACTACTAAAAAAAGGATATACTTTCCAAAGCGATACCGATTCAGAAGTTTTACTAAACTTTATCGAAGATATACATCAGAATAATGCTTGTGAACTCGAAGAAGCTATTCGTATAGCGCTCAAACGTGTCAGTGGAGCTTATGTTATCCTGCTACTATCCCAAGAATATCCGCAAACTATTTTTGCAGCACGCAAAGGTAGTCCTTTAGTAATCGGGATTGGCCAAGGTGAACATTTCTTGGGTTCCGATGCTTCACCGATGCTCGGTTATACCAAGGAAGTCGTGTATATCAATGATTATGAGTTGGCAATCATCAAACCGGATGAACTTATCTTAAAAAACTTAGGAAATGAACGCCTCACTCCTTTCGTACAAAAACTGGATATGGAGTTAGCCACTATTGAAAAAGGTGGTTATGAACATTTCATGTTAAAGGAAATCTATGATCAACCCGCGGCAATTTATGACTCGCTAAGAGGAAGGCTCGATGCCGACCAAGGTCAAATCACGTTAAGTGGTGTAGACAAAATAAAGGACAAACTTCTGGCAGCCCGACGCATCATTATTGTAGCTTGTGGAACCAGCTGGCATGCCGGACTTTTGGGCGAGTATCTGATTGAAGAACTTTGTCGAATTAATGTTGAAATAGAATATGCCTCCGAATTCAGGTACCGTAATCCAATTATTGATGAGCGTGATGTCATCATTGCCATTTCACAGAGCGGAGAAACGGCTGATACATTGGTGGCTTTAGAAAATGCCAAAAGTAAGGGAGCTACTATATTTGGCATTGTCAATGTCGTCGGCTCTTCTATCGCGCGGCTGTCAGATGCTGGTGCCTATACCCATGCAGGCCCTGAAATCGGCGTAGCAAGTACTAAAGCTTTCACCGCACAACTCACTGTTTTACTCTTATTCGCACTACGGTTAGCACAATTCAAAAACACCCTGGAGGAAAACGTAGCGAAAGAACTAATGCAAGAACTCGCTTTGGTACCCGATAAAGTACAACACATCTTCGATACCCAGCTCGAAAACATTAAAAAGATCGCGTCGAGGTATAAAGATGCCAGAGACTTTTTGTATTTAGGAAGAGGATACAACTTTCCCATTGCTCTCGAAGGAGCACTAAAACTCAAAGAAGTCTCCTATATACATGCTGAGGGTTACCCCGCTGCCGAGATGAAACACGGACCTATTGCCTTGGTCGATGACCAATTGCCTGTTGTATTTATTGCCACCCAAGACCGTGTACACGAAAAAATAGTCAGCAATATGCAAGAGGTTAAAGCTCGAGGCGGAAAATTGATTGCGGTCATTACCGAGGACGACCATACAGTAGCCAATTTGTCCGATGACAGTATCCAAATTCCAAAAGCACATGAGCTCATCGCGCCATTATTGTCTGTTATCCCACTGCAACTTCTCTCCTACTATATTGGTATAGAGCGTGGATCGGATGTTGACAAACCCCGTAATCTCGCAAAATCAGTAACGGTAGAATAAATCCTATGTCAACGATTTCAAAAGGACAACTGAAAAAACTCGGGCATGATTTTATTCCGGCGGCTTACCTTCCAGCAGGACAGGACGAATATTATTTAAGAAATAGCCAGCAAAAACGGGCAAGATCTTACAGGAACCTTAGCTCCGCTGAAATCAGTGTTCTGAAAGCCAACAACAATTATTGCCCCGATTGGAATCAGGTATTTGTTAGTGAAGATTTTTACCCCGACCAGATCTATAACTCAAAGTTCTTCGGCTTGGTCCGCATAGGCGCGATGAGCCCTATATTTTTAGAATACAGAGATTTAAGATTACCCTGTGGGATATACAATTCCCAAATTATCAGCTCCGATATTGGCGATAACGTGTGTATCCACCATGTGCGATACATGTCACATTTTATCATTGGTGACGAAGTTATGCTCTCCAACATCAATGAAATGGAAACCAGCAGCAATGCCAAATTTGGCAATGGTATCCTCAAAGATGGCGATCCAGAAGAACGTCGGATATGGTTAGAGCTCTGTAACGAAAATGGTGGACGATCTGTGCTACCATTCGATGGCCTACAAGCAGCAGATGTATACCTCTGGACACGGTATCGGCAAGACGATGTGCTACAAAAGAGATTTCAAGAAATTACCGAAACCCGGTTTTCGACTAAACGCGGTTTTTATAGTGAGATCGGTGATCAGGTAGTTCTGAAAAATTCAGACATTGTAAAAGACGTACGCATCGGCTCCTGCGCTTATATCAAAGGGATAAATAAACTGAAGAATGTGACAATACATTCGAGTCGGGAAGCCTATACGCAGATCGGCGAGGGATGTGAAATCGTCAACGGCATCATTGGTTATGGATGCCGTGTGTTCTACGGTGTAAAAGCTGTTCGCTTTATCCTTTCCTCGCACTCACAGCTTAAATATGGCGCCCGACTGATCAACTCCTTTTTGGGTGATAATTCTACAATTTCATGCTGTGAAGTGCTCAATTCCCTGATCTTTCCGGCACACGAACAGCACCATAACAACTCATTCTTATGTGCTGCGTTGCTCAAAGGGCAAAGTAATATGGCCGCTGGAGCGACGATAGGTTCCAACCACAACTCGCGGGCGGCCGATGGTGAAGTGGTTGCAGGTCGGGGATTCTGGCCTGGCCTCTGTGTCAGCCTGAAGCATAACTCACGCTTTGCTTCATATGTACTATTGGTAAAAGGCGATTTCATGCATGAGCTGGATATACGTATACCCTTTTCGTTGGTAAGCAATGATGCCTATAAAAATCAACTGGTCATTGTCCCTGGCTACTGGTATTTGTACAATATGTATGCTTTGATGCGCAATACTTCTAAATTTATAGCGCGCGATAAACGAAAATTCAAGAACCAATACCTGGAATACGATATCTTAGCCCCGGACACAGTCAATGAAATGTTTGACGCGCTCCGGGAAATCGAATACGCAGTAGGAAAAGCTTTTGAAAATGAACAGGAGACACAAGATTATGAGTCGTTAGGCAGGGAAATTCTATCACAAGATATCGATCTTAGCCAAAAGGAAATTTTACTACATAAAACAGAGCATTCGAATAGAAAAGTAATTTTAATAAAAGTCCGTGAATGCTATACAGTCTTCAAGAAGATGATGCGCTATTATGCATCAACGCTGCTTGCGGATTATATCTTGTCACGAGGCTCGATCGCTCATTTTATCCAAAATAAAGATCAATTAAAGACTCCGCGCCTTACTTTTGACAACATAGGTGGTCAGTTGGTACCTTCCAAAGATGTAGCCACATTAATTTCACGAATAAAAGATCAGACGATCGGATCATGGGAAGAAATTCATCAGACATACCATTCCTGGAGTCAGGAGTATCCATTTGTCAAGCTCCGCCACGCTGTTGCCTCCCTCGAGGAAATAACCAACGTTCCGCTAGAAGACTGGACCGCAGATTTTATCGTCCACCATCTTCAGGAAAGTGTTGAGACAAAAAACTGGGTTTACCACGAAATACACCATTCCCGTGCTAAGGACTATCAAAATCCATTTAAACAAATGGTGTACAACTCCGAAGAAGAGATGGAGACAGTCGTCGGGAAGTTAGCTGACAATGTATTTATTTCCAACCAAAAAGAAGAATTGGAGCACTATAAGAAAAAGGTTCGTACCTTAGTGTATGGTTCATAAAATCTATCTCCTCTCTCTCCTATGTATCATTATGGGATGTACACACGATGACAACTCCTTAGTGTTGCAGGAAAAGATCGATCAATTAGAGCAGCAAGTCGATTCACTCACTAAAGAACTTTCCACCTCAAAACCAGCCGGAGACAATCCTTGGTTTGATAAAAATCAAGCGCCCAAAATATTGGCCCATAATATTCCTGATCCTGAACAATTCATTGATAGTTCCCTTCGCTCAAAACCCGATATTATCCCTCTACAAGCTGTGTTGGGTGGACAAATGAACTTTAATAAGATACAAGTCTTGGGCGATAAGTGGATTATTGCCGATTACGAAGATGGTCATGTTCTGGGCAAAACAATCTTTTCTTATACATTAAACGAAGAAGGAGAATTGGAGTTTAGAGCGTTACTGAATACGGAGAGATAACCCTATTCTCTCCACCACAGTAGAATTTCATGTTATGGTCGGTAGAATAATAAAATTTTCTGTCATCAAAATAGGGTAATATTCCGCCAAAATACAAGAATATCAAAAAACTTTTTGGCAGAATATTACCCCTTTTTTCTACCGAAATAATCCTCTCTTCCTCAAAAAATATGGCTTTTTGAAGCTTTAAGAGCACTTTTTTCGAATATGAGATTGCTTTTTCTAATAGAGCAAACAATCGTGTAATTTACTTTTACACAATTGTATTTTTGTTTTGCAGTTGTGTAATTTAAAATAACAGTCTTGCAAAAGTAAACCGCAACAGCATTATTTTGCGAGGCAGTCGTGTGATCCAAAATAACAGTCTTGCGAAAGCAAACTACCACACTGTTATTCTGCGTGGCAGCCGTGTAATCCACAATACCAGTCTTGCGAAAGCAAACTACCACACTGTTATTCTGCGTGGCAGCCGTGTAATCCAAAATACCAGTCTTGCGAAAGCAAACTACCACACTGTTATTCTGCTAGGCAGCCGTGTGATCCGAAATTCCAGTCTTGCGAATGCAAACTACAACACTGTTATTCTGCGAGGCAATCATGTAATTCAAAACACCAGTCTTAAGAAAGTAAACTACAAAACTGTTATTCTGTATGGCAGTCCTGTGATCCAAAATGCCAGTCTTGTAAAAACAAACTACAACAGCATTATTCTACGAGGCAGCCGTGTAACTCAAAAAGCCAGTTTTGTAAAAGATACTTTCATCCTAGCCCCCCTTTAGATATGTCTCAAATTAATGATTCTTACTTCAAATTATCCCTATACACACTTGCCTTTTTGATTTCTGTACGGATATCCTTACGCGCTGCATCATAGGTCAATACCTTCTCATAATCTGTGATGGCTTTCGTGTAAGCATCGGCTGCAACAGTCTTATTATAACTAGCCGTTCCGGAAGTACCTTTAAGTATACCTAGATCACGATAAGCTATAGCTCTATTCTGATATAGCTTCGCATCGTTCGCATTGACGGCTATCGCTTGCGTATAATCAATTATCGAAGATTGCAATAATTGTTCCCTTTCGCCGTCGGATAATTTCGATTCGCTGGACACCGCCAATATATTATTAGCTTTCGCTTTATAGTAATAGGCATTCGCATTCTTTGCATCTAAAGCAATTACCTTCTCAAATGACTCCGCAGACTGCCTAAAATTACCTGACTGGAATTGAGAGTACCCCAACAAATAAAGCACATCAGGATCATTAGCTTCAGCTGGCAAGGCTTTTTCCAAATGCACAATGGCCGACTTAAAATCACCGGACAATAAGGCCTTTTGGCCTAATCTCACATTTGGATTACGGTGCTCCGCTTGCTGGGCTTGAACAGATAAGGTCGCCATAGCCAAGACCGCGGTAGCTATGCCAAGTCTCATTGCTTTCAATCGATTATACACAAATTTTAAATTCATATCGCTTTTTTAATAGTATACATTTTCGTATTAGAGTAAATATCCTGCAATAAGTTTAAGCTATCAACAAATACTTATGAACATTTCCACAATAACGAATCTAATCGTTATCTTTATCCCTAATTCTGTTACATCAACAACCTGACATACTTTTCGAACAAGTATGACGATTTAGCAGGAATGCATAGAGTCTAGCACAAATAGTACCAATTTTTTGATTTGGCATTTTGCTTGCATTATTAGCTACCTCAATTTATTAATAGAATATAGCACAAGAATCTGACATGTTGTCGGGTTTGATAACAATATCATATGAGCAACTTTGACACATTCGACTTCAACCAGATGATACCGGTCATTAATGAGGATACCGAATTTTTTCCCTTACTAAGTCAACAAGATGAAGACGAAATGCGAAACGCAGATATTCCAGAAATATTATCCATCCTACCCTTACGTAATACGGTTCTCTTTCCCGGGGTGGTGATACCCATTACCGTCGGAAGAGACAAATCGATAAAATTAATCAAGGACGCCTACAAAGGTGATCGAACCATAGGCGTGGTGGCACAAAAGGACATGAACGTCGAAGATCCAGATTTTGACCAACTTCACAAAATCGGGACAGTAGCAAATCTTATTAAGATCTTGCAAATGCCCGATGGTAATACGACGGTTATTATCCAAGGCAAGCAACGTTTCAAGTTGAATGAACCTATCCAATCGGATCCTTATATCAAGGCCAAAGTGGAGAGGTTTCCCGAAGCAAAACCCAAAACTAGCAGCAAGGAGTTTAAAGCATTGATTTCATCCATCAAAGAAATGGCCCTGCAAATCATCCAGCTTTCTCCTCACCTTCCAAGCGAGGCGGGGATTGCGATAAAAAATATTGAAAGTCCCACCTTCTTGATCAACTTCATCTCTTCAAATCTATCTTTGGAGTTAAATTCCAAGCAAATACTGTTGGAGATGAAAGATTTTGTGAAACGTGCTCAACTGTTGTTAGAACACTTGACAACTGAAATCCAGATGTTGGAGTTGAAAAATCAAATCCAGAATAAAGTCCGTGTAGATCTCGACAAGCAACAACGGGATTATTTCCTAAATCAGCAACTCAAAACTATTCAAGAAGAATTGGGAGGAAACACACCCGATCTGGAGATTGAAGAATTAAAAAAACGAGGTAAATCAAAAAAATGGACGAAGGATGTAAAGTCTCATTTTGATAAAGAAATTGAAAAATTAGCTCGTATTAACCCTGCCGCTGCAGATTATTCGGTGCAGCTCAACTATCTTGAGCTTTTATTGGATCTACCTTGGGGAGAACATACCAAAGATAATTTTGACCTCAACAGAGCCATGAAAGTATTGGATAAAGATCATTATGGTTTAGAGAAAGTGAAACAACGTATTGTTGAATATCTTGCTGTTCTCAAGTTGAAGAATGATATGAAAGCACCAATCCTTTGTTTGGTGGGTCCTCCGGGAGTAGGTAAAACTTCCCTTGGAAAATCCATAGCCAAAGCCTTGGGACGTAAATATACACGGATGGCATTGGGTGGTATTCGCGATGAAGCGGAAATCCGGGGACACAGAAAGACCTATATTGGTGCCATGCCGGGACGTATCATCCAGTCGCTGAAAAAAGCCGGAACATCAAATCCGGTATTCGTACTGGACGAAATTGACAAGATCGGTAACGACTTTAAAGGCGATCCTTCTTCTGCTTTATTGGAGGTACTTGATCCCGAGCAAAACACGAACTTTTACGACCACTATGTGGAAATGGAGTATGACTTGTCCAAAGTGATGTTTATCGCTACCGCCAATTCGCTGAATACTGTTCAGCCAGCATTGTTGGATCGTATGGAAATTATTGAAGTCAATGGCTATACCATTGAAGAGAAAATTGAAATCGCGAAAAAGCACCTCCTGCCTAAACAACGTGAAATGCATGGTCTGAAAAAAACGGATATAAACTTAGGTAGTAAAGTTATTGAAAAGATCATTGAAGAATATACACGCGAGTCAGGTGTACGCGGCCTGGAGAAAAAAATAGGCTCTGTCGTTCGCGGGATAGCGACGATGATCGTCATGGAAAAACCGCATTCGGCAACCGTCAATACGACAGTAGCGGAAGAAATATTGGGCGCACCGATATTTGACAAGGACATGTATGAAAACAATGACGTGGCTGGTGTCGTAACCGGCTTAGCATGGACTTCCGTTGGGGGAGATATCTTGTTCATCGAATCGAGCCTGAGTCCAGGGAAGGGAAAATTGAGCCTGACTGGTAACTTAGGGGATGTCATGAAAGAATCGGCTGCTATCGCTATGGCATATCTCCGTTCACATGCGGAGGATTTTGGTATTGATTACAAGATTTTTGAAGAATGGGATGTCAATATCCACGTTCCTGCTGGAGCAACACCAAAAGATGGCCCCTCGGCAGGTATTACGATGTTGACTGCACTCACTTCTTTATTCACCCAGCGTAAGGTAAAAGAGAAGCTTGCAATGACGGGCGAAATTACACTGCGTGGAAAGGTATTACCTGTCGGTGGAATAAAAGAAAAAATATTAGCTGCCAGACGAGCAAATATCAAGGAAATTATCCTATCTAAGTCCAATCAAAAAGATATTCTGGAAATTAAGGAAGATTATATCAAGGACATGAAATTCCATTATGTGAACGAGATGTCCGAAGTGATTAATCTTGCCTTATTAAAAACAAAGGTGAAAAATGCGAAGAAGCTGACGCGGTAGTTCTTAGAGCGAGCTATCTTCTAAAAACAAAATTACTTACAGTAATAAAATACGTCTATTGAGGTATTCTTTTGGCGTTTGTCCGGCAAAAATTTGGAATTCACTGATAAAGTGTGATGGATCATAAAATCCAAATCGTACGGCTACTTCCCACCAATCACTGTATCTATTTTCTTCAATATATCGTTTAGCGTGGTTGAAGCGAAGTAGACGTTGGTACATTTTGGGTGTCATTCCGATTTCAGACTTAAAGGACCTTTCCAACGTTCTTGGATTCGTATTCGTCGTTTTTTGCAGCATTCTGACACTGATATTTCCAGCATGTTGGTTTAAAATAGATAACGACGTCAAGACACAGGGTTTGTTTTGTTTTTTTCTGTCCCTAGCTTTAATGCATAGGAACTCATCGATCATACCAAGAGCCTGTGTTTTATCTTTTGATGTCATTATTCTTTCATACAGTTCGTTGATATCTTTTCCAAAAAGGGCTTCTGCATCTATAATCTGATCGGTAAAGTCATCCAGATCAATTCCGGTAAGCTGGAAAACTCCGGTAGGTGTAAAATTCACTGCAATAAGGTTTAGACTAAAAGAGCTACTAAACAATACGCTTGGCGAAATAGCTTGGCCCACAAAATAAACCTTATACTTCAAACTTATCCTCTCCTTTTTTTGCAAGATGATATCGTCAAGTGGACAGATATTGAAGATAAGTCCTTGGAATATCGGCGAATAATCTGGAAAGATGAAAGGTGTCAAATGCTTAGCGCCTGTCACCCTATAATGTGTAACAATACCCTGTAAGCTGGGGTGAGGGGGAACCTCCGCATATTTGAAAAAATTCAACGTCATGAAACCTAGGCAAAAAATCGGCTTTTTCAAAAAAACCTGCTATTACGAATATAGCAGGTTTTTTACAAAACTCCAAAAGAGTGCCTTATTGTTTATACGTAATCTCTGCCGTGAATGTCTCTTCTTGAGCTGATCCTACCTTTTTCGTCCCCGTTACTTTTGTGGGGAATTTCGGGTTTTTGCTATCTGCAAACTCATATACATAGGTTACTTTCACATTGTCACCTCCCACAGTGCCTGTCAACTCAGAGGGATTGTTCCCCGCCCCCATGATATCTTCAAAACCGATATTTTCGCCCAGAGGAGCTCCTACCAAATATCGGATCTCCTTCCACCCGACGACATTCATGAAAGGTGCATTCTTATCATCGTAGGTGATCGACACCTGTCCGGCTGTAGTCCCGCCCGCGGAGAGCGTTGCCCCCGTAAAGTTACCTTTATTATCATAACTAAGTTCAACCTCCATATCGCCTACCCCTTCTCCTGACACAGTGGTTTTCGTTCCAGAATAAGAAAATCCAGTTACATCGGTATCTCCACCAGATCGATGATTCTCATCCTTCGTTAGTCTTCCATTGCCATCGTAGGTATACAAATTATAATCTCCGCTATTCTCCGAGCCCCAGTGTACCTTCTGAATACGCTCTCCATCATATACATATATTGCAGCCGCTCCACCAGCACTAGCGGTTATCTTATCGATCTTCTTACTATTTTCCTGATAAGTAATAGTGTATGTTCTGGTCTCTCCGCCTGAGGTCATGACGATCATTTCAGGTAAGGTGGCCGTTTCCGGATTAGGACCGTTAGGATCATCCGGATCGTTGGGGTCAGTGGATAGATTACAATTACCGCTATAGCATATCTCTGCCGTAAACTTTGTCTGCCCATCATCTTTTCCAGTTATCTTTGTGGGAAATTTAGCATTCTCCGTATCCGTATATTCATAACTGAATTTCAAATCCATCGATTCTGTTCCATTGGACATCTTCGTGTTTATCGGGTTATTCCTGCGTCCTACGATATCTGATAGATCCACATTGTCACCTCCGGGAATTCCTCCAGTAAAATGAATTTTTGACCATCCTGCAACATTTAAGAGCGGTGAGTTTTTATCATTGTAAGTTACCGTAGCCTGAATCTGGTCTTGATTTCCCTTTACCACGTTCCCTTTGCTATCAAACTCAAGTGTTATTGGAGATTCAGTCTCCCATGTACCGCCGTTATTATGTGAATTAGTGATCGTTATTTTGCCGCTGGACGGATACGTGTATTCGACCTTCTCTATAAGCTGGCCTGATCGCGTAGATTCTGAACGAGTCAGTACATCATTGCTGTAAAAGAATACTGTATTACCATCGTTGCCGTTGATAGCATAATCAATGCGCTCGATAAGATTTTGACCATTATAATGATACGTTTCAACTATCCCGTCCGATCTTGTGATTTTATCGATCTTTTTGCTTCCCGACTGATAGGTAATCCTATAGTCAGTTACTTCACCATTATTCCGCACAACAACCTGCCTAGGCAACGTATTTGCTTCTGCCGGAGGAGGTGGCTCTATATCTGGACCGGTAGAATCAGGCCCTCCGTTTTCGTCCTTACAAGATACGACGGCCATGATAAGCGCTAAAAAAAGTAAAGTAATTTTTTTCATCTCTCTATATATTAATGGTTTGTTTTTTGTTACTTCGTTTTTCCTTTTCAAAAGTAAGGAGGCTTTTCGCCCTTTTGTAGGAAAAAAACGACATTTAAGTGTATTTTTACCCCAATGATAGAACTTTATACAGATGGTGCGTCAAGTGGAAACCCCGGCCCTGGGGGGTATGGGACTATACTTCGGACGATATACCAAGGTAATAACCCCGCCTATCAAGGAAAACTTATTGAGAAAGAATTCGCTGGAGGGTATCGTAAAACGACCAATAACCGCATGGAGCTTATGGCTGTTATTGTTGGATTGGAAGCACTGAAAAACCTGAAACAAAAAGTTACAATATACTCCGACTCAAAATATGTCATCGATGCTATTGAGAAACGGTGGGTTTATGGTTGGATACAGAAAGGATTTAAGGGGAAAAAAAATAAAGACCTCTGGCTTCGACTTATACAATCCTATAAGCTTCACGACGTCAAACTCGTATGGGTCAAAGGGCATGCGGGCCATCCGTTGAATGAGCGATGTGATCAGCTGGCTGTAGCCGCAGCCAAAGACAAGTCCAAATGGCAGATAGACAGTGTATTTGAAATGGAAGAACAACAAGGATTAAATATTTAAAAAAAGACAAGCACAACAGATCCCTATGTTTTTAAAAATATCCTTTGCACCTATAGTAAATGATCATTCCAGTATATTAATCCTTGGCTCTTTGCCTGGAGATCTATCCATTGCCGAACATCAATATTATGCTCATCCTCAAAATAGATTCTGGAAAATCCTTTTCCATCTGTTCGATGAACCTTTTTCTACGGATTATCAAAAGCGGAAAGATTTACTCCTAAAAAACCAAATTGCTTTGTGGGATGTATGTGGCAGTGCAATCCGCAAAGGTAGCATGGATATTCATATCAAAGAGGTTTCCCCGAATGCCATCACTCAATTGCTGGCAGAACACCCCCGGATTCAGCATGTCTTTTTCAATGGTCAGAAAGCCACTAACTTATTCGATAAACATTTTGAAAGAAACAATGATCTATTATTCCATACGCTCCCAAGCACTAGCCCGGCAAACGCACAGTATTCACTAGAAAAGCTGATTCAGCTGTGGAGTAAAATCAAACTTTCCTAAACCTTTAACTCCCCCGGCGATATACCATAGTACTTCTTAAAGGCACTACTAAAATTATTCTGGTGGCCAAAACCTGTTAACAACGCAACTTCATAAACAGAGAGCTTGTCCTCTAACAAGTACGTTCTTGCCTTCTCCATTCTCACACGTGTTAAATAATCATGTATGGTTACGGAAAAATACTGCTTAAAATCCTTACGCAATTTACTCTCACTCATCAATACTTCCGCAGCTAATTCCCGCTGCGTAGGCGGATTAGCAATACGCTGTTCTAAGATCTGTCTAGCCAGCTCCAGCCGCTCGACATCTTCTTCATTGAATAAAGAATCAACATGTTGCAACTTCTCATTATATTGTTCAAACTGGTACATCAATAGCTCGACTATACGAGATTCTGTATGAAGACGACGTATTTCTCCTGTTTTTTTTGATTCGATTAATTCAGAGATTGTATGCTGCATTTCATAGGTAGCCATCAAATCCTCTTCCGAAAAGGAAACATATTCGCCCTTTTCTATCTCTTCTACAAAATGTCGGTGCAACAGCGAATCACGCTTGATTAGATTCAAATAGTATTCTTTGGAAATGACAGCGATGAAATAACTGTACTCAATACCCTCCCGGACTTCATGTACGGATTTCACAGAAGGGATATAGCGGATATTATGCCGACTCATCCCATAAGGGCGTTTACTATCCGCTGACTTATAGAATATAAACTGACTGGTAATCGCTTCTCCTTCGACCTCAGTATGGATCTGTACGGGTTGAGTGAAAGACATTTTGGAGTACAAGATGAAAAGGCCACTTGTCGATAACTGAAAATTGGACATTTGAATCGGATTCCGGTTGATCTCCCTACGGCTTTCAACTAAGGGCTTATCAGGGATATAATGATCCGGTATTTCCTCGATAAAAAGCCAGTCGTCCAATTCTACTATTTTACTCTTTACCAACATAATATCCAATCAAATTTCCCGCTCTGGGTTGTTAAAGTTACTACTTTTCAAACGGAAAAATAATTTTATTTAAAATCTTTCTAAATAATAACACGATCTATCGCGACCAGATCACGCCAAGCTTCCAATTCAGGCATTTGGGGCTTGCGCTCTCCAAACAATTGCAAAATTAGGTTGCCCTGCGCATCAAGCAACTCAATACTATGGATGTCCCCTTCCCGTGTGGGTTTAGAAACAATCCAAATGTCCTTGATACGTTCCCAAGCTATCTCCAAGATAAAGGCGTTATCTTTTATTATGTAGCGATCACCTTGATCGATCAAGTTAATTATTGGGCCAGTATGTATTTGTATACATCCCTGATTATAGATAAATACCATAATAGAAAGCTGCTGTTTAGCACAAGTATTCAGCACCTTCCGGACGAAAACAGCATCGCTACGTTGAGCCCGATGGGCAGTAGCAGATTCTAACGCTTGCAATCGGGATAACCCGTATTTATTTAGCAAAGATTGAAATAGATGTGCATCACTCAGATCTTCCCACTCCTTTCTAAAATCTGTTTCTTGTAGTTTGCTTAATAGGGTTGTATTGTCGTTCCGAACCAGTTTCTCGAACGGGGGCAGTACCTCTAATGGAACACAAAAATTCTTTTTAATCGTATCGAAGACTTCAACATCACTCGCTCCGTCAATCAAGTGTATCGCATGAAGTTCTTGTCCAGCTTTATCAAAGAAATGCAGTGATTTACCACCAGTACTTTCAACAATGACACCTATATGCCACACGTCTAAAAGCAATCGCAAGTCCATATCTGCTCCTGAAAGTAAATGTGTGTTTTCATAGTTTGAAGTATAGGTGTAGGCACCTATCTTGGTATGTTTACAGCTACTGTTCTTCGTACAAACTCTTACCTTCCCCAATAAAGAAAGATAAGGTAACAAGCGCGCAAAATCACTTTGAATATACTGATATATATTTTCCTTGTCCAACAACAATGCCTCAGCCTCCGAGATACCCATCCTTATCGATTGTTCCTCAATAGTTAGATGGGGCAATTTGCTTAATAACAGCTCCCTTCTACGACCCAGTGACAGGTCCATTTCACCTATGGGCAACGTTAAATTTAAGAGATGCTCCTCCATATTCATTTCTTCTAAGCGCACGTAAGGTTTCAAGGTTCTTGTATTAACCTCTACCGTAGTTTCTACAGAAAAAATCGTATAAATGTCTTTAGTATTCAAAACTTCGACAGGACTACCATCAAATAGCTTCCGGCCATGCTTTAGCATCAGGATACGATCTGCATACATGGCTGCAAAATTCACATCATGCACGACAAGAACAACCATTAACCCTCTTCGTGACAACGCTTTTGCTATAGCTAATACTTTTTGCTGATAATGTAAATCCAATGCAGAAATGGGTTCATCCAACAACAATAGGCTATCTGGATTGTCCCATATCTGCGCCAATACTCTCGCTAATTGTACCCGTTGCTGCTCTCCACCCGAAAGGCTTAGAAAGCTCCGGTCTGCAAAATCGACAATGCCACAAAGCTTCATAACCTCTTCCACCACTTCATGATCACGTAACGAAGGACTTGATTTGAAATGTGGATATCGACCCATCATAACAATTTCCCGAACTGCAAATGCCAGTGATAGATGTTGCTGTTGACTCAACATTGCCCTACATTTGGACAACTCTCGTCCGTCATAGCTCGCTATTAGTTTACCATTTAAGACTATTGTTCCGGATTGTGGTTTTTTATCTCCACATAACAACCCCATTAGCGTAGACTTTCCCGCACCATTAGCACCTAACAGTGCCAACACCTCCCCTTTTCTTAATTGAAAGGAGACATCCTTTAACAATTTACGACCTTTGACTTCATAAGTCAGTTTTTCTACACGTAACATATTGTAAGCTGTAAGTACTACTTCTCTTTAATCAATATATACAAAAACACTGGCGTACCTAATAGTGCCGTGATAACACCTATAGGCAACTCGATTGGGGCAACCAATATACGAGACAATACATCCGCTAAAGTAAGCACCATAGCTCCCATGAGCATGGAAGCCACCAACACATATTTATGATCTACTCCTCCAATCAACCGTACCGTATGTGGCACCAATAAGCCAACAAAACCAATTATTCCCGAGACTGCTACAGACGCACCTACAGCCAGAGTAGACAAGACAATTACCCAGCGTTTGATGTAATCGGTACGCATCCCAAGCAGATCAGCTTGTATTTCCCCTAATGCAAATGCATTGAGAGATTTCGAAAAAAGTGGTAAGACCGTTAGTGGTATTAAGATGAAAGGAGCTATCGCCGTAACATTTTCCCAAGTCGCTCCGCCAAGACTTCCCAGCATCCAAAAAGTAATAGTCCGTAGTTGTTGTTCAGTAGCCATATAGGTCATCAAGCCTGTTAATGCACCCGCAAATGCATTGATGGCAATACCCGCCAGCAACATCGTCGTCACACTTGGTCGTCCGTCTTTAATGGATATTCGATAAACAACAAAAGCAGTGAAACCTGCTCCACAAAAAGCGGCAAACGCAAGTAGATAGTAACCGATCCAGTCCGCCAGTCCAACAAACAACATACTCTCAAAAGCAATTACCAGCACGGCAAATAACGATGCTCCGGAAGAAATCCCAATAAGGCCTGGCTCGGCCAGCGGATTTCGAAAAATACCCTGAATAGCGGCACCCGAAATCCCTAAAGCTCCACCGACCAACAACCCTAACAATACACGGGGCATACGAATAACAAACAGTACATCGCTTTGTATGGAATCCACAGCAATATCACTAGCGAATCCTACTCGTTGGAGCAGCAAACGACATACATCGGGCAAAGAAATATAATATGCTCCTAGCCCTGAAGAAATTAGTCCTACCAGTACCACCGCTACAACCAGACAAATTAAAGTAATACGTCGTTTAGACTGCACAACTATACAATTATTGCTATTAATAAATTCTTTCTAAACTCCTCTTATATTCGATTTATGCTTAATCCATAGCCGATACAAAAGCCTTATGCAATTGCATAATAGCCTCTGGAAGGCGGGTACTGAAATTAACCAACAAAGGTCCATTCATCGCCAATATCCTTCCATGCTTACCTGCCTCGGTTATACGTACTCCGGGAAGCTTGAGAATAGCATCTCTTCCTCCTAAACTACTCACTCCAAAATCAAACATTAAGATAATATCTGGATTGGCCTGCACCAATGCTTCCGTTGTGTAAGGCTTGAAATCGGCAAATTCTTGAACAGCATTTTTACCTCCGGCCAAAGTAATAATCGCATCTAGGCTGCTACCCTTACCCGCTACACTCATGGTTCCGGTACCTCGCGCATAAATAAATAACACCCTGGGTATTTGCTGGCCTTTTGTCTCTTTCTTGACTGTATGAACCATACGATCCAAACTTAGTTGTGTACGCCCAACTACCGTCTTTCCTATGGCTGATACCTCCAATGCATCTGCAATATCTTGAATAAACTTCAATGCTCCATTACTGGAAAACTCTTGCCGGATCGTAACGAAACGAATACCTGCCTTAGACAATTGTTGTATAACTGCTGAAGGAACATCGCCCGCCATAGCCAATACAACAGTCGGTTCAAAAGCGATGAGCCCTTCGGCTGACACCGATCGGTTCTTGCTTACACGCGGAAGTTCTGCAGCAGCCTTAGGCGATATACTCGTCACATCGGTAGCCACCATAGATGCTCCTAAGCCTAAACCATAAACGGTTTCGGTTATTGCACTATGTAGCGTGATAATGCGTTGCTCTTTCGCAAAAACACTTGTGCCGAAAAAAATCAAGACAATCGTATATATCCATTTTCTCATAATTAACGCTCCTTAAAATATATTCAAACACCATTCATATCCTTTTCTGCTACAAAGCAAATCAATAATCAGTCTAAATACAAATAATTGCAGAAAAAATCTAAACTACCAAGCACTTAAAATAACGACCACAAAGCACTAACAAACAACGATTTACAACAAAACGTCAATTCAAGAAATGAAAGACAAAACCGAATTGAATAGAATATTTGTCAGTTTTCATATAGTATTTATCAATTTGATTCTCTTCTTTTGTATCTTATTTAGAATGATTAAAAATAAAAATAGTGCACAATAAAACGATACATAGTATTTCATTTGTGTTTTCATTAATCTGCCTTCTTCATAATACTACGGCTTTAAGCCAAGAAAGGTTACAGATACGTGGTTACGTTCAAGACAGTTTAAAACATCCCTTGGCACAGGTTAATATTACACTTTATCCGGACAGACATATTGTACAAACTGATCAAAATGGATTTTTCATGATCGAAAATCTATACGAAGGCGACTATAACATAGAGATCAGAGCTATGGGATACCACAATTTTAATCAAACAATTTCACTAGAAAAACAAGACAGCAACCTTACCATTACGTTATTGGCCAGCGACAAACATATCGAGGAAGTACAAGTCAACGCGAGAGAAAGAGCTGTGGACAACTTGATAAGGACAGAAAACTCCGCTATGCCTGTTAAGATCATTACCCGTCGGGAAATTGAATTAATGGGTAGTAGAAGACTGGACGAGGTTATGAAAGAACAAACAGGTGTAGCTGTTGTCAATGATATTGCCGGGGGATCCCGAGCCGTTGGGGTACAAATACAAGGATTCAGTAGCAACTATGTGATGGTTCTTGTTGATGGACAGCCTATGCTCGGTCGCAATAGTGGGAATTTTGATCTTTCCCGAATAGCTGTAACCAATATCGAGCGTATCGAAATCATTAAAGGGGCAACCTCTTGCTTATATGGTTCAGATGCTTTAGGAGGAGCAATCAACATTGTCACCAGACACGGTGCGATTACGCCACAAGCTCATGCTTCTATTTTATATGGAAGTTTAAATATCGTCGATGCCACGTTAGAGGCTGAGAAACCATTTGCCAACCAACGGGGATCTGTTGTGCTATCGGGCAACTATTACCGTACAGATGGTTTCAATACTAATAAAAATTATACCTCGGGAGCGAGTACAACTGTACCGCCGTACAGCAATTATAGTATACAAGGGCGAACACGTTACCGAACGAGCAGAGATGGAACAATAGGTATGACCGCTCGGTATGCTACGCGACAATCTACAATGATCAATGATTGGTCCGATAATTTGGTCAATGAAGATCATCAGAGGGATCAAGACCTAAACCTTTCTGCTAGTTACGACCACCAATTTAGTTCGGGTTTACGCAGCATGAGCAGGTATTATTATAGCAGATACCAAACTGAAATGAGTGCTGAATGGATTCGTCAAAATGCACTGATCGGTATGGACAAATTCGGCCAGCAGGTCCATCGTCTGGAACAGCAATTTGCCTACTCACCTCTCTCCAATCTAAAACTTACCGGTGGCCTGGGCGGCAGTACGGAGATAATGGACGACAAGGATCTCGATGGTCAGCATGCACTAAACACGGCTTTTGCATACTTGCAAACAGAGTGGAAACCTATCGATCAAATACTCACCACGATTGGTCTACGCTACGACTATACCAATGTGTATAACGGTCAGGTCAGTCCAAGTATGGGTATACAATACCACATCTCACCAACCTTAACGCTGAAAGCCGGCAGCGGGATGGGCTTTAAATCACCGGATTACAAAATGCGTTATCAAGTTTTTTATAATCCATCCGCCAATTATATGGTCGTAGGAACGGATCGCGTAAGAGATATCATAGACGCCATGAATCACTCGGGTGAACTGAGTAGCAAAAATACATATATGCTGGATTTAGCGGCAGGCAATCTTAAAGCAGAATCAAGCTGGTCGAACAACCTGGGACTGGACTGGGCCCCCAATCAAAAATTGAAAACGGATCTTTCTATCTTTTATCATCGTATCAATGATCAGATACATTCAATCGGTGTAGGTCAAGGGACGCAGATCGGACAAATTTATACCTATAGGAATCTACCAAAGGCCGTAAACAAAGGATTGGAATTTGCCACAGCGTACCAAATGACGAGAGATCTGGAACTGTCTGTTGGTTATCAATTTCTAATTGCAAAGGACTTGAGTGTATTGGATAGTATTCAAGCAGGTAATTACCCTTATAATAAATTAATTATTAATCCGGTAACCGGCGAATCGTGGTCTCCTACCACACAGGATTATTGGGGTATAGAGAACCGCTCTAGACACATGGTTAATCTAAAAGCTCTATATGAGTACAGACCTTGGAACATGGTCTTCAACCTGAGAGCAAATATCCGCGGGAAATACCCTTTCCAAGAAACCACAACAAATCAATTTATAGACAAATATGATGCATTCGTACCCGATCATACTTTATTGAATTTAACGATAGAAAAGAGGCTGTTGAAGAATAGGTTGACTCTACGCCTGATAGCAGACAATATCTTGGGGTTTACGCATGAATATATGCCTGGTCAACCGGGAAGGGTGATACTTGGAGGGCTAAGCTATCGATGGTTTAAGGAGTAAGTATTTAGTATTAAAAAGAAAAAAAATGAAAACAATACAAATCATCATCAACGAATGGCGTTCATTGACTGCCTTGAGCAGATTACCTTACTGCCTTTTGATGATAATAGCAAGTGCGATCATTTTGGTTTCCTGCGGTAAGGATGAAGACCCTCTTCCGCAATTGGAGGATGGCCGAAGTACCGTAATCTACGATCTTGCTGGAGATATTGAAGCGGCCATGGGTAGTGGTGTAGATGGCAAGGAAGACCGTGACTTTCATACTTTTCTTTTCCGTTTCCGTGACCAACGCCAGATATGGATCAAGACGAAAGCCGATTCGCTTCAATGGTTAAAAACCAAAGATTGGGACATTGCTTTCACAGGTCCCTACAATTCGGAAGTCTATGTCAACAATGCTTATTATCAGTTTAATCCAGGTTATGAAGGCGAAGCCATCAATACCGCGGTAATCAAATTAGATCAATCTTATGAAGCAGTCGCGAGCACCCCAAGCGATGTAGAGTTTGACAATAGCAACGTTACTAAAATCGGTTGGGCATCATCGAGCTCTTCGAATGGATGGTTTCAATATAGCCTGAATACACATATTATGCTAGCTATTCCAAACCGGACGTATGTTATCCGCCTCCCCGATGGTAAATATGCTAAACTACAGCTCATCAACGCTTACAAAGGAAATCCTCCTGCGGTAACAAATATGAATTGGCCTGCGCCCTATTTCACGTTCCGATATTACGTACAACAAGAAGGAAGTAAAAATTTAAACACTCAATAGACACAACAAATCAACTTTTTTAATTTTTAATCTTTTTATAAAAATGAACAAACTATTTACCACAGCTGCATTGGCATGCGCACTAACATTAGGTTTCACTTCATGTGATAAAGACAAGGATGATGAAGAGATAGCTACTCTTTTGGATAGCAAAGCAGTCATACAGAACAAAACGATAATCCCCGTTGAGGACGCGACGATCTTCTTTAATATCAACACCAATACTGAAGCGGAGGAAACTTCAGCACAGATTTCACTTTCTGGCTTAATGAATCTAGATCTAAAGCCAATTGATCCAGCCAATTATCGCTTAGGTTACTTTGATTCGAAAATTAACAATATCGAAGGGATCAAAGTGGCTGTATTAGACACAGCGTCGATCGAATACACAGATAAATTGACCATGAGCATGATCGGTGGACCTATGCCTTCAACGCCCAATGCTTGGTACAATTATCTATTTACCAATCATACCGTCGCTCCAATCGAAGGAAGATATGTGATACTTTTTGAAGGAAATGAAAATACTGACTTTAGTAACACCTTAGATAAAGCATATATTATCCAACTTACCGCTATCGTCCAAAACGGTGGTACGGCAGATAGTTTCAGTATTAAAACAAAAACATTTACAAAATAAATAATCAAGTTATGTCAAGTAAAATCTTATTAAAAAACAGTATAAGATACTCTTTTTTTATCTGTGCATTAGCGACTGTAACCCTGCAATATGCCTGTAACAAAGAAAATGTTAATCCCGAAGACATTGAAGAAACAAACAATTATTATAAATTAATACGTGTTGAAAATCTCCCTATCGCTCCTACTGACGAAGGTTCCACACCAAATCCTGCCGATCATTATCTGTATAGCCTTTCAGAAAACAGAACAATACCTATTGATTCGGCTAATTCTACTAAATGGGACTTGGCCTTTGGTGGAATGTTCACAAGTTTCCTTTCCGCAAACAATGGGGCTGCAGAAGACAATTATGGTAAAGGAAGTGCAGCTGAGGGAGGCATCGCTATCATCGAAAGCACATTTGATGAAGTAACTGAAATACCACAGAATATAGAATTCCAAACAGGTAAAGATCTGATCGGCACTGATGATCAGGGGTTTTTCGGAGAAGGAATAGGATGGTATCTTTATGATTTTACCGGACTGACCGTGCGAGAAGGTGCTGAAGAGGATAAACATATAGCGTACGCATTGGCAGAGCCTATTACCAAAAAGGACGGCACAATTGTAAAACCTCGTACCGTTATTCTCAAAACAGCAAAAGGTGATTATGCTAAGATTAAAATGATCTCTTGCTACAAAGATTTATTTAACCAAGAACTCTGGAAAAAAGGTGCTCCTATTATGTACGCTACCTTCGAATATGTCATTATACCCGCAGGAAGCACTAAGTTTGAAATCAAAGAATAGTGTACAATCGGTATAAGATATTTCGATCAAATTTAAACCGTTTTGCAGACATCATTAAGCAAAAATCAGCATACAATACCTGAAATAAATACGAATCTTTGTATAGAATCGTTTTAAATTAAATTGTAGAAACTATGTTAAATCAACATATCAAAGAAAACACAAAAGAAGCCCATCAAACCTTAGAAGGTGTAGTGGTTAGACAATTGAAGAATGTACGTTCCAATGGAGACTATGCAGATGTACTAAAAAACTTCTATGCTTACTTCAACGCAGTAGAAAAAGCGATTGCGCCGTTCATTACATCCGAGGTCTTGCCTGACTATGTCCAACGCCGTAATTCTTCACACATTAAAGCCGACATTGAAGAACTTGGTGGCTCAACCGAATCGCTTCCTGAAGCAGCAGCACCTCAGGTGAATAATGCCTTAGAAGCATTATCCGCTCTTTATGTCTTGGAAGGATCGATTATGGGCGGGCCTTACATCGTACAGATGCTCAACAAATATGGGATTACGCAAGGCACATCTTTCTTTTCAGGATATGGAGAAGATACCGGAAAAATGTGGGGTGCTTTCACAGCGGTATTAAACAAATTTGGAGAAGATCCTGCTACCTACGAACGTGCCACCGAAGTAGCTAACGAAACATTCTCCCGTTTTGGCGATGTATTCGCAGTGGCAAGTGAAAGATAAACGCCATCTTGCTTCTGAGGAGTCTGTCTAATATGAAAGAAGAAAGAAACAATCGTAAAAAAATATGGTTAAAGCGCGCCGGTATGGGCGCGTTTCTATTCTTTCTCGTCAAGGGATTGATATGGCTGGGCGTATTCTTCTTCGCCGCCAAATCCTGTATCCGGTAAAAGGATATCGTTAAAACATTTGAATTTAACCTGTCAGATGCTTTCGATAAGATACCAGATAAGAAAAACACTGATAAATACAATACACGCCGCAAGATAGGTAATGGTTGGGCTGGAACTGGAATAGTGATCTGCATCCAGCTGCTTTTCTATCTTTTTGTAATTGAGATAAGCCATCACGACAGTCATAACACCTATAGCCACTAATACAACTCCTATAACGCCCGAGAAAGTGAATTGCGAAGGGGCGGGCTCTTTCCCCACAAACAAAGAAATCTGTTTGATAAACATCGAAAACTTGACTACGATAAAACCAAATCCCATGATTCCGATACTTGTCCTAATCCAAGCTAGGAAAGTGCGCTCATTTGCCAAATGATCGGTGGGTTTACCTCTTTGTTTGTTGTCCATTATAATACCAAGATACAAAAAATGAACTTATTTCTTTATTCGGAAGGCATAAAAAAAGGTTTTCAAACGGGGAGAATGAAAACCTTTACTAACCAATTATAAACCTAAATTATGATGATACAAATATAGTGTATTTTTCACACTATGCACCATTAATTTGCAATAAAAAACAAGAAAAGACCTAAGGATGACAAAAGCGTATCGTGGAGCTTACATGCCGAATAAAAAACTTTAGCTATAATCGTTCGGTTTGATTATTTTTGTGGCAAGAT
>JBEBWF010000004.1:0-109619 GCA_040392285.1 Sphingobacterium sp. | reverse complement strand
CTATTTTCAACGGACAACCCGATAACGATAAGTTCGTCCTGCGGGGAAGTTGGCTCACACCGGAAGCGGTCTGGTCGTCAAAGGACACCTTATATTATCTGAGCGGGAATCTCGTTTACGGGACAGACATTGACAACAGTTCTTTTGCACTACAGCAGGACGAACAGGCCCTTCCCTTCCTGAAACAGTTGTGTACCGACTGCTCGCGGGCATTCATCGACGGAGGCAGATTCTGGTGGATAAGGACTGGAGAACGATTATTGAAGGTGGATAAGGCCACGAAGCGCATAACGGAAGAACGGGCTTGGGCGGGCTGGATAAAGAATATGCCGTCTTCGTGGATAAAAGGTGCTTTTTCAACAGGGGTACTTTGGAACAATACCTTGCTGTTATTCGCCAACGAAAAAATCCTTGTTGCAAAACCGGAACGCGGAGGCTACGTTTTTGTGAAGGAACTGGCTGCCGGTCAATATTTTAAGAACTGGCCTTTTGCCTGGGGCAAGAGCAATGTGGCCACGGCTACAGTGGACGAGCAGACGGGACAGTTAAGGCTCTTCAGGAATATGGAATCCGTGAGTGTGGATAAAGATCTTATGCTACAGGGAAATCCGAAACCTTTTAGACCGAAATGGATAGATGATGTTAATCAATAAAAATATTACGCATAAATAAAAAGATGATGAAGAAAAACATTTTATATAGTTTAATGCTGCTGTTCCTTTTTACTGCTTGTAGTAAAAAGAATGAAGGAACACAGCTTCCGTACGATTATTCGCAGGAACAAAAAGCCGACCTGGAGGAATTACTTGCCAGCACCCAGTGGCATACACAAGAAGTGGCACCGGGAATTGTATGGAAGTATTTCCAGTTTCCACAGATTTTCGACTCCCGGCAGTATGTCAATATATTCGAAATAGATTTGAGCAAGGGCTTTAAGATAGAGATTCCCTATGTAAAAACGGGATTTTTGAAAACCAGTACAGCTGCTGCTGCTAATAATGCGCTGGTCGCCTTTAACGGCAGCTATTTCAATACGTCAACAGGAGGATCTACTGTATTTTTTAAATATGACGGAGCGGTTGTCAACCAAACGGTAAATGGGTTCAATACATACCGGGAGAATGGCGCGGTGGTGTTGAACAATGCCGGGTTACCTAGTGTGGTTGCTAAACCATCGGGCGGTTGGACAACGCTGACACAGCCTGTGGCGCTGGCCGGCGGTCCTTTACTTATTTTGGATGGACAGGAATTGTCCCAATTGGTTGTCGATTTCAACGAGACCCGGCACCCACGTACAGCTGTGGGGATTACCGCAACGAATAAGATGCTGGTTGTTGTCGTCGATGGCCGCTCTTCGCAGTCGCAGGGCCTGACCATACCACAGCTTTCGAAGCTGATGGCTGGACTGGGATGTACACAAGCCTTAAACCTAGATGGTGGTGGCTCCTCCACAGCTTGGGTAAAAGGAGAAGGTGTTGTCAACTTCCCGACAGACAACGGCACCTTTGATCATGAAGGTGAACGCGCAGTTGCGACTGTATTTACCGTAAAATAAAGAGAGGTGCCGTTGGGCACCTCTTCTCTTATTTATTGCTGTTATTTAATTCAATCCTCGTTTTTTCATCAAATAAACCGGATCAGGATCCTTCCCTCTAAATGTCTTATACATTTCAGCTGGATTTCCCGTTCCTCCTTTTTCTAAGATATTTTTACGGAATGACCCTGCTGTTGCCTGATCGTAAAGTCCTTTTTCTTTGAAAGCTGCGAAAGCATCGGCATCCAAGACCTCTGCCCAGATATACGCATAATAACCTGCTGAATAGCCACCTGAGAAAATATGTTGAAAATATGTACTTCGGTATCTAGGGATAATAGCGTCTATAAGTCCGATTTTATCCATAGACACTTTTTCAAAAGTATTCACATCACCAGAAATCGGTACAGTGGTTGCGTGGTAGTTCAAATCCAATAGCGAAGCTGCGACATATTCAGTCGTCGCAAACCCCTGATCGAAAGTTCCCGCACTTTCTATTTTGGCAATCAGCGAGTCCGGAATTGCCTCCCCTGTTTGGTAGTGTTTAGCATAGGATTTCAATACTTCGGGATCAGATGCCCAATTTTCCATAATTTGAGAAGGCAGTTCTACAAAGTCGCGCGAAACGGAAGTCCCTGCCAACGAACGGTATTTTACTTGTGAAAGCAACCCATGTAAAGCGTGTCCAAATTCATGGAACAAGGTATTCGCTTCGTCGAAAGTTAATAGAGCAGGTTTGTCTCCTACAGGTTTTGTAAAATTGCATACAATCGAAATAACGGGCGCTACCCGTCTGCCATCTTTTGTATATTGACTTCGGTAAGAGGTCATCCACGCACCCGAACGTTTTGATTCACGTGGAAAAAAATCAGCGTACAACAACCCTAAATGAGAACCGTCCTTATCCTTTACTTCATAAACCTCCACTTCAGGATGGTATACAGGCACATTGTTCAATGCGACGAAAGTGAGCCCCCACAGTTTATTGGCCGTACTAAAAGCACCTTCACGCACAGCTGCCAAACTAAAATAAGGCTTAATTTCTTCTTCATTTAACGCAAAACGTTTCACACGAATTTTCTCTGCATAATATCTCCAATCGTAGGGAGCGACTTGAAAAGTATCTTTCGCTAGCTCGATTTCCTTTTGGATATCTGCTGCTTCCTCCTTCGCCTTGGTCAATGCCGAACTCCAAAGTTGGTTGAGCAAGGTATATACGTTGGTAGGATTTGCTGCCATAGACTCCTCCAGCACATACGCCGCATGCGAATCATAGCCCAATAATTTAGCCTTTTCCAACCTTAGGTTGGCTATTTTTAGCAGGGCTTCCTTATTATCGTTCACATTATCATTGTTTCCCCGCAATTGGTAAGCCTCCCATATCTGTTTTCGCAACTCCCGATTATCAGCATACTGGAGGAAGGGCATGATCGATGAATTTTGTAAGGTGAACACCCATTTACCTTCCTTCCCCACACCTGTCGCAGTTTCGGCAGCAGCTATTTTTAATGCTTCAGGTAATCCCTTCAGATCATTTTCATCCTCCACGACCAACTCAAAGGCATTTGTTTCGGCGAGTATATTTTGTCCGAATTGAAGCGTCAAAACCGCTAATTCCGAGTTAATCTCTTTTAGCCTTTCTTTATCCGTATCGGAAAGACTGGCACCTGACCGTACAAAACCTTTGTAGGTTTCTTCAAGCAGTTTTAAGTCTTCTACATCCAAATTCAAATACTCCTTCTGCGCATAAACAGCCTTTACCCGTTCAAAAAGCTGGACATTCAGCCGAATTTCGTCTCTATGAGCAGAAAGCACAGGTGCCATATCTTTAGCAATCGCTTGAATACTATCGTTGGTATGTGCACTATTCAGATTATTAAAAATAATAGATACATTTCCTAGCAATGTTCCCGCGATTTCTAAAGCGACCACTGTATTCTTGAAGGAAGGTTCTTCCTGATTGTTAATAATACTATCGATCTCCAGATTATGTTGCTTCAATGCTTCCTCAAAAGCAGGTCTGAAATGTTCGTTCTTTATCTTATCGAAAGGCGGTACTTCAAATGGCGTATCGTATTTGCCCAGCAATGGGTTATCGTCTTGATTGGTTCTCTCATCATTATCACATCCTACACATATCGATGCAATAACTAAAAAAGGAATGAAGCTTTTTTTACTCATTATAATCTAGCTTTTGTTCTCAAAAATATCGGTGCAAAGGTACTGATTATTTATTCAAAACATATTCTCAACAGTCTGCCACCAAGATCATTCTTATGGACAACAGAAGACAATTTGCAAATCTTTTCATATTTTGCATGCAACAACATGAAAGAAGCGATGAAAACAACCCGTCTAATAACTATCCTTATATTCATATGCACTGTGTTATCCGCATTTGCACAAGAAAAGCGCGGACGAGCTCGAGACTTCGGAGTAACTATAGGTATCTTGCCTACAGGCCAATGGAATGCGATCACCGATGTACCGGGTGTGAAAGTTGGACAGATTGCTGTTGTCGAAGGAGATCACGTCCGAACTGGAGTTACAGCAATATTACCTCATGATGGCAATATTTTTCAGGACAAAGTATCAGCCGCCGTGTACGTAGGCAACGGTTTTGGCAAAATGATGGGTATATCCCAAATTGACGAACTTGGCAATATTGAAACCCCTATACTCTTAACAAATACGCTAAATGCACCAAAAGTTGCTGATGCGGTCTTAGATTATGTATTAAGTCTGCCTGGTAACGAAAATGTACGTTCGGTCAATACGGTAGTTGGCGAAACAAACGATGGTAGACTAAACGATATCCGAGGACGGCATGTCCACCAGGAACATGTTTTAAAAGCTATTCAAACCGCTCAATCCGGCAAAGTTCAGGAGGGCAATGTAGGTGCGGGGGTAGGTACGGAATGTTTGGGTTTCAAAGGAGGCATTGGCACCGCTTCACGTAAGCTGCCTGAATCCAAGGGAGGCTATACCGTCGGCGTATTGGCGCAAACGAACTTTGGTGGTGTCCTTACGATCAATGGTGCACCAGTTGGCAGAGCGCTCCACAACTTCTATATGATGGAGAAAAAAGAATCCTATAAAGTAGATGGATCTTGCATGATTGTCATCGCCACGGATGCACCGCTTTCTTCAAGAAATCTGAAGCGTTTAGCTAAACGTTCGTTCATATCCTTTGGCAACGTTGGCGCCTTTTCATCCAATGGTTCAGGTGATTATTCGATTGCTTTTACAACAAATCCAGCCAATCGTGTTCCTTACAATCCTAAAGACCAAATAGAATTAGAAACGAGAGACATCCATAATAGTGAGTTATCACCATTGTTTATGGCGGTCTGGGAAGCTACAGAAGAAGCCATCCTGAACTCCCTGTTTATGGCAGAAGACCAAACCGGTCGGAACGGCAATTCGCTGAAAGCCCTCCCTATTAAAGAAACATTAGAAATACTAAAAAAATATAATGCATTAAATCACGACAAGCTACCAAAGGCTATTAAGGATTAATCCTCTCAGCGACGGAGGTTTGAGTTATATTTAAGTAAAAAAGCACGATAGGCCATTGCTTATCGTGCTTTTTTTGTGTCGGCTAAACCTTCTTTAGCTATGTATTTATATTTTCTTTCCTTTAACCTTACGCTCGTTTTCTGTCAGATAAATCTTACGTAAGCGAATACTTTGCGGCGTAACTTCTATGTACTCATCCGCTTGGATATACTCCATTGATTCCTCCAAAGAAAATTTGATTGCTGGAGCAATACGCGTATTGTCGTCTGTACCAGACGCACGCATATTGGTCAATTGTTTACCTTTCGTGATGTTAATCGTTAGATCATTGTCCCGGATATGCTCTCCCAAGATCTGTCCTTCGTAAATATCTACTCCTGGATCAACAAAAAATTTACCCCGATCTTGTAATTTATCAATCGAGTAAGCTGTTGTAGTACCTTTATCTAAAGAGATCAACACACCGTGCAAACGTCCAGGGATAGTTCCTTTCCAAGGCTCGTACCCTTTCAAACGATGTGCCATTACAGCTTCGCCAGCCGTAGCCGTTAACACGTTATTACGTAAACCAATGATACCACGCGAAGGGATCTCAAACTCCAGATGTTGCATTTCACCTTTTGTTTCCATAATCAATAGTTCGCCTTTACGTTGCGTCACTAACTCAATCACCTTACCCGAAACTTCAGCAGGAACGTCAACCACTAATACTTCAATAGGCTCACACTTCTTACCGTCAATTTCTTTAATGATCACCTGAGGCTGACCAACCTGCAATTCGTATCCTTCACGGCGCATCGTTTCGATCAATACGGATAAATGGAGAATGCCTCGACCATATACTAACCATGCGTCAGGCGATTCAGTAGGAACCACGCGCAATGCCAAGTTTTTCTCTAATTCTTTTTGTAGACGCTCATAAATGTGACGAGAAGTAACCAGTTTACCCTCTTTACCAAAGAAAGGAGAGTTGTTGATGGTGAACAACATATTCATCGTAGGCTCATCGATATGGATTACCTCTAACTGTTCAGGGTTTTCAAAATCAGCGATTGTATCACCGATATCAAAACCATCAATACCTACTACTGCACAGATATCACCACAAGCTACTTCTTCCACACGACGACGGCCTAGTCCTTCGAAAGTATGGAGCTCTTTCACACGCGATTTAACGATTTTACCATCACGTTTCATCAAAGAGATCGGTTGATTTTCTTTGATTGTACCACGCGCGACACGACCAATTGCGATACGACCTACGAAAGTAGAGTAATCTAAAGAGGTAATTTGCATTTGTAAAGTTCCTTCTACAAAAGGAGAGGGCGGGAAGTGATCAATAATCGCATCTAACAACTCCGATACATCTTCTTTTGGTTCTTTCCAATCGGTTGACATCCAACCTTGCTTTGACGAACCATATATTACTGGAAATGCCAATTGCTCTTCGGTAGCGTCTAAGCTAAAGAACAAATCAAATACATTCTCGTAAACTTCTTCAGGACGACAGTTTTCTTTGTCTACTTTGTTTACGACAACCAGCGGCTTTAGGCCTAACGCCAACGCCTTCTGTGTTACGAAACGAGTCTGTGGCATTGGTCCCTCAAAAGCATCCACCAACAATACAACACCATCAGCCATTTTCAATACACGCTCTACCTCGCCACCAAAATCGGCGTGACCAGGCGTATCAATTACGTTGATTTTTACACCTTTATATTGTACAGATACATTCTTCGCTACAATTGTGATACCTCGCTCGCGCTCCAGATCATTGTTATCTAGAATTAAATCACCTGTACCGTCATTATCTCTAAAAAGATTGGTAAAATGTAAGATTTTGTCTACCAGCGTAGTTTTACCGTGATCGACGTGAGCGATAATCGCTATGTTTCTGATGTTCTGCATTTGAGCAATGTGTATAAAAAAATTGAGGTGCAAAGATATACATTTTGCACCTCAATTTTTAGCATTTTAGATTATTTTTTATTTACCCTTTATTTTCATTCTCAAAGACTTACTGTTTTGTAGCGCTATTCTTCTTCTATTACCCCTAATGCTCTTTTCCTACCTTAGTAAATGCCGCTATAGCTTTATCCCCAAGTGGGATACCCCACGCAGGGTCTTCCATGCCATTAGATTTCCTTCTACACCTTGACCTGCTCTCAGTCAGGCAATAGTGTGGGCATGATGAAAAGTGCTATTTAAATGTCACGCGCAACCACTCCTCCGGATAACCCGTGTTTTCGCCAGCCATATCTTCCCATTGCGCCAAAGGCTTTTCAGTAGCTTTGTCTTTGTAATGAAGTCTTAAGTGCACTCGAAATGCTTCATTTGCTGTCGGCACGCCACCCACTAAAGCCCAGTCTATTTTTAGCTTCGCCGCATACCCTAGATCCTTATCGTTTTCGTTATTGATAGTCCCAGCCACTTCGATATCTTCCGTAATACCTTTATGGATCAATCTCCAAGAGTAATTCTCCTCGCGATATATTGTATATTTACCCTCCGCATTTACCACGATCTTATAATTGTTAAAAGATCCAGACTGATCTCTTCTGCTTACCAATAGAATGGACGCATCTGAATTTTCAGGCGTAAATGCCACAATATTGTTATCAAAATAGTAGGTTCCGATGATCAAATTTTCGTCCGTATAACCAAAATTGGTAAAGGTTGACGCTTGCGTCTTTTTACCCAAAAACCAATAATCATTGTTGTCTCTATCAAATTTTGATGGTGAAGGCATAAGCAGATCTCCTTTTTGGATGGTCTTTGAATAATTTAGCCTTCCTGTCATCAGTACAACTTTTGCACGTTCAGCTCCGGCAGAATCGGTATAGTTTGCCGTCCCCGAAGCGATTACGCGATTATTACCCATGTCGTCAATTGATCCCCAGTGGCCTATAAAAGGTGAAGTTGCAAACCGGAAGTTATCCGCTTTTTTATCCCCGATAAACGCCCATATCCCTTGCTCTCCTTTATAGGTACCGTTGCTCAATACCACCACTTCTCCCGTAGCCAACTTCGTCGAGTAAGGTCCGTAGCCGAAAAAGTCTTTGTTTAATTGCTTTTTATATGGATACTCCGGTCCACCTTCTTTGATGATTTTCTCCTGATCTCCACGCCAGTTGACAGCCGCATCTGTTTTGACGATCATTGGTGTTTGATCTACCGCTAATTTACCGCTCCATACTTCAATCGGCATAGCAATACCATTATTGTCATCCAACCAGACCGCAGTAGGCATACCGTCATAAGAGGAACGTTCATCTACTGTTCGCGAAACAGTTTCCGCATCACGATATGTCGCTAGTTTTTTTCCCTGCCATGTATTTCCTCCGTCAAACGAACGTATGACGACGGTACGTGGATTGGACACTTTATTGACAACTTCCTGACTTGAGGTGATGTACATATGGATTTCTCCCGTCGGCAGCTGTAGCATAGCAGGCTCCCAACAACGACCTCTATACATTTCGCGCGGCGCGGTAAACGTCTTGCCCTTGTCGTTGCTAAACATAATTTCAACGCCACAGTTCTCGTTGGTATTGGGGATATCATGATAACCATTTTTGTAACGCCACTGATAGGCTAACATAATCCTTCCATCCTTTAATTCAATAAAATCCGGATTCACAAAAACAGTCTCATCATTACCCACTGTAGATTTAGATTTAAAGCTCTGGCGCAACATTTGTGCATCGCTCCAGGTTTTGCCATTATCTTCACTTCGCCTGACATAAATATTCCATCCGTAATGGTGATTGTTAAAAGTCATCAGCAACGTCCCATCAGACAACCTCTTGACCCTTGGGTAATGAAGATCTTGTTCGATTTTACCTTGATTGGCAACATGCACACGATCCATTTCGTGATAGGTATTATAATCCCAAGAAATACGAACATTGATCCCCTGATCTATGTTTTCACGAACCTCTTGTCCGTTTGCTTGTAATACACCCTGGGACAAAATACCAAGAACCATACAGGATTTTATAAATGTCTTTGGCTGTAGGACCGGCTTAAAAAAATTAAATTTCATACGATTTACTATAAAAATTACATAAAAAACTCTGAAGGATGGATACTATTCTGTAGCGTTTGTCATACTTTTGATAAACTCGATCTCTTTCTGGCTATAAGGTGTACCGTCTTGTCTGAATATATCGTGAAACCAAACCTCCGGTTCCGGCGCACCTTCTTTGCTACCCCAAGGATAATGGAAGTTGGCCTTACCCGCAACCAGCCCGAAGCTGATTGCACCCACATGTTCACTCCTGAATATGGGCATCGTGTTCTCAAACGTCGAGCCACGCGTTCTACCCATATACTCCGTACAGACCATTGGTCTGCGGAAAGCTTTTAACAGCTGTATATATTTTTTTGTGGTTTCCGGATCATGATAGGAATGGAACGTGATAATATCGCAGTTTTCCCCAAGAAAGCTTACAATATCCAATGCGGTCCGGTCATCTCCCGGTATCTTCCAGATCGGTGAAGTCAAGGGCTGTGAGGGGTTTGCGCTCCTTGCCCATTTAAAAACTTTCCTTAACAAGGGCAGGCTATAAGCCCCACGTTTCGGATTTTCAGGCTCATTATATACCGACCAGAACACAATACGTCGGTCATCTTTAAAAGTTCCGACGACATCTTTGATATATTTCTCGATAGGCTCCCACTTGGATGAATCATTAACGATTTCAGCACCGGGCGATTGTACCCATCCTGAATTATGCACACCTGGTATAGGTGGATTTTGCTTACCCAACTTTGGAGGTAATGAATCATGAAAAGTACCGTTAGTCAGAAAAGTAACAATAGCTCTGATATCATGCTTGTCTGCAATCGACAGGAATTGGTCTAATCTATCTTTAAATTCCTCTGGGTTTTCTTCCCAAACCAAGTTATGTAAAAAGATCCGTACCGTATTGAATCCGATGTCCTGCGCCCACCCTAGTTCTCTATCTATGGTCTCCGGGTCGAAAGTATCTTTTTGCCAGGTCTCGATTTGGTTAATAGCGGTAGAGGGAACAAAGTTACATCCCACTATCCAGGGTTGTTTTTGATACCATTCATTCGCCTTCTCTTCCGACCACCTTACCGGCGGATTAGAAGAAGATACATCCTTATCCTTTCGATTGACACAAGCGACCTGGCTTATTGTAAAAACCATCGCCCATAGCAGGAAAAGTCCTTTGCCAATATATTTTTTTTCTCTTATAGATCGGTTCATTTCTTTACTTTTATTTTGCCATTTTATCTTTTTCATAAAGCTACTTATTGAGTTATTATGTTAAAGAGTTCATCTGCCAACTTGCTGGCACCCGCCACATTTAGATGCACCTGATCAGCTAATTGAGTCGAAGAAGTGATAATTTTATCCCCTTCGATAAGATGCAGCTTATTATCTGTAGTCTGATATTCTGTCACAATATCCTTCACGATATCCCGAACTTCATCCGGTGTCAATCCCGTAGTGGTGTTCAATACATTTGTCGTATACAATAGCGTGATACAATATATTTCTGCTGAGGGTTGATTATTCCGTATCTCCGTTAAATGCATCCTATAATCGTTATCAATTTGTGCTGCCGTACGATTGCCAGATGAAAAATCGTTATAAGCTATCATGATGGTGATCACATCGGCTTGAGGCATCTCTTTAGCCATTTCGGCAATGGGCATCGAGATCTTCGCCCCGCTTACTGCTAGATTATACAGATTCATATCGAGTTTTTGAGCCAGCAAAAACGGATAGGTCAGGTAGGTGGCTCCTCCTTGTCCTGCCCCATGCGTGATACTATCTCCGAAGCTAATGTATACGCCGCCCTTCAGCGCAGGGGCATAAGCTGTTATGCTGCTTTTTCCATCCAATTCCAATTTGGTCAGGGATACATTCGTATAGCATGGCAAAATAATCTCATATACGTACTCTTTGTCCGTAGGCAAAGCGTTTAGCTCGATCTGTATAGGCGCGGTGACCGTCCCTTCAAATGAAATAGTCTTCAAGTCTGCGCCATCCTTTAATACCTTAAAAGAACCCCTGTCATTCATTCCCGACTCCCGCGAAAATGTTAAGTGGATCGATGAACTCCGGGTTTTAAACTGTATGGAAATACCGGTCGTCGCCAAAGCATAAGTCGTACTAAATCTTCGGATATCGCTTGGCAGATTTAAGGTTTGTTCAGAAAATCGTTTGAAAGACAGTTTTTCCGGTGTGCGGAAAACATATTTTGCTCCGATGACATGTATATTGGAGTTGTTCAAGGAGATCGACCCAGTCTCCTCTTTCGCTTCAACCTTAGGGCGGGGAGTTACGGTTTTGTCCGTTTTACAGCCCGAAGCCAAAGGAAATATCAGGGCCATCGAAAACAGAATAGTGAATATATGTAAATGCTTTCTCATTAATTTTTCTTTTTAATGTTGCTTACTTCTAATCGAATAAAGATTTCTTCCTATTTCCTTCACTTTTGTGATTGTTTCCGGATATACTCTATCGCATACATCTGTCAAGCCGTCCTGAAAATTTTCTCCATCAAATCTGCCCGTTGTGGCTTGATCGGAAAACTGGTGCCAGGCGGTACCCACCACAAAGGGGTTAAGCAAAGCAGACTGCATATATTTTTCGTAGGCCAATGCTCTTTCCGCTTGATTCGCCTTCTGGTTGAGGCCGGGATGAAACAATCCCCTATCCAATGCACCAAAATGGAATTCACCGATCAAAACGGGCTTATCCACTCCTTGTGGCAATTTAAAATCAGCCAGCGAATCCCAAAAGAGATCAAATGTTAACACGTCACAATATTTTGCAGCAAGCCGAAGAACCCTTTCATTTACCGTCACATAGCGACACCCCAAATACAATTTACCGACTGCTACTTGTTGCATTACCAGACTCACATTTTTGAAATATTCTTTGATCAGGATAGCCGAAAACTCCGTACAATCGTTTATCGAACCTTCCACAGGTTCGTCCTGTAGGGTGAGTAGTTCTTCCCAGCTTTTGTATGCCGATTTCCAGGCAGCATTTAAGGCTTCTATTGTGCTGTATTTACTCTTCAATACCCTTACGAACTCCTTTTTTGCCGGCTGTACAGCCGACGACTTTAGCACCCACCGCCCCAAGTCGTGGTCTGCTCCCCACACCAATTTATTGTCCACAAAATAGCCGTAACACCATGCACTTTCTAGTTCCTCCTTTCTTTCCTCCAGCTGTTCGGCGAACTTCTTACCGAATTCCGGATGAAAGGGATCCCGGATCACATTCAACCGTTCCGGTGCACCTTCGATGCGCGGGCTGCTGAGCTCGATCCGATCACAATAGGGTGCTCCATTTTCACGATATATCTCTTTTGCCGATCCGGCAGAGATCGTATTCATTCCCCAATTTCGAAGTCTTTTGAAGATCATATCACGATACGATGTGCGCCAGTCTTCTCCGTATTTTATCCGTATGTTCGCAGCAGAAAAGTCATAGGTTTGCTTTATGCCCCAAGATTGGTAGTACCTATACAGAAATTCATCCTTCGTGTGATAAAATTCGCCTAAATTGGAACTTATATCCGGAAGGAGAGAGAAATAATCTTCTCTCTTATCAATGATTGTCACTGCCGATGAAGGAGTCACACGTACCACACCATTGGACCAAAATAAATAGCCCTCCGGATCGACCATCCACCATTTCCCATCCACTTTACGCACTTGAAAATTTCCTGTAGCCTCCAGTCTTTTCCCTTTTAGCCATCCACCGTACGTGCTTCTGTCATCTGGTGCAGGATTATTTTCGATTTCTTCGAGCTCCCGCTGGAGATCTGCCTTGAGGTCACCGTCATTTTTTGTTTTTCCGGGCCAGTCCTTGTGTATAAACTGCCCGTATCTGTCTATAAACGGAAAGAACGCCGGCTCGGAGAGGGCAAACCATTCGGGGGTAGGTATCTCCGTTCTCTTGATCGCCACGATCTTCTTAATTCCTAATTTTGTCCCTTTCAGCCATTTATCAAACGAGATCTGCATACTGCTTATTTTCCCAGCGTCTATCGTGGATGTGACCCCATCTATACTGAAAGGTGTAGCGCGCATACCGGTCATCCGTTTTAGTATATCGGGATGAGCCGGTGACGGTACGATTGGAACAATCCATTCGACTGTCTCTCCGCCTCTTACACTTATTTTTGATTCCAATCTCCCGCCTTCCACAGACAGCCCGTTACCCTCCATCCTAAAAGTAGCCTGGAGATTTTCTCGCTTATCGGCATTTACCAAGACTACCATTATCCGGTTGTATTGGGATAAATCCCATGGCCCTGCTAACTCAAATACCGGTGGTGTATGGACATCGCTCGTATCTGTTATCCAAACTATTCCGTCATCTATTTCCTGATAACCGTCAACAGCAAATTCACCATTGGAGTCTACAGAAAAAATACGGAACTCTTTACCCGATCGTGTTGAACATGCGGAAAGTAAATACAAAAAAAGTATACCGGCAAAAATCTTCATTCGTTACAATAATATATGAGCTGTAGACCTTTCGTCTCTTATTTTATCAAAAAGATATCGGAATCCAAGCCGCTGTATTCCGATCTCCTGTATTCGAGATAGCATCTTCACCACCCTGGGTATCAAACAGTGAAAAGTTGACCAACAGCTCGCCGGACGACAGATCTAGCTGCGATTTTGGAATAGCGATCTCGACTAAGTATCCATTGTCCTCATCACTGTTATCCGATAGTGTACCGTCGTAAGAACTGCTAACCGATACATTCATAGCTGTTTCGCGCCATCCTCCACCATAAACATCCGTACTCTTCAAACCACTGTGCGATATCCTGATCCGACGTGAATCCGCACCTACTTGACCATTACCACTTCCTGGTGAAAGAAAGATACTGACGTAATCATCCTTTGATATTTGCTTATCCAATACTTCCACCAAAAAATAAATGTTATCGTTGTCAGCAGCAGCGCGTAAGGTCGCCTGTGCCTGCGACTTTTGGCCTACGAAAAGCGCATCGTCCGTATTTTTCCATTCCACATTATCACCATCTACATGTACTGTTCTCGATGTTACAGTTATGCCATGATTCAAACTGAACCGTGCCAACATGATAGCCCCCGAAGTATGCATAGCGCCGATGATTTGATGCGCATCAGTCCTTTCCATTGTCCCCCAAAAGCCTGTTTTGCTGAAAGGTACATACGGCTCCCCAAATGTCCGAGCCGTAGCATTACCCAGTCTCAATGTAAAACGTGACGCCGTATTATACGATAAAACTGTTTCTCCTGAGGGAAACTGAATCAAACTCGGTGCTGCTCCGGCAAAGATATAGTTGTTCCGGTCGGCAGGACCCTCCTCCGTCTCGGAAAGATTTGTCCATTCCCCATCCTCGCCCGAATAAGCCAACGATAAGTAATAATTACTCGCATTATTGTAAGATTCCATTGCAGCCACAAGTTCATTACTGTTGTTGAGCTTGATCACCCCCGGCATCTGATCCGTAAATAGACCGACACCACTTTGCTCTCCATACTTCTTTCGGATCACCCGATAAGGTGTATTGCCGAATGAAGGTGTCCAAGTAAGGCCGTTGTCATTGGAAACAATCAATGCCGTTCCTGTATTATATTCTGCTATATGCGTACGTGAATCCGTGAAATAACAATGTATTTCACCGGACGGCAATTGCAACAGATGTGGTTCCCAATTGGTCCCTTGGTAAATCTCCACAGCATTACCCCATGTTACACCATTATCAGTACTCCGCCGTAAAATCAGGCCGTTGCTTTGTGGCAAAAGCCTGTAATTGGTATTGGCCCGATAGGATGCCACAGCGATAATATCGCCATTAGCAAGTACCAAGGCATTGCATGTCGAAAAACGACGCTCGTTATTCGCTCCGGACTGGTCAACAATAGGATGACGGGCAAATAGTCTATCTCCTCCAGTCCATGTCTGTAGATCCGAGCTTGTGATATAATATGTATCTGCACCAATCTGGTTATTCTGATAGAACATGATATATTTTCCATTGGCCATCTTTTTGACACGAGGGTATACTGGTGCATCTACCTTGGTTTCGCCCGAACCTATCTCCACATAACTGCGAAAATTCATCACTAACGAAGACCGTGAGGTGATATCCGCATGGGAATTGATCGCTGAACTACCTTGATTTAGGTTTTCGATGGGCGTCAAGTTCAACTGTTGAGGTTTGCCTATCCCTCCCGTGTCCACATTGCCCGTAGGGTCACCCGATTTGCTGCAAGAAGAAGCAACACAGCAAAGCGTCAATAAGGTAAAGTTTATAATCTTCATTTCTTTATACTATTTTTTAGCCGATCCCCTCTATTTCCAATCATCATTCTGCGTAAGATTGGTATTTCGTTCTGTTTCAGATGATGGTATTGCCCATTTAAGATATGCCGATCCGCCCCACTGGTAGGTATATACCGGCGCTCCCCACATCTCTAATAAACCGTTACCTGTCGCAAATTTCGTCTCTTGCCATGTTCCCCAGCGGATTTCATCATAGTAGAGTTGTTCTTCACCCGCAAGTTCCCATTTTCGTTCATTGCGAATCCGTGGACGCAGGTCATCCGAACTAGATACCGCGACATACGGATTGCCCGGTGCATTAAGAGACGCCACATTAGCACGGTTACGCACCTGGTTTACAAATACGATAGCATCCTGATATCTCCCCTGTTCGTTCAGCGCCTCTGCAAGCCCGAGCAGTACATCCGCATAGCGGAATATAGGCACATCTACTGGATTGAAGCTCACATTGAGGAACTGTCTTCCTTCCGTTACAAATTTGCGGATCGAATACAGCATGTAGCTGTTGGAGTTAGTCTGTAGATCATACGGTGCCGACGCACTGCTGCGAAATGGCCATCGTGGCGAATAGTTGATCGCTGCACCCGAGAAGCCACCTGAATAGATAGAATAAGGGGTAATGACCGTGGCGTCCAGTCGTGAATCACGATTGGCATAAGCCGCCTTGATGCGTGCTTCGTTGCCAGTTGGTAGATATTCACTCATTTCAGCGCCATAAGTCTGCATAATCGTTTGTTCAGGAGAAGTGATATTATCCCGAAGAAAATATACACTGCGGGCTTTGGGCTCCATATTATTATATCCGGGAATGATATCTTCCCAATCAAATGGCTTTCCGTCTGCCCACTCATACGAATCTACAAAACGTGTATTCATAAAGAATGACGAATTACCTGCCCCTGTTGTCATACGATTGCCGTACGTACGGCTAAACGTATTTCCCATTCCCGACAATTCCTCCATCTGCACACTGAAAATCATTTCATCACTCTTCTCTTGCGCTAGTTTGAACAAATTGGCATAGCTTCCGGTATAGAGACCATACCCTAGCGTACCGACTTCACGAAAATCTGCCTCTGCCAAATCCCATTTCTTCAACCATAGATACACCTTACCTCGCAGGGTATAAGCCGCGCCCTTAGTTACACGACCATAGTCACTACTGTTAGAGGCATACTTTCCCGGAAGCTGAGGTGTATTAATACAATCTGTTAAATCATCTATAATCACATTCCATACGTCACTTTCCGAAGACCGACTACGTGTATATTCCGCATTAGGCAGGTTTGCTAAGTAAACAGGCACACCGCGCCAAAGACTATTCAGCCGATAGTAATGATAAGCACGAAGAAACTTACATTCAGCAATACGCTGTGCCTTCAGTTCATCACTCATATCAGGCACACGCTGCAAATTATTGATGACATCATTTGAACGATTTACGCCTTCATACAAACGTTGCCAGTATCTCGAAAACATGCCGTTATTGGGTTGAATTGTTCCAAGAAGATACGAATAATTGAGTGAAACATTGGCATCAGCAGGGTCCATCACCGAGGATAGCGCATCCCAATTAATGATTTCCGTTCCAAAGTTGCTGTAGTCATATCTAAGGTTACTATACGCTCCATTGACCACTGTTTCCGCCAAAGCTGCAGAAGTAAATACATTTTCAGAAGTGATCTCGTCGTAAGAACTACGATCCAGAAAGTTGCTACATCCAGCGATCAGGCAAAGTAGAGGAGAAAGCCAATATATTTTAACGAATTTTTTCATAATAAAATACTTTATAGTTTAATATTAAGGCCTATGGAATATTGACTCAAATTAGAATAGAACTGTAATGTTTCTGTAAATTCAGGATCCATTCCCGGAAATTTCGTAAATGTGAGTAGGTTTTCACCACTGACGAACAAACGCACATCTTGGAAACCAACTTTTCCGATCCATTTCTTCGGTACGGTATACCCGAGTGTCAGGTTTTTCAACTTGAGGTAATCAGCCTTATAAAGCCATAGATTGGAATAATTTGAACCGCCATTTTGTTCCGAACCGTAGTTCATGGTCAGACGACCATGTTGTGAGGTCAGATTGGTACGCGGATCGTCTGGATTTGTCGGATCATAAAAGTAATGGTCATAGGCTATGTCTTTCGGCAATGTTAAGTCAGCACGTGTAGAATAAGCATTGATCCCAGGAAATCTATAATAAACCGAATGGCCGCCTGCACCTGCCCATAGTGTCGACAGACTAATACCCTTCCATGCCATATTCAATTGGAAGCCATAGGTATATTTAGGTGTCATCGCTACATTTTGGAATGTATAATCATTGGGATCCCCGTAAACACCATCGCCATTTACATCATCATAAATATAATCTCCATACCAAACCCCTTTCTTGTTGATATTCCTATTGGGCAAAAATATGCTACCTGCATCGACCATCGCCTGTAACCACTGCATATCACCCTCCGTCCGGATCATACCATCTTGAGGACCTCCACTCGGGTTGACAGACCCGTCATTGAAGAAATAGGATTGATCGCCGGAATAAGTGTTCAACAGATAATATTCATTGATCAATTTGCCTTCCATGGTACGGCGTTCGTTGCCAACTACCGTAGCCACATCACCTATATTGGTCTCGTAATTCCGTAGTCCATTTTCATCCGTTACCCAACCGGCCTTAAGTGCTCCGTTGTATTTGGTAACCCGATTATAATTTCGTGTAAAGTTGAGAGACACACCATAATTGAAGTCCTTAACTTTGTCACGCCACCCAAGCGTGAATTCCATACCCTTGTTCGTGACTTCGGCAATATTTTGATAGGGTGGCGACTTAACCCCCACAGTCGCATATACCGGTGCACGAAACAAGATACCATCCGTCACTTTGTTATAGAAGTCTGTTTCGAAAGAAAGGCGGTTATTTAACACCCCTAATTCGAGACCTATATTGGACATCGTTGTCGTTTCCCACTCAAGTAAATTGTTTGATAACGACGCAACTATACCCGGTGCTTGGGTGCCACCAAACGAATATCCAAATCCTGAAGCATAAGTAGCTTGATAATCATAATTTCCTATACTGTGGTTACCCAGTTTCCCCCAGGAACCCCTCAATTTAAGGTTGTCGATTTTTGAATTATCCATAAATGACTCCTGATCGATGCGCCAACCTGCTGATACGGAAGGAAATACTCCCCAACGAGACTGTCGCGCAAAACGAGAAGAACCATCGTACCGGAGGTTCATTTCCAGCAAATAACGGTTATTATAAGCATACTGCATCCGTCCAAAAAACGACTGCGTGGCAAAATCAGTCTGTGTACCTGTAATGGCGACCATGTTGCTCACTGTATTAAGCTCGACAAGTTTATCACTCAGAAAACCATTTTTCTCTACAAATGAATTATCACTGTTGCTGTATAAAGCCTCATAACCCAATAATGCAGAAATATCATGTTTTTGCGCAAAGGTACGATTCCATGACAAGGTGCTTTGCGCTGTCCAACGGCGGGCATTATCATTGCGTACTCGCAGCAATAATTTTTCTAAATCTTGGTAATAGTAGGCCCAATCATCGTTTCTAAATGAAAAAGCATCTAGCGTACGCGTATTAAACTTATACCCCCCATTCTGCCTGATATAGTTCAACGATACATTATATTTCAATGAATACGGCAATGTCACATCGGCAAATAGCGTAGAATTGGTGTAGAACGTTCTATCCAATCCATTTACCCGATCTGCAAAATAAAGATTATTACGTGAATTGGAACTCTGTTCGGGATTTTCCGTCCAGCCATACTTTCCATCATAATACGGATAAATACCTGGAACGGAACGTGTCATAAAACTAAAAGCATTATCCAGATCATTCATCTGTAAAGAGTTTTCATATCCCCACAGTTTGGCTCCCACTTCCAGCCAATTGTTAACCTTGGACGACACATTGGCACGTAACATAACTTTTTTCATACCCGAATTCATCATAATTCCCGGATTATCCATATACGACATGGACATCAGATAGTTAGTTCCTCCGGATGAGCCAGATACCGAAAGGGCGTGTCTCTGATAAATTTCATCATTGAAAAAAGCATCCATCCAATCGGTGTTCGGATAAGCTACATAATTCGGGTATCCCGAATCAGCGATTCCATTTGGATCTTTCTCCTTTTCGCGCCAAAGATCGATCATGGCTTGTGAAAACGGTAAAGCTACATCAATGTTTTCTGCCGATTCGTTAATCAACGACATATAATCGGCATAATTGGAAATCAAATTCACATAATTTTGGGGTTTATTCAACGATACGATGCTATTAAAAGATACTGTAGGTTTTGAAGCACCGGATTTTGTGGTAATCAAGATGACCCCGTTAGCGGCCCTATTGCCATAAATAGCACTGGAGGCAGCGTCCCTCAAGATAGACATACTTTCGATATCATCTGGATTGACGTTCCCTATCGTCGTCTCAAACCCATCGACAATAACCAACGGCGCTGAATTATTAAGTGTCCCAACACCCCGTACACGCAGCATTACACCTTCACTTCCAGGTCTTCCGGAAGGTTGTTGTACAGCCAGGCCCGGACTTAGCCCGGCAAGAGCACCCGCTGTCGTCGTAATAGGCCGTGATAATGCCTGCTCATTGTAGTTTACAGAGGTTACGGCTCCTGTTACGTTTGTCCGTTTTTGTGTACCGTAGCCAACGACAACGACATCTTCAAGAACATTAGATTGCCGATTCATGGTAACTTCCAAATAGGAACGACCTCCGACAGCGACCTGCTGCTCGTCATACCCGATATAGCTAAACACCAATATACCATCGGGGCCACTTTCAATCTCGAACTCGCCGGCCGTATTCGTATTTACAGTCCGAGGATTGTCCAAAACTTTCACCGAGGCACCGCTAAGGAGCAACCCATCTGCATCGACGACTTTTCCCCTAACTTTGTTTATTTCCTGCGACCACACTACCTGCATGGAAAGCAGGCAGAGGATCAATAACAATGGATGTTTTAATCTGTTCATAAAACTTTATTTATGGTTAGTTAATGGAAAAAGTTACAGCATAGGAATCTTCATTCCCGGCCACGGAGCGAAAGTAAGTTGGAGCAGCGTAGTTACCAGCATTTGTCCACGGAGTTGTGCGTGTCGCGGCGGTACGTGTGCCTGCTGAGTTTGCCGTATTGCCATCGGCCTGTTTGCTGCCTTCCGCACAGGTAAGCCTGATCTTAACATATCCGCTCTGGATTGCATCGGTAAACACCATTGTGTGCTCGATGACCCTTCCAATATCGTCGTATCTCAAGAAAAGCGTAGATTCGTACGTAGATTCAGTAGCCCCAGGATTCATAGTCGTAAAATCCGTGGTCAAATTTTGCGTATTCGATTTCCATTCTCCTTCGTCAAAATATTGTATATTCCAGAATATAGGTCCTTGCCTTGTATACAACGGAGCTTTCATCGTCACTGCCGTTCCTGCCGCAAATCTTTTAACCGGAAGCAAAAACTCCAAATAATCACCCGTCCAAATACCTCGAATTTCAGGAGTACTGATCGCACCACTATTTGTCAATGCAAGTTGGTAAGTTCGACCAGCTGCATCGGATTCATGGTTCGAAACCTTATGCCATTCGGCATAAGCTTGCGGTTGGGAGGAAGTCCATATTCCTTCAACGACCCATCTAGGCTGAGTTGTAGCATTATTACTCTGAACACCACTGACTATTCCAAGTGGAAAAACCACCGGAAAGTTCACTGGAATAATACCATCGTTGTCCCTACTCAGATATTGTGTCAAGACCTCTCCGGCCGCTAATACAGTACCTTCGTCACTTTCTTCCCCCCATATGGTTAGGCTAGTTTCATTGCCGGACAGGTCAGTGACGACCACATCCAGTCCCCCTACAGGAACAGTAAAGGGTGCTACCGCCAGTGACACTTTCGTAAAAGCATCTGTCAGCAGAAGTCCTGATGTACCAAAATCCAATTCGACTTCCTCTGCACGCATATCCGGGTTACTGGTAAATACTCCTGTCTCCAGATTATACGTACCTCCGTCAGCCAATACGCCATCGAAATTTTCAGCAACAGCTGCTTTCAGTGTCAATGACCGAACGACAGAGTTGCCATCCTCCTCAATAATATCGTTTGGTAGATAAAGCTCTATTATGCTAAATACACCCTTAAAATCCAGATCAACCGTAGGCACAACTGTCGTCACTTGTTCATTCGCGACATATAATCCATAATTCTCGACCCCTACGGCATGGAGTTGCTTCATCGGCACCTGTACACCTACTGCCGAAATACCAGTGTTTGTATTCGAATACGGAAAGTAAGCGTAAAATTTAAAATTATGATCAGCAGCCGTTGCAATAATCTGATCGCCATCCGATACATTTGTAAAATAAATTTCGCTTCCTGCTATCCTTGCCCTATACTTCGCGTTTTCGTTCGAGCTCATCCCAATATTCTGTTGCTCATTACGTGTACACGAACTGTAGATACCGATTTCGTCACCCTCCTTCCAGGAACGGTCGGCTAAGTCGCCTCCAAAATTGACGTTAAGCACGTCAAATTCTAAACCAATATTATTGTCTAGGTTCTTTTTTTGACAGCCTACTATCGATAAAGCAAGAATAAACAGCGTTATAATTGTTTTCCCCCTCATAATAGAATAATTTAATAGTTGTTTATAATTGTGTTTTATTTCATTTAAGTCCTCTGTTCTTGATTACCTGATAAAACGACAGTAAATGTTTCCGAAGCCCATCCCAATCTTTGTTGCGGATCAACTCCGATTTAAACAGCCCTGTCGATATTCCTAAACCTTGCACCCCCGCTCGAAAATAAGCCACCGCATTATCAATCGAAATACCTCCGGTAGGTAGAAGTGTTATATTTTTCAGCGGAGCTTTTAAGGCCTTGATATAACCCAGCCCTAGCTCTTCAGCTGGAAACACCTTGACCATTGTAGCGCCAAGTTTCCAGGCTTTGGCGATCTCCGTAGGACTAAAAGCTCCCGGAAAGATCGGGATAGCTTTGTTTACACAACTACGGATGACCTCTTCATCGACGATGGGAGTAACAATAAACCCTGCGCCGGCCCCAAGTGCCTTATCCAGATCCGACTTATCAAGGACCGATCCCGCACCGATGTTCAAGCGATCTCCAAAATGTTGCACAAAGCTACGTATCAGTTCTTCCGCATCGTCACAATTTATCGGCACCTCAAGCGTCGTAAAACCCGCTTCGATGTACAACGGTACTATCCTGTCGGCATCTTCCAAGCTCACATCTCTCAGTATCCCTATGACAGGTAGCTGATCGAATAGATCTCGATTAAAGCTATTCCTGTTATTGCTCATTTTTTGCGTATGCATTTTGTTGAAAAGAATCCTTCGCATCCGCCGGGCGAATCTCCGTGAGTTTACCATTGTAGTGACGTAAGTCATGCGGCTGATAAGGATATTTTTTACAATTTTCTGTTTTGATATCGATGCCTAGCCCAGGTGCGTTACTTATTTCCATGAACCCATCTTTGAAGGCCACCCGCTCGGTCGTCAGTTCATGACGATACGGAATGTCCATACTCATCGTCTCCAACAAGTAGAAGTTTGGGGTACATGCCGCCAGCTGCAGCGTAGCTGCATTAGCAATCGGACCAATCGGATTGTGCGGACACACCGGGATATGATGGCACTCCGCCATGGCAGCGATCTTACGTGTTTCCATTATTCCCCCACAATGACTTACATCTGGTTGTGCAAAGTCTGCACATTCCAAGTTGAAAAAAGATCGGTAATCCATACGTCCGTACAACCGTTCACCAGCAGCAATGGGAACTTTCGTTCTTTTCTTCAGTTGAGCAAGGCCCTCCAGGTTTTCCGGTGGCAATGGCTCTTCAAACCACAAGACGCCAAAATCTTCAATTGCATGAGCCACCTTAAGAGCAGTCGGCAAATTGAACCTACCGTGTCCCTCAATCAAAATTTCCATCTCATTACCTACAGCATCCTTCACCGCAGCGATACAATCTATGGCCAGGTTAAACTCTTGCTTAGTCAATGTCAAATAGGCCGAGCCAAAAGGATCCCACTTCAATCCCTTATAACCCTTCTTCACAGTCTCTTTAGCCTTCGCCGCAAATTCTTCCGGAGTTTTGGCAGGAGCAAACCATCCGTTGGCATAGCATGGAACTTTATCGCGAACCTTACCCCCTAACAATTGGTAAACGGGTACACCCAGATCCTTGCCTTTAATGTCCCATAGCGCCATCTCCACACCAGCCATCGCACTCATCAGCACTGGACCTCCCCGCCAATATGAATTGCGTAAGGTATCATGAAAAAAAGCTTCTATATTATGTGGATCCTTACCGACCAGATGGCGGTTCAGCTCAAGCACCGCAGCCTCTACCGTTAATTCCTGATGCTCCAAAGTAGCTTCCCCCACACCATATAGACCCGAATCAGTATGTACCTTGACAAAGACCCAGTTGGTTCTATACACATCACTAATAAATGTCTCGATTTTTGTAACTTTCATCTGTATAAATTTGTTTTTCAATGGTGATGAAGCTATCAGATTTATTCATTCCCCTTGTAGTCTGAATAAATTATGATGGTTTCATATATAATATATTGTATATAATTTTTATTTCAATAAAAAACTATCGGAAGTAAAGTCCTCCATTAACATCCAATGTTATCCCTGTGATATACCTCGCACCATCGCTACACAAAAATGCCACGGCCAATCCTACATCTTTTACATTTCCGAGTCCCAAGGGGATGCTTTTCCGCAAGGCGTCCATACCTGTTTCACCATGTGTCTTGAGCGAAAGCTCGGTCTCTATCACTCCCGGAGCTACAGCATTTACATTAACGCCAAAGGCTGCAGCGGTACGCGCCAGGGTCTTCGTCAATCCGAACATGCCACTTTTTGAGGATGCATAATGTACATGCCCCTTTAAGGCACCCTGATGTCCTACCACCGAACTTACGTTTACAATCCTCCCTTGTTGCTGTTCCCGCATCAACAATAATGCATATTTCGAACACAGAAAACAACCTGTGATATTGGTTTGCATCACAAAGTTCCAGTCTTCAAGCGAGGTCGAAAAAATATCCTGAGGCCTGTCCACCCCCGCGTTATTAACCAGGATATCAAGTCGACCCACTTCATTGCGGATGAATGAAAACATCGCTTTCACAGCGTCCTCCTGTGTGATATCGGTCGCTTTAAACCACGATTTGCGGCCTAGCTCATGGATTTGAGCCTCCAATGTGGCAACCTCTTCACCGTACCGGAGATCATTGATCACGATATCTGCCCCCTGACTTGCTAGCTCAAGTGCAATTCCCTTTCCCAGACCTTTACCCGCGCCAGTTACGAGCGCAATTTTATTTTTCAAGTTCATCACGATTTTTCATTATTTCTAAAACAATATTCCGATCTCTCTTGAACGTAAATTTCAATGCAATAAATATCAGTATTCCGCCCAAAATATAAAAAAGGGAAAGTGATGCTAAACCGTTCGTCAGTCCTACCTCAGATTTAAAGTAAGCCAATACGGTAGGTGCCAACGAACCGATGATATAAGCACACATAATCATCGCGGAAGACACCGAAGCCCGTATCCTTTCGTCGACCACCGCAAATAATGACGCATAAATATTCGAATCATACATTCCCCTGAACAAACCAAATAAACCTAGGGAGACATAGACCACGGGCAACGTCGCGCCCCATCCCATGAAAAATATAAACGGTGCACCAAGCAGCAGTGCGCAAGCCTGAATCTTTAATCGGGCACCTATATTTTTAGCAGCAAGTTTATCGGAAAACTTACCACTAATCATTACCCCTACAAAAGCACAAGCATGGTGATAAAACATCGAAGAAAAACCCGCTTCGGTCAGGCTAAGGCCAAATTTTTCATGCAGAAAAGTAGAAGTCCAGGTCAGGTAGCCGACATTCACAAAAACCATACAGGCAAACGAAGCAGTTAAAAATAAAGCCGTTCTGTTGGCCACCAGACTTTTAATACCATCAAAAACGGTAATCTTTTGCTCCCTATAGGAGACCAAACCATTCTCAAGCCTAAAGAGCATGATGATGAAAAGAATAATCCCTATCCCTCCGAAAATATAAAACACCGTCCGCCAACCATAGTGTTCCGTAATATAACCACCTATAATACCGCTCCCTATGATCCCTATATATAACGCTGTCTGGTGTATAGCCATGGCATGGCCTAGATTTGATTTAAACTTTTCGCCGATCAACGCATTGGCAGCCGGCGCATAAAAAGCCTCACTTCCCCCAACAATAGAACGCAGAAGAATAAGGACCAGAAATCCACCTGAAAAACCCGTGAAAAACGTGGCGCTACTCCAGATCAGCAAGCTTAGCATAATAACCGATTTTTTACTAAACCGATCACCCACATACCCCGCAAGCGGAACAAAAACGCCAATCGCCAGTATAAATGCCGACGCTATCAAACCAAGCTGCACATCATTCAATCCCAGATCATCCCGTACTGCAGGCAAAGCAATATTGAACACCTGTCGGTCAGCTTGATTAAAGAAAAAAGCAAACCATAGTAACGATATAAATTCCCAATTAAATTTTTGTCCAGACTTTGGCATGAAGTAATAGTTTACAATTGTTTACAGGTCAAATATAATATATTGTATACAATATACAAAATATAATTTATTTTTTTATACTTTCCCGCTATCCGATTGGATACGTCCTATTTTGCCTGCACCAACTTTCTTTGTTCCACCATGTCCATTTGTAGGAGTACATCTTCCTTCGCATGGAGGCAGTGCAGGCTTGCCGCTTTCTCTAGCGCTTTTTCATCGCGCTGTTCGAGCGCTTTTAAGATCTGTTCGTGCTCAGCAATGATCTCATCGCCTCGGCTTACACCAAAACCAAAAGACATTCTCAAGCTATTGATCAGTTGCCAATGTCCCTCCACCAAATGGAAGGCCTCCTCATTATCGGCCAACTTATACAATGTACCGTGAAAATCCGTATTGTATTTCAGCAACTGATCAAGATTTCCTTTTTTCGCTGCTTTTTCACAACCCGCCTGGATTTTCCACAGTCTTTTCAGGACATCATCTGTGATGGAACGCATGCTCTCGAGCGTCAGGAATACCTCAATGACACGTCGCACATCATATATATTTGACACAAATTTTTTGTCAACGTGGCGGACATAAGCTCCCTTATGTTGTTCGATGACAACTAATCCCTCTCCTTGTAATTGCTGCAAAGCTTCCCGTATAGGCATCTGGCTCACATTGTACAGCTTGACAAGATCCAATATCTTGAGCCGCGTACCCGGCGCAAAATAATTCGACAATATGTCGTTACGTAACCGCTCCCTTACTTTCGAATAGGTCGTATTGGAAAGTTGAGCTGAATTTTCCTGTTTTGAGTATTTCATACCGCTGCTATACATTTTTATATTACTCTTGTAAATTACAATTCTGTCTACAATTTTACAAAATTCATTTTGTATATTGTATACAATATCTATCTTTGTTTTCCTTATTCGCTTACCATGAAGTATTTTTTTAGTGTGGATTGGGGAACAAGTTCCCTGAGAGTCCGACTTGTCAGCATCAATGACAATTCGATCAATATATGCCATGAGGTAACTAACTCCTTCGGCTGCGCTGCTATTTACGAGTCGTTTAAAAATGAAAAAGAAGGAACTTCCCGAGAAGATTATTTTTTGGGTTTTCTACGTCCCTATCTGTTGATACCGGATTCTGTTTCGCCCCAAGGATCTGTCCCTGTCGTTATCTCGGGAATGGCTACATCCTCCATTGGCATACGGGAAATACCCTACTCCCCTCTGCCCTTTACCCTCGATGGCAGCAGTCTGCGGCACGAAACTATACGATGTAGCGAAAAATTTGATCACAATGTCTTGTTGCTTTCGGGAGTATGCAGTGAAGACGACGTCATGCGCGGCGAAGAAGTGCAGCTGCTGGGGCTTCTACACCAACAGGCTCGCGACAGCGAAGCGTTATTTATTTTACCAGGGACACATTCAAAACACATTCATGTAAAGGGCAATCACATAGCCTTCTTCAAGACTTATATTACCGGAGAAATGTTTCAGGTACTATCGACCTATAGCCTGCTAAAAAACAGTATTACAAAAGCCCCGTCTATAGATAAGGATGCTTTCCGAAAAGGTTTGGAGCTCAGTCAAGGCAACATTTTACATGATGTTTTTACGATCCGCGCGCTGACCCTTTTAGATAAAGCCGAAAATAGTGCAAATTATAGTCTGTTAAGCGGTTTACTTATCGGCACAGAGCTTCGCGATATCGTCCATTTAGACCTCCCCATTTTTTTATGCGCGCATGACAACCTTATGGACAGCTATATATTGGCTATCCAAGAGTTGTCTATGCAAAAGCAGTGTACTGTTGTTCCTGCTGACCAAGTCGATAAATCCGTTATCTATGGGCAAAAAATCATCTTGGACAAAGTATGGGATGAGCTGAAAACTATTGGATAACCCCTAGTTCTTTCCCTACCTTAGTAAAGGCGGCTATCGCTTTATCTAAATGGGATACCTCATGCCCTGCTGATACCTGCACGCGAATACGTGCCTTGTCTTTAGGTACAACAGGGTAATAAAACCCAATTACATAAATCCCCTCTTCTAACATCTTAGCCGCAAATTCTTGTGCTAATTTTGCATCGTACAACATGACTGGGACGATGGGATGGAAACCCGGTTTAATATCAAATCCCGCTTCAGTCATTTTCTCCCGAAAATATGTTGTATTGCTCTCTAGTTTATCCCGCAGCTCTGTTGTCTCACTTAACATGTCCAATACAGCAATGGACGCTCCAGCAATAGCTGGTGCCAAGGTATTCGAAAATAAATAGGGGCGTGAACGTTGGCGAAGCATATCAACAATTTCCTTACGTCCTGATGTGAATCCTCCTGAGGCTCCACCGAGTGCTTTCCCCAATGTCCCCGTAATGATATCTACGCGATCTATAACATTAAACAGTTCATGTGTCCCACGTCCGGTTTTACCGACAAAACCCGAACAGTGGGATTCGTCGATCATGACTAAGGCCTCATATTTATCTGCTAAATCACAAATTTCATCTAATGGTGCGACAGATCCATCCATAGAAAAAGCACCATCGGTAACAATGATCTTATGACGAGCACCCGAAGCAGCTTTCAATTGCGTCTCCAGGTCCTCCATGTTAGCATTTTTATAGCGAAACCGCTGCGCTTTACATAGACGTACACCGTCAATGATCGAAGCATGATTCAATTCATCCGAAATAATAGCATCTTCCACTCCGAATAAGGGTTCGAATACACCTCCATTCGCATCAAAAGCCGCCGCATAGAGTATGGTGTCTTCTGTACCTAGAAATTTCGAAATCTTTGACTCCAACTCTTTATGAAGATCTTGCGTACCACAAATGAACCGTACCGAGGACATACCATAGCCATGGCTATCTATCGTCTTCTTTGCCGCTTCAATCACTTTAGGATGCGAAGAAAGCCCCAAATAATTGTTTGCACAGAAGTTAATCACTTCCTGCCCTGTACTCACCCGGATATCAGCACCTTGAGGGGTGGTAATAATCCGTTCTTTCTTATATAAGCCTGCTTCTTTAATATCTGCAAGCTCCTTTTCCAATGTTGGTTTCAGCGTTTTATACATGATTTAAATAAAAAAGTCAAAATTTAGAAAATCAAAGAATTCAAAACTATTGTTGTGTTTCAAAACAAAGATAATACAAATTTAGGAAGCATATCGACGAAATCGTTTGTCCTATTTTACCCCTTGTAAATAATAGTCCGTCCAAAAAGTTTAATAGGATTAGGTATAGATATATTGTTTTGGCATCAATTTTGAACATGACAAAACATGTATACTAAAAATCAAATACACAAATTATGAGATTTATTATATCACTTCTGCTTACAGGGTTAGTAGTTGCTATTGCAGCCTACATTATCCCAGGGGTACAGGTCGCTGGATTTGGATGGGCGATAGTAACCGGTCTTGTTATTGGTCTGGTGAATGCCATAGTCGGAGGAATACTTCGGTTGCTGACCTTTCCACTGAATTGGCTTACATTCGGCCTGATATCTTTTATTATTACCGTACTCATGATCATGCTCTCCGATACGCTTATGGGAACAAAATTTGACGTCAATGGGTTTTGGAACGCGACCTTGTTTGCGCTTGTCGTTGCCATCTTAGAAATGATCATCGGTAGTATTAGAAAGGAAAAGTCTTAAAATCACACACAATAACTATTAATTTAAAAAGCCCGTCAAGAATCTTTGCGGGCTTTTTTTATTCAAAAAAATCTTTTAATCGCTCGATAGGAATAACGAAGACTAGGTGAAGACAACAAGCCTTACCGGTCTTTCACGATAATGGCTTTGTAACCAGGGAATTTTTTAAGTAGTTTTTTACCCTTTTTATTGCCTAATACCATAATGGATGTGCTTAGAAAATTCGCAAACTCGGCAGATTGCCCCGATACCGTTACACTGGTTAGACCAGTAGATGGCCAGCCGGTTTGGGGGTTGATAATATGTGCATAACGTTTACCATTTATTTCCACAAATTTTTCATTACTTCCAGATGTCGCTACAGAGCCGTATCCCAGCTTCAAGACTTTTATCATCTTGTGGGTTTTAAACGGATTACGTACACCTATTTTCCATGGCTGCTTGTTGGGCTGCGTCCCCCAAGTCGATAGGTCGCCTGAAGCGTTGACAATCCCGCCTTTTACCCCCAAAGATTGTAGCAATTCCCTCCCTTTATCGGCTGCGTAACCTTTACCTATAGAACCAAAGCCGATTTTCATGCCTTTCTTTTCCAAAAAAATGGTTGAGTTTACACTATCCAAAATAATATACTGGTGGCCGACATACTGCACAGAGTTACGAATAGCGGTATCGGAGGGCAACTGCTCCATACTGCCGTCGAAAACCCAGACCTTATCCAGAGCAGCTATACTGATATCAAAAGCACCATCCGTGAGTTGAGAATAACGGATAGCCCGTTGGGTCAACTCAAAAACTTCACGGTCAACTTTTACGGGATGGATGCCAGCATTTTGGTTGACTTGTGAGATCTGGGTAGTAGATCTCCATTCTGAAATAAGATTTTCGATGCGTTCTATTTCGTCTGCAGCATCTTGGATATGTTGGTGCGCACGTGTACTGTCTTGGTCTACAACCGTGATATCGAAGAGCGAACCCATTTTGGTTAACTCTTTTCTGACCAAGATTTGGGCATCCAACACTTGCACCAAAAGGCTGTAACAACATATCAACAATATAATGGGGGTTTTCAAGGATAATCGTTTAATAACAATCCGTTAAAATCTGTCCTTTGTACTTGCTCAAGTCTCTAGTCAAGCATATTTCAGCCAGGACAGCTTCCACATCCCTTTGCATGGCCAATGAACCGCAAATCATAATGACACCTTTTTTATCCAATAATTCGGAAAAAAACGGAGCATCTTCTCGGATAAGATCCATTACATATTTTCGGTTTTCTTCCCGCGAAAAGGCTGTTCGGAAATCAGCTAACTTGCCGGATGTTATAGCCTCATCAGCAAACTGACGATATTGTTTAGAAAGCACGTTGTTGTACCGGAAACCGACATAAAGCCGAACAGATGCTTTCTTTTTGTTTTCCGCGATCATACCAAGAAAAGGAGCGATACCTGTTCCATTCGCTATCATAGCAACTGCCGTAGCTTTCACAGGAAAATGAAATCCTTTATTGAGGACAACCCGACCAGAAATGCTGGCGTCTTTGGTTAAATGATACAGAAATTCAGATCCCAATCCGTTAGGATGTAACTTGACCATAAGCTGGATATTTCCGTCTTTTTTACCGATAGAATACAGCCGTTCCCGACCATCATTTGCCGGATAAATCGCCAGCAAATCCCCCGATTGAAAAGACTGTCTGCCTGGTGGCCGAAGCACTATTTTAAACGTAGAATTGTCCTCGGTAACTTTTGTTCTTTCCAATACGTCAAACTTCTTCAATCCGGTTATTTTGGTGACATACTGCGCCGGAGTAATGCTCAGTTCGCAGAAAGCTTTTTCGTTCCAAACCTTAACCCACGCCATAAATTCTTCTACCGAACGGTCATTTACCGTATGCAAATCGAGCAGTCGTGTCGTCCAACTTTGTTGAGCCAATAGCTCATCGATCTGTCTGGCATAGGCACAAAAATCGGGATAAGCCTTTGATCCGAACCCGATGACGGAATACTGAACAGATTGATTTTGCGGAAACTTTGCAATCAATTTATCGAAATGTGTCGCGTTCGTCGGCGCTGTACCCAAGCCATAAGTAGAACTGAAAACCAAGAAATGTGTTGCTTTGGGAAAGAGCGTAAAGCGATTCATCTCGGTCAGAAATGATTTATACCCAAGTGCCAGTAACTGCTGATGGATTTTATTGGCAAAAGATAATGTACTGCCGTTTTCTGTTCCGACCAAAATCACGTATTCCGCTGTGGAAGCATTGAACTTGTTTTTCACTTTTGTCCCTTTTCTCCGGAGCGTAATCACAAAACCAGTATACATGAAAAACAGGATATTCAGCGAAGCAAAACCTAAAATAATTGCCCAAATAGCATTCGTTCGTCCGGTATGTAAATCTAAACTGAGCTTTTCCAATATTAAACTATACGGGTATCGGGTTTCTTGTGTAATTTCTCCCGTAACCTGGTTTACCGACAATTCTCGATCTTTCAATTTCAACACATAAAATTCTTCCGGATCATCGGGCATAAATGGGAATTCGATTTTCTCTACATCTGCAAGTTGCGTTTCCTGAAAAACAGGGAAATCAGCTAAAGCTTTCTGCTCTGCTCCCTCTTCGTTTACTGTATGATCAACCGTCAGATTTTCTCCACCGGACAAACCAACCCTGACCATAAAAAGGTGGGTACCGGTGAGGGCAAGCATGAATACCGGGATCAGAAAAACCCGTCCGCTGACGACATGAAAGTACTGGGAAAAGAAGTCCTTATTAATCTTGGCAAAGAAATTTCGTAGACCTTGTTGGCGTTTGGCAATCAGTACAACTCCCGAAATGGTAATCAACAGCAGTAAGAAAGAAACAATGCCAACTAGGATACGTCCGGTTTCTTTTAAAAACAGTGAACGGTGCAGCGCAATATTCCATTGGATAAAATCACTTTGGGGTTTTACTTCTCCCAAGACGGCTGCAGTTCTCGGATCGATGTAGGCTTTCATCGAATTGCCTTCCTTATCGAAAGCCTCGATAGTTACGAACTGATTGTGGTCTACGGTCAGCTCGGTTATTTCGGAATAAGCCTCCCACAGTGTCGGAATGGTTTGTGCGAGGCTTATTTCATCAAAATTATTGACTTTATACCCCTGTGTCTTTTCATCTACTGCCCCGATTGCCAGGATCACTCCTGTCACGGAAAGTATCAGCAGAAACAATGCCGAGACAATAGCTAAAGCCAGGTGCGCATACCGCCAAATGGATAGGGTCATTTATTTTATTCCTACTGAACTTTACTTAACTTCACGAAACGGATGTATCCCGTGCCCTCGGCACGTTCTATCAGTCCTTGGGGTGTTACAGCAAGTTCTACATCTTTTACGTGATATTTCTGTTCCTCTACCGCAGACTCAAAGCGTAATTTATAACCTTTATTCAGTTTAGAATCCTCTATTTCGATGGTACGCACAGCACGGTCGCCACCACCTACCGAAGCACCAGTCACAGCACTAATCCTCTCTTTGGTCTTGGTCTGGAATTTGTACCATTCCTTTAAGGTATTGAACCATTGCTTGTCAGGACCGAGTACTGAAAGGGTTTTTTCATATTCGCCTTTGGGGTTGATCAAGGAGATAATGACATATGCTTTTTCACCTTGGTAACTGACCATTTGGATCATGCACTTGTATTTGCTCGTTTGGGCAAAAGAACCTATCGAAAACAAACCCATTAACAGTGTAAATAACAATAGTGTTTTTTTCATTTATATCTATTTAAGCCTTCTCTCCGACATTCCGAGAGCGTATCTCTCTTTTATTGTGTACCGACAGAATATTTACTTCAAGAAATCAATAGCAATATTATTGCTTTTCAAAAAGTCATTTTCTTGCGCCAGCTCATAAGCTGTCTCGTCAAATTCTGTTTTCAAGTCTTTTCTTGCTCCTAATGCGACAAGCTCTTTTAAAAGGGAATCATCTTTGGCGATCAATGCAGCTTTGTGCAAGGCCGTAGTACCTTCTTTATCCTGTGCATTGATAGCGGCACCCAATTCGGCTGCTTTCTTGATGAGGGTTACATTTTCTTTAGCAACAGCTAAATGAAACAGTGAACTACCGTTCCCCTGTGGAGTAGTCACATCAAGACCATTATCTTTTAAAACCTTCAGCTTCTCGGCAAAGTCATCCGTCTGCGGTTGAGCCGTGGCACCTCCTTGTGGTCGTTGCGCCTGCGGTGCCCCCATAGGTCCACCCGGTCTGCCTTCCCTAAATGAATTAAACCAATAGTAAGCCAGATTATTACCATCCCCATCTATTACATGGATATCTGCGCCATTTTTCAATAACAAGGAAACGATTTCTGCCGAACCATTGGCCACTGCTTTTGTCAGTGCCGACTCGCCTTTTTCATTGACCGCATTGATATCCGAAGTTTTAGCAACCAATGTAGCCACTAATGCCGCATCACCGCCTCCAGCAGCATTCATTAATACGGTATTACCTTCGTTATCTTTTTTGTTCACATCGACACCTTTAGCTAAGAAGTAATTGATAACCTCTATGTTTGGACGACGTACCAGTGGGTGCAAGATTGTAGTGCCATCTTTTGGATAGATTGCTTTAGGATCTAATTTTTGCTTTTCGACCAGATATTGATAGGTCTCGATGCCATTTGTTACCCCTCTGGAACCTTGTGTCGCAAAGAATAGTGCATTATTTGTTGGCTTAATCCCTTTAGCAATTAGTTTTTCGATTAATGCTATATTACCCAACTTTGCTGCATAATCAACCGCAGTGCTTCCATATTCATCTGTATCCTTGTACGATAAACCTTTGGATACAAAATAGTCCGACTTGGTAAGATCATTGTCTGTAGAAATCCCTAACAATAACAATGTGGCACCATCGTCAAATTTCTGCTTTGGATCTACACCAGCTTTGAAAAGTGCATCCAAAACAGCGAAGTTATCACTGCTGCTCACTGCAGCATTGACAATAACCGAACGGCCGTGGCTGTCGTTTAGATGTATATCGGAACCTTTTTCGATGAGGTAATTTACAAGATCAACATTTCCCCTCCCTGCTGCCCAATGTAAATAGGATGCACTATGATGCGTCTTCTTTTTTACACCATTACCTTCTTGTTCCACCATGAATTTGATGGTTTCTAAAGGGGCATCATTAAGAATAGCTCTTGCCGTTGGATCCCACGAAGCAGCATTTAGCTGTGAAGGACTATTACCTTTAGCGATTTCTGCTTTTACTTGCGCTATAGTAGGCTTAGATTTCCAAAAATCAGCATCCATCAAGGTATTGGTTTCGCGCTGCTGTGCAGAGGCATACACGAAAGCAAACATAAGTGACGCTAGAAATATCTTTTTCATATTATCAGGGTGTTTATTTATATTTATTCTAAATCTAATACAAAACTAGAAAACTGTTTGGACAAAACGAATTACTCGTGTAAAAATGCTGTTTGATAGCGCAAAGGGCACAGCAGTCTGTTTCTCGTTATGCATCAAATCAGGTAAGGGTTTATTGTCCTTACCTGATTTGATGTAAAAGGGGTATTATTGGGATCAATTAGTAGGCTCCCAAATAGAAACTACCAGAAGCATTTTTCAACTTAGCTCCTTTTGTAACTTGTTTTGTCGTTACATCAATGATATAAAGGTTACCTGCCTCACCATTAGGTGTCAACGGAATGTATACTTTGTTGCCCACAGCTCCAATATGTTGGAACTGGCTAAATGTCCCTGTGATTGCGGTTATTCCTGCTGATTGATTCGCGGAGCGACCAGAAAAACCAATATTTGTTTCATTGTCAAACCCTGTCAGTTTTGTCGCTGTTTTGCTGTTCAGATCAACATGTGCTACATAACCACCATCTGTCCCCGCAATAGTGTACAATACAATACCTTCTCCATCTTTAACATATCTCCACGCTCTGATAGAAATATTTTTACCGTCACCAAGATCAGTTTTCAGATCAAAGTTGTAGGAATCGTCATATTGACCGGTGCTACCATTGATACGCAATATCTGCGAACCAGTATTAGCCGTAGCTTGGTAAATATAACCATCCTCAGCTAGATACTGTGTCATCGTGCGATAGGAGTGATTATTTACAACGCTATTATCGGAATAAATCAATCTAGGATTTGTCAACGAAGGGTAATCGACTACCAAGGTGGCTGTTCCCAATTGATTTGCGGCAGACGACCAAGCTTGGTTTCCTTGGCCATTCAATGTAGATTTTTTGGTTACATCTGTTCTTGTCAAGTTACATCCGATGAAAATTTTATTTTTTGCTGCATTAAGAACAGGTACATCTATACGGCCGATTTGATAACCTGCTTTAGTTTGTTCTGCCGTAAATGGAATAGTGAAGTTTTGTGTTTGACGAGTAATTTCAGGATTATCCAAATTCAATACAGCAATTGATGCTGTACTTTTCACATCAATAAAGTCTGCATCTGCTCCTTCTTGTGATGCCTCAATTTTACTAGAAGCATATACACCGATCCCAATTCCTTCAGCTGCGACTACCCAGCGAGGAGCTTCACCCAAGATAGGCTCCGTATCCAGTTCCTCACGCGTGTCATCAAATGATGCACCACCGTTTACACGGTATTTATTAAATATGCCGCCATCGTTACCTACATATTGAATGTTATACAAAAAGTTACCATTCCGAGAACCCTGTACACGCGCTGTACGTTGTGATCGCAAGGTATACCCTTTGCCTAGCACATCTACCTCAAAGTTAGGATCGGCAGCTTGTTCAGGCGTAATAGCGAACGCTCTTGTACCTCCATTGCCGGCAGTTCCTTCACTATCCGGGAATGTTGCTGTCAAGGTTATAAATTGTCTATCCCATATATCAGGGCCAGATGGGGGAAGCGTATCAGGACCCTTATCTTTGTTACAACCCACCAAGGTTCCCATGATCAATGCGGTGCCGAAGATCGCTGCCTTAAAAAATCTAGTTTTCATATTGTTATTTGTTAAAATTATTTATTGTATAGTTTAATTTGATATAAAAAGCTCTTCCAGGTTTTTGAACGCCAAAGTTGTCATATACCTCTGCATTCAAGATATTTTTAGCATCTGCACTCAGCACCACCTTGCTACTCGGGAATCGGTAGCTTGCACCTATATCGTGTGAAAACTGCGTAGGTGTAGTAAACCATTCTGAATCAAACCATATCGTGTTGAATGGCGCTACATAGCCCGTGTTGTAATACAAATTCAATACAGATTTTTTCTGGAAAACATTGTTCAATCTGTATTGGACATTGGCATTGACCGTGAAAAAAGGCTCATTTGGAATCTGCATATCGTATAGGCTATGTGGGTTTCCTCTTTCATCCAATGCTACTTTAAACAAGGAATTGAACTTGGAAAAGTTGAGCATTGCATTCAATTTATTATCATAGATATAATTGACCTCGCCCTCAAAACCAATAGACTGTGTCTTAGAAAGATTAACATATTGCGACACCTGTATATCTTCCACCTGTGCTTCCCGACCGTCTATCACAGGGTCTACACGGGTTTGCAAAGTAATCTTGTCATAGCCATTACGCCAGAAAAAATTACCATATAGGCTGATTTTATGTTTATCCGTCTTGGATATGCTATATCTTCCCCCTAGATTATAATTGACGGCCAATTCAGGTAGAATGTCCGGATTTGCTTCCAAGTTGTTCTCCGGTTCTCCAAAGATATGACGATCAGTCGGCATGATGAATGACTTCTCTGCAGACAAGATAATAAAACCGTCTTGTATGGCTTGATACGAAATAGTACCGCCAAAACCTTGGTTATTTTTTTCGCTGATCGGCCTTTCGTACACCATAACACCTTCTATTTCACTAACAGGTTTATTTTGAGTGGTTTTGATCGTTGCATACTTGCCGAACACATTTGTTCTCAATTTCCTATTTAATGCCTCAAACTCATAATTCATTCCCCATATATTGGTCAACACATCGTTTTGTGTAATCCATTTGCTACGATCAGGTCTTAACAAATCCTTATCATCTCTACCCGAATTTTCCAATTTATGATTTACTGAAACCCGATGTCCCGAAAAAAGAGTGTATGATAAGTTTGAACGAACGTTAGTAATCGTCCGATAACTATCCGTCATTACAGCATCACCCTGCTGCCCTTGACCTGGTTGATGTGGATATGGTTTGACTTCACCATCGGTATTGGGTGGAGCCAATATTAATTCTAATTCGTCACTGCCGCTACCTGCCCTACTCCAATTATACTTTTGGCTTACGGTATCTTGTAGATAGGTGTTACGCATACTGTGTACCGCGTTGACATGGAGCGACAATCCTTTTATCAACAGGTCACGTTTTGCGTAATTTAAGCTAAGGACGTGCGCTTGATACTCGTTAAATCGACCGGAATAGGGTTTCGTCATCGTTAGTCCATGCGGAATTTCCTTATAAGAATCCGAAACATTGTATCCTAAGAAAAATTGATCCGCCCATTTGACATCGGTAAAACCAAATTCAAAACGTCCACCGACCGTTTCGAATTTATCATTTGGTCGACGGGTTCTATTATACCGTTCGACACGGCCCGTTGGTAGCGTATATTTTGAAAATTTACCCCACATTTCGTAGTTGTTATCAGAATGGCTATAAAAACCCGAAGCCCTTGCTGTAAACCCATTCTTTTGGTCACGGTATAATGTACCTATATCTGCGCGATACGTATTAAATGATCCATAAGAGATTGCGGCCGTAATATTATTTGCCGAAGCATCTTTCTTCATAACAACATTGATCGCACCCCCTATATAGTTGCCACTCAGATGAGCGGGAAGTACACCTTTGTAGACCTCAATACGCTCGATCATCGATGGAGGAATATTATTCAGATTGAAAGAAGATCCATACGTCGACATTTCGATACCATCAATAAACATTCCGATCGTACTACCCGACATACCATTCAAATTATATTCAATAGGCGAACCTTCCCCACCATTTTGCCTTACGCGTACACCTACTGTTCTGTCCAATAGTTCATTTGTCGTTAGATTCCGTAAAGAAGCTTCCTTCGTCTCGATCACGGCAACCGCAAACCCACTTGTTTCCATCTCGCGCTTTACGGTATTGCGCTGTACACGTACCTCATCCAATGCTAAATCTCCTTTGGGATTGATATGGATATGGAGATCCGGATAGTTCTTGTTGACATTGATCTGCAATTTCCTCGGTTGGATTTCTACAGACGAAACAAGCAAAGTATATTTTCCTTGTGCAACACTGGGGAAAGCATACAACCCATTTTCATCGGAGACAGCCGTCAACGCAGTTCCTTCGATCTTTATAGTTACATGAGACACCACCTCGCCACTTTCTTTATGTACTTTACCTTTGATACTATACGTATTTTGTGCATAAGTCGCAGTCGAAAGCCCAATAAATAGCAGTATCAAATAAAATTGTTTCATTATCTCAGAATAATATAATATCTTCGAATACTCTTTAGAACAAGTCTAAATAAATTCTCGCTGCAAATCTAGAATTATTCTAAACAAGAAGATGACGCAAAACGAAAAAAAGATTTCAAATTCAGAAATAACCACTACACATCCATTACCTGGAGAAGCGGTTTTATATGGTTTCACCTTCGAAACACATTACGCCATCTTATCTGGTCACAATTCTAGAGTTTATGTGAGTCCGGTAGATGGCTTCGTCAATGTCTTAGTGGTAGAAGGAAATGGAACGAGTAGCTATGTAGTCAACAACCTTTCCTACATTGTACGAGGAGGTGAAAACAGGCTACACCCTATTCAAATAGATCATCTTTTTGAATGGAAAAGCTTATCTGAAGACAATATAGTTATTTTGCTATTTGTCCCCTTTGCCGTATTGGGAGAATTCCATATCCACCTAGCCGAGCAAAGGGAGCGTTTTGACGATGTATTTCTGACTATAAGCGATCAACGTATAAATCTGGTTGTCAAGCAGCTATTAGATCTTTCACAACAGCCTAGCCATTTAGATAAGCTGCGTGTACAATCGTTGATTATGGAACTTTTAGCACATCAGATTGAAGGTTTTTACGCTGAAAATGAGGAGCATGACCTCATCGAAAATAAAAGTCATTATGACAAAATCCTATTGGCAAAAAAAATAATTGAAAAAGATCTATCCAAAAATTATACTATTCGCCAACTTGCTAAAGAAGTGGGTACAAATGAACAGTACCTCAAGCGATATTTTAAACAATATTTTGGTAAAACCGTCATGAATTATATTACCGACGTAAAAATGGAGCATGCCAAAAATCTGATCATGACAGGCGAATACCGAATCTCTGACGTAGCTCGTTTGACAGGCTATAAACATTCGACACATTTCACCACCGCATTCAAGAAATTCTTTGGCTTTATACCCAACTCTTTGCGCTATACTTTTCTAGTGGCGCAGCAGGGGGCTCAAATCGTATCGGAAATAGAAAATTTTATCAATATATTATAAGCTTGCTGCTTTATCAAACAAAGGACACTTCTTCACAAAAAGGGTTGTCCCGAAAATGAGACAACCCTTCCTATGGCATATTTTCTATCTTCTACCTAGAATTTATAACTCAATGTGGTCATAAAATTGCGCGGAGGAATCGGATTCACACTGTAATTTTCATGAATATAATAGTTGAATTCATTGGTAATATTTGCCACTTTGGCCAACAAACTCACTCTACCTATAGAATAACCAGCTGATAGATCGAATGTTGTAAACGGATCTACCGAAATCAAACGATCCACACCATCTGCGATATTAACTTTAGTATTGTTCCATCCGGCATTACGTTTTCCGGTATAGAATACCGAAGCTCCTATTTTCAACCGTTGTAAAGCTCCTGATTGAACGGTATAAAATGCTGTCGCATTACCGGTATGAGCCGTTGTACCGACCAAACGCACATTTTCTGCATTACCCGTACTTAGTGTAGAAAGATAACGCATATAATTATAGGCATATCCAGCCATGATATTTAATCCTTTGACAACTTCACCGGTAACATCCAACTCCACCCCATCAGAAGCAGTTTCTCCAGTAAACTCTTTGTGCTGACTATCTATTGTACCATCTGCTAACACAACATTCTGTGCGAAGTTATTATTATTAATTCTGTACCAAGTCAAATTCGCCGATACACGACCATGAAAAAAGTCATTCTTCACACCAGCCTCATAATGATCAATAATAGACGGCCCCAAAGGTTGGTTATTGATATCCAGCGAAGCAGCATTGGACGTGAAATTATTCGCATAGCTTGCATATATACTCATTGTATTTAGCGGTTGGTAAATCAGTGCAAATTTTGGTGACCATGCTTTGTCATCATAGCTTGTTCCTGTCGATTCCGATTGATTTGTTGCATAGGTATACTTATCCGCTGTAGGCGTTATCTGGTAGGTATATCGTATACCGGCTAATACTTTAAACTTAGCTGTAACAGATACTAAATCTTGAATAAAGGCTCCATAACGGCTGATATCTGTTGTCGTACGTGTATTTTTATCCACAGCAGGAATGAAACTAAATGATTCCGTATCAGGGTTGAAAACATTCACAGAACCGTAAGCTGTGCTAGGTGTAGTCGGATGAGCTTGATCTGCATATATATTGAATGCATATGCTTTGGTTCTAGATTGATCTGCATCTCCACCAAATAACAATTGGTGTTTGATGTTACCCGTTTGGAAAGCCCCCGTTAAGTTAATCTGCTGGTTCGTCGTGAATTCATCCGTCATCGTCCTGTTCAATGCCAATGCCGCTATGCCATCTGCTTTTGGATTGATGCGTTCGGAACTGTAATAATTTCTTAAATAAGATTGTAAACTAACCAAGGCATTTAGTTTCCAATTGTCATTGAACCTATGATCCAAAGCCACCTGGCTGTTGGTCGAATTGGTCTTGTTAAATGCCCAAGGTACATTTAAAAAGGTACCTCTTCCAACAGATTCCGTGATCTTTCCGTCTACGGTACCAATACCAAAATCCGGTGTAAAATTGCTGCTCAGATAATCGACCATAAAGTTGATATCCGTTTTGTCCGACACCTTATAAAGTACGGAAGGGTTAACATACACACGCTCGGAAGACACGTAATCTCTAAAACTATTTGCAGACTCACCTGTACCGATGAAACGGAAAGCGACTTTTTCCGAAAGTGGCCCGTAAACATCCAAGGTAGGTTTGTATCGATCCCAGCTTCCATAGCGCGTAGCCACCTCTCCTCCGAATTCAAATAGGGGCTTTTTGGTCACCAAATTGACCACGGCACCACCACTTACACCACCATAAAGTAATGCAGCGGACCCTTTGAGGATTTCGACAGATTCCAATGTACTGGCCTCTATCGATCCTCCATTATTTGTTCGCGCACCATTTTTGAAAATATTATTAGATCCCAGGCTATAGCCTCTAGCAAAAAAGTTTTCATTTACCCCACCACGATTGGAACCTAAAGCAATACCATTTGCATTTTTTAATGCATCGCCTAACCCGTTGATTTGTTGATCGGCTATAACCTTTGCATTAATAATCTGTACAGATTGTGGCAAGTCTTTGTCCATAATACCGCCTTTTCCTATATCGATCGTTTTGTTATTAACCGAGTTATAGCCCATGATCTCTACCTCATCTATATATTGGTCTACTCTTTTGATTACAATAGGATGAAGAGCCGTTTGATCTCCCTTAGGAGAAACTTTGACCAATTCTTTTTGATAACCCACCCCACTTAATATAAGGCTAAAGTCTCCTTTTTTATCTACATAAATCTGAAACCGACCCTCTTGATCTGATGTGGTAAATTTATCAGCAACGGAGACATTGATACCTGATACGCTTTGTCCCTTAGGGTCTAATATCCTTCCATTAACAGTCGTCTGCGCATAGGCCAATGAACAGAAGCCCACTGTTCCAATTAATACGAAAATTTTCTTTGCTTTCATTATTTATTTAAACTGATTCTAAATTGAAAGCAAAAGTAGAGCAGTCAGCACTAAAAAAAAATAAAGAATCAGACAAAAAAGTTAAAAATCCGAAATTTTTATATGATAAATTCATTTGCAACAAAAAAGGCAGGCTCCAAAAAAGAAGCCTGCCCTATTAATGAAATGTATTACTTTCAAACATAGAGACAACCCAACACACGAGTAGTCCTTTTATTGATCGAAACGAATGTCATGTTCCCAACGTTGTATAATATGAGAACCCGCCACCGCATCGTTGCCGTTGCTGGTAGCATCCATAAAAGTGTTGCCGCTACCTTCATCCATCGGCCAATAACCAATAAGATCTGAATTAGTCGGGTCTACTTCATAATACATGTTATTTTTAATCTGATTTGCAGTACGCGCTACTTTCCAGAAACGGACTTGGCTCATTGCGCACTGATCAGGGAAATAAGTAGCCCCGCTCCCAATCATCGTCAACGTCTGAAATTCTACTGTTCCGCCAGGACCTTTAGGAGCCGGAGGAGTAAACCTGATATTCAGTTCGCCGTCACGGTAAATCGACATCGTGCTTCCATCATACACAAAAGCCCAGTGGTACCACTTGTTGGCTATCAAGTCCCGTTCGGTCTGAGCCTGCCCCTCAAGTGTTTTCACCTGTAAATAATTAAATGGAGGGTTGGCATCTCCAAAACGGATGTATACTTCGGTTAACCCATCACCCCAGTTGTCGAAAATAGCTTGATTATTCTTTGAATAGCCTGACATTCGTACCCATGCCTCTATAGTCCATTCTTTCGTACGGATACCCCAGTCTTGATTAGGGCGTATTTTAACTCCCTCTTGCGTGGCGTCACTTCCGTAACCTTTCATGACCGGAACTGAAACAATCAATGGCTTGGCTATCAAGTAAACAAGTTGTGATTGCGAAGTAGAGCGGTCAATATCTCCATGCACTACATTTTTTATGGCTATGGGAAAAGCATAAAGCTTACCTTTCAAATCGAAGTTATCGATATGCACTTTGAAAACAGTACTTATCTCCCCTGCCGGAATAGTCACTTGTGTTTCGGAGGGCAACGAAAAATGCTCAGAGGGAATCAAAGCATATTCGGTGCTATTCTTTTCGTTATACTCGTTAACCAGACGATCGTCAAGACCTATTGACACCGTCACGTCATAATTCACCTGTTTGGCCAGCCTGACAACAACATTGACATCGGCTCCAGTCGTTTCCATCGCTACATTAACAGATTTAGCCGTAGTAGCCTCTGCGATATAAACACTATTGTCCTTAATACCATATTCTGCATCGTTACAGCTGACTGACATGCCTAGCAAGACAGCTATTATGCCCAGAAATTTATAGTTACTTCTCATATCTATTTATTTTTTGAATTGACACTTTTCAATGTAAACATTCTTGCCTTTTTACTCCGTTGCTGCATGCTGTCGTTGGTAATACAACTGGTATATATTCGTTATGCCCTGTCGCAGAAAATAGTACTCCGGAGAACCGTTATAATCCCCTTTCCCTTGGTCATAATCAAAAACAGGACGATAAATACCAAACCCACCAATTTGTTGTTCAACTCCAGCATCGGCTCCAGTTGTTGGTTTATACACATATTTGGACTGCGTAAGGATTCCACCTCCCGTGCTGGCGTATGACTCAAAGTTTTCAGTGAGAATAGTCCGTTTAACAATTTCTTCCTTGGTAATAATACCCGCTGCAATCCAATCGCTCATATCCACGATGACGCCAGCTACACGACTTTGCATATTGCTTTCTGTCGTAGAGTTATAAGCTTGAAGCACAAAATAGTCTACATAATAAGACAGCCATTCTTTATCCATCCGTCCACGGATACCCACCTCTCCGTCGATAAGGAATAACAATCCCGGTTTTGCAGGCTTGCGTCCACCGCGGTCTCTATTAGGATCGGTCGCGCCCTTGCCAAACCAGTAGGATAATTCTTCCACGAACAGCGTCCGTTGCGCCTTATTCTTCCAAAGATAACTGTCCGGTTCCGGCATGCCTTGGGGTTCATAATCCCAATCGTACCCGTCATAGCCTGCTTCTACGACATGATCGTGAATAGCTTCGGCGTAATGGCGGATAGCGGGGCCTATAACTGCTGGATCAGAGCTGTTTCCTACATCATAGATAGGATTCGCCGGCATGTCCGCTCCTACTTTGTCTGAAAAAAGGGTAACGACAACTTTTGTACCTTTCACTCTTTGTACGTATTCCATGTCGGCTTTTCGTTCTGGTGACAGATCGAATTTTGGATGTCCGCCCCAATTTGAAGCGATAGTTACAGAGTCGGGCAATCCGCGCAAACTGCTTCCTCCCGTGGGAGATGTTCCAGTCCAGTTGTCAAACCACACAAAAGTCTGTGGTAATCCTGGTGTATTTTTCCACTCCCGCAGGGAGGCATAATATTCTTCCGTTTTATTGGTTCCATTAAAGTCTGTTTTGTCGAAATCAATAGCCTCGACTTCCATCCACTCCTTACAGCTCATAAACACTGCACTTGTCGCTAGGGCAATGCTGAATGCTTTTATTATATTGATATTCATATCTTTTAAATTTTACGATTGCTGATTTAGGGTTTCTTTGCCCACCAGAGGTTGGTCGAAAATTCATCCGGCCCTCCCAATAAATTGTCCACGGCAGTTTGCACGTTAACTGGATTTCCATTGTATTCTGAAATAGGATACGTCAAACGACGTACCAACCGGATAGCACCTGCTGTCGTTGTTGGATTGATAGAAGTAGAGTTAGTCACTGTCCCTCCGGAGCTTGCCGAACTGAGGTTATTTACAGCCGGAAAAATACGTGGATAACCGGTACGTCGAAAATCACACCAAGTCTCAAAACCAAGGGGATAATTTGCCAACCATTTCTGAGTAATAATAGCTTCCAGTTTTCTCGCATCCGTAGTTGCACTTGTCCAGGCAACGGTTACATTTCCCCCGTTAGCACTAGACGCCACATTAAACTGGGTATTTGGTGTAGGATCGGTATAGCTTGCCGGATTAGCTGTTATGGACAGATATGTGCCAATGGCAACTTGATGTTGATCCATCGATGTTTGCACTCCCTGTTCATAGTATGTTCGGGCGGTGGTCGTGCCGCCTGCTATCCACCCCCTCTGGGCTGCCTCTGCTTTTAAGAAATAGCTTTCGGCGGCACAATAGACAAGCAGCGGAGAGCTGGACGTAAAATTTGGTTTGGAATATAATGCTCCACCATACGTATTCTTATTGATATTATTGATACCCATTCGCACACCTCTGTATGTGTTGTCCGAGGTCATCGTCATATACACAGGTCGACGCGGATCAGACCAACCATTCATATAAGCGGTGAGCGTGGCATTCACAGCCAAGTCTTGCCAATCGAATGCTGATTTACGGTACGGGTTGTCTGTCGTTGGCAGAAAGGCATTATCCCCATTCGATTCAATAATACCTCCGGTGATTGCACTATTCATCACATCCTTGGCATAATCTGTATCCACCAGCCCTATACGCACGGCCATACGCAATTTAAGTGAATTCGCAAATTTGATCCATTTCGAGAAATCTCCGTAATAGACGATATCAAATTCAGCCATTGGGTTAGCCCTGCCCTGGCTCTCGCTGACAAAAGCAGCCAACGTGGTAATGCTCTTGTCCAAATCCTCGATCATGCTGTGGTATATGCTTTGCACATCATCATATTCTACAGCTAACTGCCCTTCACCCATTTTAGAGTAAGGTATTGGCCCATAGGTGTCCGTTACCCGGAGCATTACGGCAACACGTACAATGTTGGACCAGGCGTAGATATACCCCTTTTCCTCGGTCAGATCTCTCACTTTCAGGTAGTTTGCATAAAATCCTGTAAAAAGTTTATTAAAAGGATATTGTATCCAGTCCGGAGTAGGATTGAACGTTCCAAAATTCGTTCCTTGCCAATTGTTGGTCGTAGACATGTAGCCACCATATTGATTACCGACCATCTGCTCAATCATCTGATTGTCGTTTTCCTGAAAATTGTGCATCAGATAGAGCATCCCAGGGAAAAGTATCCCGACCCGTTCTGCCGTAGTCATATCTGTTGGCTGCGGATCGGTAGGATGCTTATTAAATTCTTCAAACTTATCCGTACAAGAAGAAAACATCATTAAGAAACATAGGCTTAAAACCAAACCTATTGTTTTGAAATTAAATTGCTTCATAATATTTCCTATTTAAAATTGTAATTTAACATTAAATCCAATGCTTCTCAGGCTAGGCTGCATAAAATAATCTACGCCTGTATAGTAGGTATTGGTTGCTGAAGCCACCTGTTCAGGATCGAAAGGCGCTTTGTTATATATCATCACCAGATTGTTGCCTACCAGTCCAACCGCTATATTGGCGATATTATTCACCCATTTTTTAGGAATAGTGTACGAAATACTGACTTCTCCCAAGCGTATATTGGTTGCACTATATACATACCGGGCTCCCTGTCCAGTGCCGGCTGCCACGATGTCCAGATAATTCTTGGCAGATACCTCTTCTCCGTTGATAGTCACACCTCCGGCTTCGCGTAGCTGGGCACTGTATTCGGACACACCATAACGATCTAGGAGAGCCTGTGTATTGGAAACAGCCATACCTCCGAAACGTCCTCTTACCAATACATTGGCAGTTACTCCCTTATAAGAGAACATGTTTTTCCAACCCGCATAGGATGGTGGCATCACCGAACCTACCTTTTTGTATTCGGTATCGATCAATGACGGAAGGGATGTTTTCGGGTCGAGATAAATATAGCCATTGTCATCACGCTTCCAATCCCGGTTGACATATACATCACCCATGGAGCCTCCTTCTACCAGTCGAACTATAGGCGATCCTCCACTGCCCAATGTAGCTTTGTTGATATAAGGCATGTAGATCGTCTCTTGGGTTACCGGATTTTGGATACCATTGGCTAGTTTTTTGATTGTGTTCTCATTGAAGCTGTATGTGGCATGGGTGTCCCACACAAAATTGCCAAACTTCTTTTCATACCCCAAGGCTAATTCCACACCTACGTTTTGCACATCACCTGCCTGAACATATACACCGGAATAACCAGAGCTTGATGGAAGTTCGGCTATAAATGTTTGGTTGAAAGTGTTGGATCTATAATAGGTCGCATCTAAGCGAAGTGAGTTTTTAAAGAAACGCATATTCAACCCTGCCTCATACGAATCTGTCCGTTCCGGTTTGAGATTTCGATTAGGGTATATGGATAGCGTATTATATTGATTTGTCTGATCGTTGTATTCGTATCTTTCCGAAGTAATGTAAGGATCATAAGCTACACCGACCGAAGTAGTTGCTAAACGAGCTTTTAAATAGCTAAACCATGTAGGGAGGGAGATCATATCACTGATGACGCCCGACAACCCTACCGAAGGATAGAAAAAGGAGCTTTCCCCCGATTCGGAGTAAGCTAGTGCGGAATCCCAGTCATTACGACCTGTCAATGTTAGGTAAAGTAGATTCTTATAGCCTATCTCAGCGTTGGCGAATATAGATTGCGACTGTTGTCTTCTTCCATCGTCGTCAATTTTGAATCCGTTTGTACGGCTGATGTTTTCCGTCGTGAACCAATTCGTCACTTTATCCAAATTGCCGAGGGCATAATGGCTGTTCATGTTCAAATCCTTGACAGCTCCACCAAGGTTGATGTTAAAGCTAAAATCACTAATCTGCTTATTGAGGGTTGCGATCACATCGGCATAAGTTTGTTGGTCGCGTCTATTATCCAGACGGAAATAGCCTTTGGGCCCGGCAAATGTAGCATATGTACCTGCATATCTTCTCTCTGTACTACGAAGGTCGGAATTATCAATATTGACACGTCCAATGATATTGAGCCAATCGGTAATATTATATTGAAGGCTGGACAACAGCTTATATCTTTTTCTACTAGGTTCCCTATTCATCCGATGCATGATCCAATAGGGGTTTTGTATAGAAAGCCCTTGGTCACCATAGGGCCAGTATTGTGTATTTACACCGGCCAGGTCTTCATAACGTTCAAAGAGTTGTACCTCACTAAAGTCTTCACCGCGTGGGAAAAGATACAATGCCGGCAGCGGATTGAAGTATTGGCCTTGAGCAACCATGTTTTTATCCTTCTGAATAATATAGTTGGCTCCAATGTCCATTACGAACTTATTATCGAGGAATGAAGTCGTGTTTCGGAATGAAAAGTTATTACGGCGGTATTCATTATTCGGCAGAATACCATTCGCATACGTCATTGCCGCCGAAGCATAGGTTTGGCTTCTGTCGTTACCGGTTTCTAAAGAAATACCGTTCGACAAGTTACTACCTGTATTAAAGAATTTGGCCGGATCGTAGTTATTGGTGGTTTCAGCCCCCCAACTTCCCGATTCTCCGGCTATATTTCCATATTTATCCTGAAATTTTGGCATTATCAGCGGTGTAGAGAAAGTTGTATTGTTGCTTACAGTCACCGATGTTCTGTCCGCACGACCTTTTTTGGTCGTGATGAGGATGACACCATTGGCACCTTCGTACCCGTAGAGTGCAGCCGCGGAAGGACCTGTCAACATCGAAATGGTTTCAATATCATCCGGATTGATGTCGGCCGAACCCTCCGTACCCGGTTGGACAGAAAATTGACCAGCATCTGTATCATTGTTAAAGTTGGTGTTGTACATAGGGACACCATCGATGACATACAGGGCATTATTATTCTTTGAAATGGATTTAGCACCGCGCATCACCACCTTCACGGCAGCACCAGGGCCTGCAGCACTCGAACTTATCTGTACACCGGCTACTTTTCCGGCCAAAGAGTTGATAAAGTTTGCACTCCTTACATTGGTAAGCTCTTCTCCTTTTACTTCCTGTACATTATAGCTTAGTGCCCTTTCGGATCGTTTAATCCCCAAGGCGGTTACTACCACAGCATCCAATTCATCCTGATACACCTGCAACACAATCTGGATAGCGTCAGATGCTCTGATGACATACCGTTGTGTCTGGAAACCCACCGAAGAGATCTCGAGCACATCACCGATCTTTCCTTCCAGAACAAATTCACCGGAATTATCGGTCGATGTTCCTTTTTTATTGGTCGCGTTGAATACCGAAACCCCTGGGATTGGGCGACCTGTTGAATCTCGAACAGTGCCGGTCAAATTACTTTGCTCAGTGGCTTTCTCGATGGTAACCACCTGTTTTTGGATTTGTCCCTTGACCTTACGGCTAATTATGACGAATTTTTGATGAATCTTGTAATCTAAGCCTTGATCCTCCAATAATATTTTGAGTGTTTCTTCCAGAGACTTATTTTCTATGGAAATATTTAACACTTTTGATTGTTTCAATGAACTTTTTTCGTAAACTATCGAATAGTTTATTTGCTTTTCCAGTAGGTCGAATGCCTGTTCCAATCGGACATTCTCCAGTTTCAGATTAATCTGTTGGGGATAACTTTTACCATAACCTAAGGTCAGGAAAGTGGTCAATATTAAGAGGATCAACTTTGTTTGGACGAGTATTTTACCTCTGATTATAGACAAAGGGTCTCTGTATTTTTCTTTTTTGAAAAAAATCATATAGTATATAATTAGGTTTAAAATCTTGTTAACGTTCGATTTTTAAACGATCAATATGTTCATAGGAGCCGATCTACACGTGTCTGCACAAACCGGTTTTTCATTTCTTATTATGTTCTTGTTTTCATAACTTTTAGGGTTTTATGGGTTAAATTGAATTTTACTTCACCGGTTAATTCTAATACGGTCAACAGTTCTTTCAGACTGATGTCTTTTCGAAGCTTGACAACAAACTCTGCTGCCAGCGGTTCTTGATACTGGACTTTTACACCATACCACCGTTCTACCTCGTTCATCAGATCTTGAAGTCGAATGGATTTCTTGCAGAAATATCCGTCTTTCCAGGCGACAACCTGTGCGAGATCAACCCCCTGAGAAAGAATAGATGGTTTGTTTTTGAATACGGTTAACTGTTGTCCAAGGACAACATGTTGCTGTGTCCGTCCATTTCCTACGGCTACTTTTCCTTCCAAGACCGTGGTGCTCGTAGACTCTTCGATAGCATATGAATTGATGTTAAAGTGCGTACCAAGCACCTGAACACGCGTATCTCCTGCCATAACAATAAACGGTTTGGAAGGATTTTTGGCCACTTCAAAGTATCCTTCTCCGGTAAGCTCCACCCGGCGCTCATTTTCTCTAAAGGCGGTGGGGAACCTCAAGGAAGATTGGGAGTTCAGCCATACATGCGTGCCATCTGGTAAAAGAATTTGGTAAAAACCTCCGGTTGGAGTCTCTACGCTATTATAGGATATCTTTAATTGCTCATCCGGGCTGATACTGTATGTCAGTTGGCCATCACTTGATTTGGTGATTTTTATCGGCCCCTCCTGCAGGATAGCGCCCTCAGTCAAGCCGTCCAAAATAACCCGCTTCCCATCTCCTAGGGTCAAAACAGCTTTATTACCTCCGGCAGGAATGTCGTTCTGTTGTACGAGTTCTGTCACCACCTCTTTTGTCCGGTCATTTTGGAAGATAAAATAAAGACCAAGTACCAACAATATACTGGCTGCATACATGGTCCATCGTTTCCAATGGATGACTTTCTTTTCCGAAGATGCTGGGCTTGATATAATACTGTTTAAAACCTCTTGACGATTAAAATCTATATCTTCCAAGGCATCCCATTCTTGGTTGTACAGGTCTTCCATAATAGCCTGTGCCTGTTCACGATATTCCTCTTTGGATAATAGTTCGAATAAAGCTTTCCGTTCAGATTCGGAGGCTGATTTATAGAAATATTTCAACAATAAGTCCTGAAATTCCTTGTCTATCATTGGTTCTTCACTTTATGGGTGTCTATATTAAAGACAACCGCATAAAGAAAAGTGGTAATGAAAAAATATTTTTTTGCTATTTTGTTAGTAAAGCTGTGGCAATCAACACAATAAACTCACCTTCCCGACCTTTTAGATGTGCTTTTAGCGTTTTATTGGCTAGATAAAGATGCTTTCTAACGGTTTCTACGGATAAATTCAGCTTTTGGGCTATCTGCTCATATTTCAGCTTTTCGATTTTGGCCAACTTAAATATTTTTTGTTGCTGAACAGGTAATTTTTCGACTTCGGCTTCGATCAAGGCATAATAGGCCTCCAGTTCTATTTTGTCGTCTTTTTCCTGCGAAGCTGCCAGGGAATGGGTATTGGCTTGGTCCAAGGGTGTGAACAACATATAATCCTTGGCTCTCTGCTTCAGGAGGTTGTATACCCGATTTCGAACAAGTATAAATAGATAATTTTTGAAAGAGGTTATTGTTGAAAGTTTTTCCCTATGTATCCATATCTTTAGAAAAGTTTCTTGTAGCACATCCTCCGTGAGTGACCGATCCTCCAATAGGCGGTGGATATAATGACCAAAGGGGATGTAATAGTGAGTAAAAAGGGTTTCAAAACTTTTTTGATCACCATCAACAACTGCTGTCAGCAACAATTGCTCGTTAGGATGTTCTGTTATTTTCAAGAATATAGCTGGTCGTACCAAACAAATGTACAGTATAAAGTTTACTCTCCCAAAAAAAGACAATATGATACAGGTAGTCGCCTACAACTTCGCTAAGCTATTTCGAATAACTTGGCTGAATAGCTATCCAAAGAATTTTTCAGGATCAAACCCGTATTCTTTCAGAATATCTTCGGGTACGCCATTCCATACACCGGGCCTGTTTCCTGCATAACCAATATCCTTTACACCCATTTCGCTCGTAAAGAAACCCGATGACGTCAAATCACGCATCAAGGAAAAAAAGGCGGCACCTTGTTTCATTTCTGGTGTTACCTTATCTGGATAGGCTATTTTATCGATAAGTTCTAATTGTTGTTTTTCAGCACACTCTATAAAAACGCTTCCATAACGTTTTTGGCACTGTACGTCCATCCATTTTAGCCCACCACGCATTGGTAACTTATTTTCAGGAATGTCCTTGACGATAAATTCGATAAAATCCGGCACACCTGCTTCCGAGGCACTTCCAGATACATCATCTTTGGGTATGATAATATCGGCCAATACGGTAATCGTCGCCATTTCATGGTCGGTAAAGAATTTTTCGGCATACAACCGCTGGTTACGCTCGTGCTCAAAATCCTGTACACCGGGCAATTTGTCGGATACCTCGCCAACAGTTGTTTCTTTTCCCTTTTCTTGCTGACAAGCTGTTGCCAAGACGCCTGTTCCTGCAGCGATTAAACCTAAGGCTTTAAGAGACTCTCTTCTATTCATAACCTTTTTCGATTAGCCGTTTAATTTTTTCTTTTCTCCCAAAATATATTCTGCTGTACGCATAGACAATGCCAAGATTGTCCAGGTCAGATTCTTATCGCCTTGCTGTACAAATGGCCCTGCATCCACCACATATAGATTTTTACAATCGTGGGCTTGCCCCCATTTATTCAGCACAGATGACTTAGGGTCATTCCCCATGCGAGTTGTACCTCCTTCATGAATGATCTTGCCTGGAGCCGCCAGCCCATAGAGTGTTTCGGGGCCTTGTACGCCCGACAAGACGACAGCATCCATCTCATGCAAGATTTCCTGAAAAGTATCCTGCATATGTTTTGCCTGCTGGACTTCTTCATTTGCCCATTTATAATGGAAACGCAGGACAGGAATACCAAATTTGTCCACGCGTGTTGGGTCGATCTCGCAGTAGTTATCTTTTCGAGCTATGGCTGTACCGCGGCCAGACATACCTACATATGAACCGTAAAAGCGCCGGTAATCCTGTTTAAGCAGCGCACCATACCCTCCAGCATCTCTTTTCTGACCATTTTTACCCGGTACAGCTCCAATAGCTTCCGGCACCCAATTTAAGAACCCATAGCCCGGCATGTGCATACCACCGCCATATTCAATATGGTAACCCCTTGGAAAAGCTAAGTTTTTATTGTTTTGCCACCATGGCGAATAGATATGTACAGGGCCTACTCCATCTTCATTGAAACGTTTACGATCCAACAATTGAGGGAGAAAACCCCAAGCATCTGATCCGGTCGAATCGTGCAAATACCTTCCCACGAGACCACTGCTGTTACCGAGCCCTCCGGGATGAGTTGCCGATTGAGAATTCAGCATAATACGTGCACTTTCACAGGCGCTTGCGCCAAGAATAACAGTTTTTCCTTTAACCGTATATTCTTCTAGACTGTTCGTGTCCACATAGGACACCCCTATTGCCAATCCTTCATCATTCGTAAGCACTTCACGAACCATCGCGTTGTCAATCACCTTTAGGTTACCTGTCTTCATTGCCGGCATGACTAAACATGAAGAGGAAGAAAAATCTGCATAAACCTTACAGGCCCTTCCGCACTGTCCACAGTAAAAGCACGTTCCCCGTCCTTTAATCTCCGGGGAAGCTTCTGTCAATACAGATCCACGTCCCGGAATAACAGGTACGCCAGCCTTTCCGGCTCCTTTTGCGATAAACAGCTCCGGCAAACGAGGCTTCGGAGGTTTCATAAAGATCCCGTCCGGTTCGTTGCGAATGCCTTCAACTGTTCCGTAAATGCCGATCATACGATCTACCCGATCATAGAACGGTTTAACCTCTTCATACGTAATCGGCCATTCATCCGTAACGCCATCGGTAGGTTTGAAATCGTCGGGCCCCATGCGTAAGGAGATGCGTCCCCAATGATTGGTCCTACCGCCAAGCATACGGGCGCGAAACCATTCAAATTCAGTTCCCTTCACAGTCGTATAGGGCTCCCCTTCTAGCTGCCAACCTCCATAAGCGGCATCAAAATCTCCAAAGGGACGCGTTGTCGAAGCTCCTCTACGGGGCGACTCCCATGGCCATCGCAATTGCATCGCGTCTTTTGCCGGATCAAAAAATGGCCCCGCTTCCAACATCAATACATTTAGTCCAGCATGAGCGAGGATGTAACCTGCCATACCGCCACCGGCGCCTGATCCTACGACAATAGCATCATAAACTTCCGAACTTTCCTTTATTTGATATATCCCCATTTGTAGGTTTTGTTAATAAGTCGCTGAAAAAGATTAACAACGTTGAATTATCCTTTAAATATTGTTTAGCCAAACACCAAAAAAAATCCAATTTAAAAAAATGTCATGATGTTATCAAAAAATCTCCAATTGGTTATTAGATTCTTTGGTTCAATATACAAGTTTATGAAGTATTTCAACAATAAATCCTCAAATTTTTCTCGTCCATCATTGGTTTTCTCTCTATTCTATTGGTATCCGCTATAAAGACAATGGTATTGACAAAAGTGGTAACGAAAATATCTTTTTATTTTTAGGGTAACAACAAATAAATATTACACACACAAAAGCCGTTCTGCTAGAAACAGAACGGCTTTCAAATGTAAGTATAAACCGGGACAAATTAATCAAACTTCCATCGCACGAACGCTTCGATCGCTTCGTAATCAGCAAGCCCTAATTTATGATAAAGACCTGCCGTATCACTCGTCCGATCTTCTGCTCTTACCCAGAATTCACGTGGATCGTCACCTGGAAAGACCGGAACATCTTTTTGTGATTGGTGCTTGAAAATTGCCAAACGTTTACGTTTTACTTCCTGCGGCGAAAGCGGAACGGCCATCTCGATTTCATGGATCGGATATTCGTGCCATGCACCGCGATATAACCACAACCAGCAATCTTTGGTCCATTCATCTGTTTCGCGAAGGCGTAAGAGTGCTTGCAATATAATATCAAAACACACCTTATGCGTTCCATGTGGATCGGCAAAATCTCCAGCAGCAAAAACTTGATGTGGTTTTACTGCTCTTAATAGCTCCATGGTTTCAGCGATATCATCTTCATAAGACACTTCCTTGGAAAACTTTCCTCTATCGTAAAAAGGTAAGTTTTGGAAATGTATATTTTCATCCGGCAAACCGACAAAACGTGCTCCCGCAATGGCTTCACCTTTACGAATTAAACCTTTGACCGTCCGGATAATTTCCGGATCAACTTGATTCGGTTTTTTGGTTTTGAAAAATTCACGGGCATCGTTATAGACATTTCTCACTAACCCCTTATCATCGTCAATTGCTACTGCAAAATCCTGTACGAATTCCAGATAACGCAGTACATCATCTTCCCAGACAGCGGTATTACCCGAAGTCTGATAAGCGACATGCACATTATGCCCCTGATCCGCTAGACGGATAAATGTTCCTCCCATGGAGATTACATCATCGTCGGGATGCGGTGAAAATAAAATAACGTTCTTACGCGCTGGCTCTGCCCGTTCCGGACGATTGCTATCGTCTACATTGGGCTTACCTCCTGGCCATCCGGTAATGGTACGCTGCAAGTCATTAAAAATCTTGATATTGATATTATAAGCAGGCCCCTGTTCGGTTACCAGCTCCGCCATACCATTATTGTTATAATCATCATCGGTCAGCTTAAGAATGGCCTTATCCAACTTTAAGGACAACCAAACGACCGCTTTTTTAGTCAGGGTTTCAGACCATACCACGTCACGTGCCAACCAAGGTGTATCGAAACGTGTCAACAATGATGCGGCATCCTGATCAAGTACAAATTCCACATGCTCCGATAGCTGAAGGTATGTCGCAGGGATATCCGGAGAAATCTCTCCTTCTATGGCTTTCTTTACAATTTCGGCTTTCTTTTCATTCCAAGCCATCAAAACAATTTCTTTGGCTTTAAAGATTGTCCCTACTCCCATCGTGATTGCTTTGGTTGGAACATTTTCTTTTCCTCCAAAATCACGTGAAGCATCGCGTCTCGTCAAATCATCCAAGGTTACTAAACGCGTTCCTGAATTCGGTGCAGAACCAGGCTCATTAAATCCGATGTGTCCCGTACGGCCTATACCCAAAATCTGAAGATCCAGTCCACCATAGCTTGATATCTTTTGCTCGTAGGCTTCACAATAATGCTGCATCTCCTCCAGCGGCAATGTCCCGTCCGGAATATTAATATTTTCCGCAGGTATATCAATATGATCAAACAAGTTTTTCCGCATGAATGTCACGTAACTCTGGTCAGCAGTAGGCTGCATCGGATAATACTCATCCAGATTAAAGGTCACTACATTCTTAAAGCTTAATCCTTCTTCTTTATGCAGCCGAACAAGCTCCTTGTAAACTTTCACAGGTGTAGCTCCTGTAGCGAGCCCTAATACAGCTGTCTCACCTTTAGCCTGTTTATTTGCAATGATGGAAGCTATACGGTGCGCAACATCGATAGAAGCAGCACTTTGATCCGGATACACTTTGACAGGAACTTTCTCAAAACGTGTTTCTTCTAATAAATTTAATCTTGCCATTTATATATTGATTGAAAAGTGTTTTTACAAATTTAGAAATAAAATGAGGTTTAAATAGACAAAGATACAATTCTTAAAAAATTTTAATAATATTTTTGGCACGCAAACCGTTGCGCTATCTCAAATTTGCAGTAAACAGTCCACTGCACGGTCTAAAGTAGCCTTTTCTTTTGCAAAACATATACGCAGGAGATTTTGGTTTATCTCTTCTGAATAAAAAGAAGAAATAGGTATCATCGCTACTTTTGCTTTTTCTGTCAGGTGTATGGCGAAATCCAATTCGGCTTGTACCGAAATTTCGGAATAATCCAACAGCATAAAATAAGTTCCTTCGCAGGGAAGCACCTTGAACCTTGTCTGCTGTAAGGCCGTGGAAAGATAATCCCGCTTGCCCTGAAAACCGACAGGTAGGGTGGCGTAATAGTTCACCTCCGAGAGATAGTCAGCTATGGCCAACTGCATCGGTGTGTTGACAGAAAATACATTAAACTGATGTATCTTTCGAAATTCCACTGTCAGGTGAGCACAAGCTACAACATATCCGATTTTCCATCCTGTGGCATGCAATACTTTGCCAAAAGAAGCCACGACATATCCTCGTTCCCGCAATATGGGTGAATAAAGAATGCTCTCATGTTTTCTTTCATCATAGGTGATGTGTTCATACACCTCGTCACTGATAACATAAAGACCATACGCTTCAACTAATTCTTCTAAAGCGGTAATATCCCGCTTTGTCAAAATCCGGCCCGTCGGGTTGTTCGGATTATTGATGATAATCAACTTGGTTTGGGACGTAATCTTATCCCGCACATCTTCCCAATCGATCTCAAAGTCGGGAGCAAATAATCGGATAGGTACGACCGCACCACCAAAAGCTTCGACGCTAGGTTTATAGGAATCGTAAGCCGGCTCAAAAATAATGACTTCATCGCCTGGATGAATCAGCGTACCGATAGCCGTAAAAAGAGCTTGCGTACCGCCAGCAGTAATCGTTATCTCGGTTTCGGGGTCGATCTCAATTTGTGTAATTGCCTGATATTTATGTGCGATCCTTTCCCGTAGTGCCAATACCCCGGGCATAGGAGCGTATTGATTAAACCCCTCCTGCATATATTTAGTCACAAGGTCTATAAGTTCAGGCGCGACAGCGAAGTCGGGGAAGCCCTGTGATAAGTTAACAGCTTGGTGGGTTTGTGCCAATTGGCTCATGCGCGAAAAAATACTAACGGGCGTGGCTGGCAATTTTGAAACGAAGGAATGCATAGCAGGGTTGTTTTGTGAAACAAGTCTAACAACTTATTGTGAAAGTTTATCCTATTTTTTTCAAAAAAAATAGTCTCTATAGTTTCAATTATTCTTACTCCACTCACTTGAGGCATAAAATGCAATTTCATATAACATAAATCGCAACTCCTCTAACAATGATCAAACAGTTACCAAATTATCTATTTAAACAGTGCTTGTTCAGTGCTTGGTCAGTGCTTGGTCAGTGCTCATCCAGTCACAAGTGAATAAACACTGTCTAAATACTGAGCAATTAGTGGCTAAATTATGTATAAAGATATACGTTGTCCACTTGATACTATTTATCATTTTACTTATCTTGTCATGAATACCCCCCTAAAAGATAAATTATGGCAATTATCAAGAATGGTGCAAATGGTTCAGTATCCGGTAAGGCTGGATCGGTAGTCTTTGTTCAGACCAAGCAGGGCAACTATGTCCGGAGCTTACCCCGGATAACAAATCGAAAGCCCAGTCCGAATCAACTCGAAAGTAGAAAACGCTTCAAATTTGTCCGGGAGAGTATATGTACGGTATTACCTTTGATCAGACGAGGTTTTGCACAGTGTAATCCGCCTAAAAGAGCTTACGATTGTGCCATGTCCTACAACCTGAAGGAAGCTGTGGTGCAAACAGAAGAAGGGTATGCTCTCAACTGGGAAAAATTTATGATCGCAAAAGGACTGCCTAATCCGCTAACATCCCACCAAATCGATATAGACTCCGATCGCAATGCGCTTCGACTCCACTGGGAGTATGACGAAGATCTCGAAAGAAAGTATAACACACGTTCTTACGACACTCAGGTGTTGCTATACCCTGTAGAAAATGATGGAATAGCAACATGTTTGACCAATGATATCAGCTATTCGCTAAGCCATAAAATGCAGGATGTACTGCTGACAAAAAGAAATAAGCCGATCACCTACCATGTATATGTTTTCTTTTTTGCTCAGGATAGTAGCAACAGAAGTACCGACAGCAAATATTTGGGTTCCGTGATTTATTAAAATAAGATTTGATATAAAATGACGATGATGAAAACACTTTTTATATATCTCGTAGGCTTCTTACCTTGTGTATTGTTTGCGCAAACAAAAGCGGAACTGATCGAGCGGATAAAATCGAATCCCGATAAAGTAGAATCTATCCGTTTGATCCAACGCATAGATATCCAAAACCCGGACTACAAAGAGCTCAACAGCCTTTTCAAAACACTGGATAAAAAAGTACGAAAAACAACCCAAGGGAAGTACTTGCAACACTACATTGAGGCTTTGGAAAAAAGCTCTCCCGGCAAGAAGGCGCCGGGTATTACACAGTTTGATGTAGCCGGAGAGCCGTATGGATTGCAAAATCTTAAAGGAAAATATGTGCTGATCAGTTTCTGGGCCTCTTGGAATAAACTCAGCCGTGATGAGATCCCGGCTTACAAAGCGCTGTACAAGGAGTTTAAGGATAGGAATTTTGAAATCTTGGCAGTATCATTCGACAGTGATTTTGCGGCATGGAAGAAGTATATCGCGGACAATGACCTGGGGTGGAAGCATATCTCGGACTTACAAAATATGAACAACGGCGCTGCGTTGACTTACAGCATCAAATCCATTCCCCAAAATGTACTTGTCGATCCTGATGGGATTATTGTGGCACGGAATCTACAGGGAGAGGAATTGAAGAGTAAATTGCATGAATTACTGAAATAAAATATTACACATCGTAAAACTAGTCCCTATTGGTCTCTAAATGTATAGTAGTGGTCCTTGATGACCAATGTGATAAAATCCTCGGGTGCTATCTGTGCTTTAACCCCTAAAGTAATCTCGATCTTGGCAGCCAGTGCCTGGATAATCTTATAATCTTTACGGGCATACCCGATCTTGTAAAGATCTTTTATTTCATTCATATCCCGATCGGTCAGCTGGATAACTTCGGGATAGGTGATGGTATGTTCGGTTGTAATGTCCTCAAACAATGTTTCTTTCAGGCTTACATTTTCTTTCATACTGATGACCGCGGTATCGGCTGCAAGGTCGCCAATTCGCTGGCTATTCTTCGTCAGAATAATCATCGTCAAACCCAAACCGCCCATGCTGAGGAATATATCAACGGTATTGGAGATCCATCGAATAAAATACTGATAGAATGTCGCCCGCGATCCATCTATCTTCACTACCTTGATTTTCAGCAAGCGTTTTCCGACGGTCTGCCCTTCCATAAAAGTTTCTAAAATCAAAGGATAAAAAAATGCCGGTAACATGACCAAAGAAGAGATACCCCAGGAGGCCCATTTATCCAGGTGGTCAAATATGCCGATTTTGGATAAAAATAGAAACACAAAGATATAGTACAGCATGATGATGCCGTAATCGATAGCGAAGGCTATACAGCGCGAACCAACAGAGGCTAGTTTGTATGCAAATTTTACGTTTTGAGGCGTGTTAATTAATAGCTTATTCATATATTTTTCTCTATAAAAAATCTCTTCGTGGCTGAGAAGAGCTACGTGAACTCATTTTATATGCATACACAATTATATTGTATATTGCATATAAAAGTGAATTTATGTAGGTTTGAACTATAGCACTATGCGTTTAATTTATGCGGGAAGCTTCTTTTATAGGACGAAATAAAGAAAAATGGCTGTCAATTGAAAATAATTTGGCAAATAAAAGTGAGGTCGATCCTGATGTCCTTGCATCGAATTATATAGAATTAACAAATGACCTGGCCTATGCACAAACCTTCTACGCCAAAAGCAAAACACAACAATACTTGAATGAGCTCGCTATACGGGCACATCAACTTATCTTTAAAGATCAGAAGTCTTCCAACAACAAACTCGTACATTTCTTCCAATATGAAGTTTTCGAGGCTATTTGGACCATTCGAAAACCGCTGTGCTATTCGTTGCTGATTTTTTTGTTAGCTAATATAATAGGTTTTGTGTCCTCCCATTATGACGAGGACTTTGTACGATTGATTATGGGCGACCACTATGTGAATATGACTATCGAGAATATCAAGTCCGGCAACCCGGCGGCAGTATATGAGCAGGGAAGCAACTGGGGAGGAGCCTTGGCTATTACGATTAACAATGTTCGGGTCGCTTTTTTGGCCTTCATTTTAGGGGTATTTGTCAGTATAGGCACGGGTTACATCTTGTTCAGCAACGGTATCATGGTGGGTGCTTTCCATTACCTATTCTACAAATATGAGGTCTTGGAGGAAGCCATGACGGCTATATGGATACACGGCACGATAGAGTTGTCCGTCATTGTGATTGCCGGCGGTTGTGGTATTGCCATGGGCAATAGTATCCTTTTTCCAAAGACCTTTACGCGACTGGAGTCTTTCAAACGTGCCGCAAAACAAGCTGCAAAAGTATTAATTAGTACGATTCCCTTTTTTATCGTTGCTGGCACTTTGGAGGGATTTGTAACACGGTACTATCAGGTATCCGTTGCGCTATGTATCGGCATCATCTTGCTATCGCTGCTTGCTCTTGTCTATTTTTATGTGGTGAAACCTAAACAAATGGCCTTAAAATACGGATGGGATTAATTGATTTTGAATTCAAACGAGAACGGAAGTTGGGGGAATTTGTACAGGATTTCATCAACTTATTGAAAATTATCATCGGCCATCTGGGCAAAATACTGTTCAAGATGCTAGCCTTGCCCATTTGTGGAATGTTACTGGTGGGCTATTACATCTCTACACAGCTCAATATGCACGTCGACTATAGCTCAGCCGATTTGTTTACAGTCCTGTCTTCCTTCCTTACCGCAATAAGTATTATGGCAATCATCGCGATGATCGCTTTCGGTTTGAGTATTGAGTACTTTATGCTGTTGCGGGATCGCCGGAGTTTGGATTTCGGCGAACGTGAGGTCTGGCGGAATTTCAAGGATAATATCGGTTCATATTTCCGTTTTCTGGGGGCTGCCATCATCGTCGGTATTATCGCGTGCATCCCTTTGGCTATTATAGCCTTTGTCTGCCTCTTTATTCCCTTTGTCGGCTCCATAGCGGTAGGAATTCTTTCGGCCATGGTAGGCTTATGGTTTTTTACGGCATTTATGTTGTATCGGGAAGGCTATTATGAACTGATGGATACTTTCCAAGAAGCTTATGCGTTGCTGAAAAATAAAATATTTGAATATGGTATAGCTTCCTACGTGGTCAATTTTTTATTTCAATCCTTGCTATACCTGATCAGTATTGTACCTTTCGTCATCGTCGCTTTGATCGCCTATAATAGTGTCGGTTTCCACCAAAATTTCTTTGAAACCTATTTTGGCAAGATCCTGGTTTCGGTGGGAGGTTCTATTTTAACCCTGTTTTTCATCGTATACAGTATGCTTTCGGTATTGAGCTATGGTATTATCTATGAGAGTGGGAAAGAGCTGAAGTTTGGCGAGAATGTCTTTGAGCGGATAGCAAAGATAGGAAGGAACGCCAATGCGTAGATTATTAGGGATATGGACGATAATGTCCTGTATCTGCCTTCAGGGCATGGCCCAAGAATTCGACATCATCGATTCATTGAAAGTAGAGCCGGAATATCCTTATTGGCAGCCCCGCTATTACGATAGCATCTCCGTCACTCAGGATATACAAGTCATTCCGCATCAAACCTATGGAGAAATGATCGAGCGCTACCAAAGTAAAGATTTTGCCTATGTTGAAAGTATATCCGAAAAGCTCAATTTTATGGACGAGCTCATCGACCGCTTTGGTAAATTCATGGCAAGTCTTTTTCCAAAAACGAACCTGAAGCTGAATGAAGCTTTTTATCATATTTTAGCGATTATCGGGGGAAGCTTATTTTTATTCCTCCTCTACAAATTGTTTTTCTCGGGTAAGAAGGTTTATATCAAGTTGGCCAACGACGAGACCGAAGAAGAACAAATGGCCTTTATCGAACGTAATCTGCTGCAGGTCGATCTGCAACATTATGTGGGAGAGGCTTTGCAGAAGGGCAACTTTAGGCTGGCTATTCGCTATCAACAATTGCTCAATATTCAAGTCCTTCAGGAAAAGGGGTACATCAATTGGAAACATACAAAGACTAATCTGGAATTAATGGAGGATGTTTCCCAGGAAGATCTGAAAAAGGAGTTTTTGTATTGCTCTACAATATTTGACCGCGTATGGTTTGGAGATAGGACAATTACAGCGCAGGAATATGAGGACTTCGTGTCCCATTTTTATCACTTTCAACAAAAATGGGCATGAGAAAGAGTATCGCATTATGGAGTATATTGGTACTGGTGATCATATTGGGCATCGCCTTGATAGACGCCAGTGTGACACGTCCCATCGATTGGCGCAAAACTTTCAATGTTCGCGATAAGATCCCATTTGGTTTATTTGTGTTCCACGAAGAATTGCCGAATATACTGGGTACCGACCGTATCTACCAAGATTTTGGAGATACCTTTTACGAGGAAATTAGCCGTCTGGATAGCGCAAAGAAATATGATGTCGCTTTGATTCATATTGACGAATATTCCAGTTATGATGAAGAAGATATCCAAAAAATCATCCATTATGCCCACCAAGGCGGAGAGGTATTTATCGCGGCACTCTATCTCAGTCCTCTGCTCATGGACACTTTAGGAATTCATGCCGAACGGATCGACTATGCACGCTTTTTGCCCAATGATAACAGGGTAACCTATTCGCTGGCCAAAGACACCGCGCGTATAAAGGTGGACAAGGTTCAAGAATACCGGGTGTTTTCCAAGCTGCAGTCATCGACATGCACGGTACTTGGTCACCTGCATTCACGTGGACGTGCTTTACCCAATTTTGTTCGAGTTTCCGTCGGGAAGGGCAACATTTATCTACACAGCCTACCGGATATTTTTACCAACTACCATATCCTCCGGGAGAGTAGGTACGACTATGTTGCAAAAGCACTGCATGCCCTTCAACACCAGGAGATCTTCCTAGCAGACTCCTATTACGAGTGGGAGAAGCCACGCACACCGTTACGGGTCATCCTGACACAGCCGGGGTTTTATCAGGCCTGGTACCTACTGCTGATCGGCTTATTGCTGCTACTGGTCTTCAAGAGCAAGCGCGAGCAAAGGGCCTTGAAGGTTATCAAACCCGAACCCAATCTGTCCAAGGAATTTGCCCATACCATTGGCAACTTATATTATGAAAATGGTCATCCCGGTAATATTATCCACAAAAAGATTGATTATTTCCTGTTTATGATACGATCACTCTATCATTTGGAGACATGGGATATCTTGGACGACAAATTCTTGAAACATGTATCTTTGAAGTCCGGTGTCGCGCCCGAAGAAACAAAAGCCTTGATGCAACTGTTGGAAAGCTATCGAAAATCCACACAGCATCAGTTAGAAGATGTCAAAATAGTGAATAATTCCATAGAAGATTTTAAACAAAAAGCACAACTAATATGAGTGAATTGGAACATACAACCCGATTTGTCCCAGAGTTTGAGAATAGATTAGACCTGACGGCCTTACAAACAAAAATGGATTCGGTACGGGAGGAGGTTAAAAAAGTCATCCTCGGTCAAGATCGTGTAATCAATATGCTGTTGGTTTCCGTGCTTGCCGGCGGACATTCGTTGATCGAGGGTCTTCCCGGCGTAGCCAAAACCTTGACCGCTAAGCTGATTGCCAAATCCATTCACAGCGATTTCAAGCGTATCCAATTTACGCCGGATCTGATGCCTTCCGACGTCACAGGATCTTCGATTTTGGATTTGAAAACGAACGAATTTGAGTTCCGCAGAGGCCCGATCTTTGGCAATATCGTTTTAATCGACGAAATCAACCGAGCACCAGCCAAAACACAAGCTTCTTTATTTGAATGTATGAGCGAAAGGCAAGTTACGGTCGATGGGCATACCTACCCGATGGCCGATCCTTTTATTGTATTTGCGACACAAAACCCCATTGAACATGAGGGCACCTATCGCTTACCTGAAGCCCAGTTGGACAGGTTCTTATTTAAAATAGATATTCACTATCCTGAGTTTGAGCAGGAAATCCATATTCTGAAAGAGCACCACGCCCAACAAGCCCGAAATAAAGAAGATTTGGTACAGCCGGTCGTGTCCGCAGAAGACATCGTTCATTTCCAACAGCTTGCCAAACAGGTTTTTGTTCATGAAGATATTCTACAATACATGGCCGAAGTAGTTGTACAGACGAGGACACATGCCCACCTTACACTCGGCGCATCCCCTCGGGCATCTATTGCCATTCTGGAAGCCTCCAAAGCATTAGCCGCCTTACAAGGACGTGATTTTGTCACACCGGAAGATGTCAAGTATATGGCTCCAGCTATCCTTGGTCATCGCGTGCAGCTTACGCCGGAAAAAGAGATGGAAGGTTTCTCAACAGATTACATCATCCACCAGATTGTAGAAAGTGTAGAAATTCCGCGCTAATGAAATTCTTGAGGAGTCTGTATATCGCACATCTTTTTTATTACATCCTACTGGGATTGGCCGCGCTATACGCGTTGTCATTCTATGTAGAGCCCCTACGTCCTATAGCCACCGTCATGCTGTGGATTTGGGTAGCAGCACTGGTGTGGGATCTGCTGTTCCTTTATTTTCCTACCAATAGTATACACATTCACCGCGAATATCCCGAGAAGTTATCCAATGGAGATGCCAATCCTTTTACATTGGAACTGCGCAGTAGCTACCCATTAGCCGTGCAGGCCCGGGTATTGGAGGAGCTGCCCGAACAGCTGCAGGTACGGGAAAATGAACATCGAATCACTCTCCTTCCACAAACAACGCAAAAGATAGACTTTAACCTTTACCCAAAGACACGGGGAATCTATGCTTTCGGCTTCTGCAATATTCTGATCAGGCATCTGGGGTTGTTCGAACGTAAATTTGTTCTTCGCGATGTCTGTACTATACCTTGTTATCCTTCTTTTATCCAAATGCGTAAATACCAGCTATTGGCCACGACCGATAGGCTGATAGAAATGGGAATTAAGCGTATCCGGCGTATCGGTATGACCATGGAATTTGACCATATCCGTGAGTATGTACGCGGGGACGAGTATCGGCACATGAACTGGAAAGCTTCGGCTAAGCATCAGAAACTGCTGGTCAATCAATATCAAGAGGAAAAGTCGCAACCTATTTATTCCTTCATCGATATCGGTAGAGCAATGCGTATGCCTTTTCAGGAGATGACATTGTTGGATTATGCTGTCAACTCCACGCTCGTGCTGTCTAATGCAGCGATTCTAAAACAGGATCGGGCGGGGATGCTGACCTTTTCGACAGAGGTTGCCAACCACATTCCCGCAGAGAAACGCAATAACCAGATACGCAAAATATCGGATAAATTGTATAGCATTCAGACCCAGTTCCAAGAAACGGAATTCGGCAATCTTTATGCTTTCGCAAAGAGACATATCAACAAGCGCTCTTTACTTTTTATATATACCAATTTTGAGACCTTGGATTCGATGAACAGGCAGCTGGCCTACCTGAGGATGCTGAACAAAAGCCATGTGGTCGTGGTCATTGTCTTTAAGAATACAGAGTTGATCGCTCTTTCGGAAGAAAAAGCCACCAAGACGATCGCTATTTATAATAAGATCATCGCCGAGAAATTCGTCTATGAAAAGCACCTGATTATTCAGGAACTCAGCCGTCAGGGATTACAAATCCTATATACGGCTCCTGAGGATTTGAGCATCAATTCTATCAATAAATATCTCGAGATCAAAGCCCGAGGATTGATTTAAAAACATAGGCCAAGAAGCGTTCAAAACAGTTTTCGTTCTGCCGTTAATTTATGCTGTCCAATCGAGGTAAATTATACCCTTTGGACTGCCAATAAGCAAATAGTTGTTGCATATTCCTTTCGAACCTTGCATAATCCTTCTGTGGCAAAGCCGTCCATCCCACTTCAGCATAAGCTGCAATACGTGGGTAAGTTTGCTGTTGGATTTCTTTAGCAGAAGGCGTCCATTCGCCCCACATCTGTGCCCCCAATCCGACAATAAGCTTCTGCTGTTCTTGACTTAAGCCTTCAGGAATAGGATTAAATGTATAGGCTTTTTGTAAACTAATCTGGTCGTATGTATAATCTAAGTACGTAAATTTATGATCTGAATTGATTATCTCATGTCCACGTTCTATACCAAATAAAAGATCACTCGCTCCTCCTTTCCAAAACTGTACAAGGGCGGTTTTGGATAAAGCTTCGCTAGCATTTTGCTCTTTCGCCCATTCGTGTACATTTTTACCTAATATCTCGTTCCAACCAATTATTTTTTTGTTCAACGAATCCTGTACGAACTTCGAAATAGCATTCGTAAAATGAACCTGCAGGTCATAGTAATTCTCAATTTTAGACTCCTGCATATACTGCTGTATGGCTTTTGATTCTTTCCACTGGTCAAACTTCACCTCATCTCCACCGATATGAATATAATCCGAAGGAAAAAGCTGAGCGACTTCATGTAGCACTTGATGGACAAAAGATATCGCCTTGGGATCGGCGACATCCAAAACCGCACTGACTACGCCAAAATATACAGGTACTTTAATGGGTTCTTTGGTTACGCCCAAAAATGGGTAACTCGCCACAGCTGCCGACACATGTCCGGGCATACTTATTTCCGGAATAATCTCAATCTGACGTTCGGCTGCATAAGCAATGATCTCCTTGATCTCCTCCTGAGTGTAAAAACCGCTATGCTCCTGATGATCAGTAAGTGTACTTTTCCACTTTTTTCCATGGTCATTGATCTGTGAGCTATCTCTTTTTGATCCTATCTCGGTCAATAAAGGGAAAGATTTGATTTCTATCCGCCAACCTGCGTCATTTGTTAAATGCCAATGGAATTTATTCAATTTCAGCAAGGCCATATCATCTAATAGCTTTTTGACGGTCTCTTTACCTTGAAAATATCGAGCTTCATCCAGCATAAAGGATCGCCATTTGAAAGCCGGCTCATCCTTTATAGACAGCAAAGGTACTTGTTTGGAATGCAGCAAGAGCTGTTTCAAACTTTGAATGCCATAAAAGATACCTGTTTCGCTAGCTGCCTTAATTTCAATCTGATTTTTTTTGACATCCAGTTCATAGGCTTCGTGGTTGCCACCTTTATCTGCCAGAAGGTTTAATTTTATCGTTACGCCTTTGTTCGCTGCTATACCAAACTCCGTCGCTAACATCTCTTTTAGGTATGGCGTATAGTTGGACGTACCTGTTACTGACACCCCTTGCGTAATATCTACCACTCCTCCTTTTACTTCAACCTTATTCGGGTATGGAATAATCGGAACCTGTGCATAAGTCATAGATCCTAGAACAAGGAACAATAAACTGAAGAAACCTTGACGTATATATATTTTCATTGGAATAAATTGTTGTTTAAAGGTAATGAAGCCCTGCCTACCGCAGGCAGGTATCATGCGTATATATGAGCGCTTAATTCTATAAAGATAAAAACCTATAAGACTTTTTCAAATCTTATAGGTTTTAAAGTGTTATCTTTTTTTATAACGGAAGGGCTGCTCCCATGACAGTTTTGCCTGCACGGCTTTTGCCATTCTGGTCGTGGGCTACAAAGTCCTCTTCCAAGTTATGATTAATGGACAAGAGTTGAAGCTGCAACAAACTCAATCCATACTGTGTAGCTGGGTTGCCTGTTCCTATAGGCAGTACAGTCTTTGTTAGACCTCCATTATCACCTAAGCCACTAAGCATGGTTGCGGCGTCAAAGGTTGCCCCAGCGACCACTGCTCCATCTGCATCATAAACATTGCTACCAACAATACTTGTTGAAACGGTAATTCCGTTACCTGCAGTCTGCGTTGCCGCCCCTGTGTTCCCTGCCACAATCGTATTAAAGAGATTAACTTCATTCACCCCAGTAGCTGACATATCGATGCCGCTACCAGTTCCTCCCACATTATTAACAATAGTAGAGCTGAAAACATCAAGCTTAGCAGAACCGTGCATGCGAATACCTCCACCTGCACCTGTACCGCCTGCGGTATTTCCATAGATCGTACAATTGACCATCACACCCTCTGAAAGTTCGCGTCCATAATATCCTGGAGCGGCACTATTGGCACCAAATATTCCGGTCACATTGTTAGCGATCGTTACATTGTACATGTAGGTATACGTGACACGTGTTGCATTTAGTGCGTAGACACCTCCTCCAACGCCTCCGATTCTGTTCTCACTAACCGTAGAATTGTACAGGTATAATGTCGAACCGTCATTCCATATACCACCCCCATTCGAAGCTGCTATAGACGCACTATTCTTACTGATACTGCTATTTTTAATCGTCACTACAGCCTGGTTAACAATATACATACCTGCAGCGTGGTTAGCTGTTGTATTTTCAATAATCCGACAATTGTCGATAAACACCTTTGCATTTCCTATGATCATACCGCCGCCATGTTGTCGACTAAAGGTTGTCCCATTGACCGAGACACTCCCTGTGCCACCTGCATTTCCATCGCGAATTGTCAAGCCTTCGAAGGATACATCGTGATCTGCTACCTTTGGTGCTGTTACCGCCACTACATGTCGGGCCTTATCCGGTCCCAAATTGCCACTAAGGATCGTTGGGTTATTTTCAGGATCAGCCGCTTCGCTGTCCAGCGCATTGGCGGGATAGCCTCCTATAAGATGTACATTGGTCCGTATCTCAAAGGTATAATCTTTCAGATCACTTGCTACTCCTCCTGTAAGAACTTTCGTTGGTACATATGTACCCGCAGCTATGTAGATGACATCTCCATCAGCGGCTCTGTCCAATGCCTCATCCAACGTTGTAGCCATACCCCAAGAAAGACCGTCATTACCCACCGTGCCGCTGGTTTTGACGTAAAAATAACGTGTATAGTCCGGTGCCGGATCTCCTGCGGCTTGTATAAGGAGCAGTTCTGCCCTGGAATCATCGGTGATATAAGCAATGATATTGGCTATCCGTTCTTCGGTTGTTCTATTCCGCTGTACGGCTATTTTCGCTTTCTCTCCACTAACCCCACTAGCCTTGATTAATGATACCCATGTTACATCTGTACTGATCCGCCAAGGTAAGTTGGAATTTACTTCCAATTCGATTTCTTCGACATCGTTACCCACTGTAACTTGTTGTTGGGCAAAATTTATTGTCGGGTCTTCCGGCGTAAAACTTTTCAAATCTATCTTTTGACAGGCAACGATTGTTACCAGAAATAATGCTAATGTGAATAGATAATAAATTATTGACTTTTTCATAATCGTTGATTTTTAATCTGCTGTAGAAATAATAAGCAATCCATTTGCGACAGCACGTTCGATGCCTCCATTATCGGATGGCCAATTTCGGAGTACAAATCTGCCATCGTCGAATCCGGGCGTATTGCGCACAAAGAATGTACTGGAACCGCCACCATCCAGATTAATAGCGTCATATGCGTCCAAAGCAGCCATAACCTTTGCCATATCGTCATAGTTCATACCATTGGAATAATGAAACCTCCGGCCATCAATGACAAACATATATACTTTGGTACCTTCTTGATTGACGCCAATACCTGTGCGCGGTTCCAATCGCTTATCCGTCTGTGCCGGAGCAATACCATCTTTAAGTAAAGTAACCCGGCCACCAACGGCTTCTTGCAGGGTATTTTTAATTAAAGCGTATTTTTCTTGATCACCTATGACGGCCTTTCCATCTGAAGTGATACCGAAGAACGTGTTGACGGCATCGGTAACGGAGGTTTTGATGGCTATCCCCTCTTTGTGTACAACGCCTTGTGGCGTGCCATTGGTCGTGTTAAAAAAGTCGGCATTAATCCCTGCCCAGACCTTATGCCCTATTGCATCTTCATAGGTCGCTTGCTTAGTCATCTGTTGTACCCCAAAAGCGGGTAGGTTCTTGGGTGTTGAGACTTCAATCTTCACATTCGGATTAGTCAGATCGACTTCAAAAACAAACGCCTTCATAGACAGTCCTGTTGATGAGAGGTACTGAATTTCTGTAGCCTCTACTCCTGTCGTGACCGTGTATGTCGTATCCAAACTTATGCTAGCAACTAAGTCTGTCTTATTGACAAGAGCACTTCCTACCGTAGTCTTGGGTACGGCGACATAGCTCTCGTAAGGTTCTATCAGCTCTTGCTTATTGCTACAACTTATGTTCATCAGTGTCAGTCCTAAGAGGCTGATAACCGGTAGTATCATTTTTAATTTTTTATTTTTCATACCCTTTGACTTAATAATTAGGATTAGGTACTAGATTGGTGTTACGCTGCAATTCATTGCCAGGTATAGGCAATACAGTTTGGTAAGGCAAAATTCCTAACGTTGTTACTGCTTTGCCTGTACGCACCAAATCATAATATCTAAAATTCTCTCCGAGTAGTTCGATTTGTCTTTCTTTCAATACCGCGTCCAGAAAATCGGGTTCGGAAGTCGGTGATACTGCCGAAAGCCCGCGGTATGCACGTAGTTGGTTCAAACGATCCAAGCCATTGTTAAGACCTTGTGCTTCCGCTGAAATTAAATACATCTCCGCTACCCGCGAGATAATAACTGGATCGCGCCCCGTTTGTCCACTGGGATATTTATTTATGCAATCTGTTCCTGCAATATTCACAATGGTCATATCCCGGCGCTTATCTTGCGATGCGAATAAGTTGACTGTCTCTTGTGGCAAGCGATAGTTTCCCTGGCCTTTATTCGGATGAGCATAGGAATAAAACAGATCGGAGATATTGATGGACGATTCTTCCGATAGGTTCTCAAAAGCAAAGATAATCTCCGTATTTGCCGCTTTTCGAAAGATCTTCTCAAAACTATCCAAGGCATATTTCCCGATCAGGCTTTCTGCTGCTGTTGCCGCTTGGGGTTTCTTACCCTGTGCCAAAAAAACACGAGCTTGCAATGCTGTAACCGCATCTTTGGACACATAGTAATAAGACTGTGCATCGCCAAGATATTTCGCCGCTTCGCTAAGGTTTTCTTCGATAAACTGCCACACTTCTTCTTTAGGAGTACGAAAAGGTTTTTCTAATGTGTTTTCCCGTAACAAAGGAACATCACCCCAACGGGTCATCAGACTATAATAAGTAAGTGCCCTAAAGTAATAGGCTTCACCAAGCGCTAGATTCCGCACAGAACCTTCCGGTAAATCATTACATGTTGCAATAATGTTATTTACCTGGAAAAGTGAACTATAATAGCCATTCCATCCCCTACTCACTATAGACTGTAGGGGGGAAAGTATACTGTTGATCAAATTAAGGGGTGAGGTGTTTGCCCCTCCTTGTAAATCGCCACCTAGCAGATCGAACAGAATAAAATTATGCGGCCCCGGATCATTCTGCATATTATTGTACATCCCCATCCGAAGAGCGGGAATATCATTGGGTGTGACGGCATCCGGAGACATCGCCGAATAGGAATACAGGTCTAACCTGTCTGCACATGAACCAAATAGAAGGATCATGAACACGCCCACATATATGTATTTGCTAAATTTCTTCATAAGACTTAAAGATTAATATTCACACCAAAACTAAACGTACGCGGCTGTGGTACACCGAAAAGATCAATACCATAAAAACGTGGATCCAGATTAGTGTTGACTTCGGGATCCCATCCTGAATAATTCGTGAGTAAAAACAAATTATCTACCGTAGTAAATAGGCGCAGACCATTCAACTTTAACGGTCTCAACATCTCTTTCGAAAAATTGTACCCTAAAGTCAACGCCCGAAGTCTAATAAACGAACCATCTTCCAGAAAACGGGTAGAGTTTTTGTTGTTATGCGTAAGTCCGATCAATGGTCTGGGATAAACGTTTGTCGAACCTGGACCCGTCCATGCATTTTCAACATAGGTCAGATCCTTAGCAAACGTCGCCCCCAGATTAGCCATGCCTGTAGGTTTCCATTGGGCGTAGACATCTGTACCATACATATACGTCAACATCACATCAAGTTGGAACCCTTGGTAGTTGAAACTATTGTTCCACCCACCTGAAAACTTTGGATTAGAGTTTCCAACAACCACACGGTCATTATCATTGATAATATTATTTCCATCGAGATCACGCCATTTAACATCACCGGCACGTACTCCCAAATCGAATTGTTCTTGTGGCACTTCGCCGTCATATTGATAAAGTCCTTCCCAATCGAACAGATAAAAAGCACCTATACTCTTTCCAATTTTTAAAGCCCGGTTATCACCGATGGAGATCGGCACGTCTTCTTCTAGGAGTGAGGTTATTCTATTCGTATTGTGTGCGATATTAAATGCCGACTTCCAACCCACATTGCCGAGTGGAATATCCGTATTGATACTCAATTCCAGTCCTTTGTTGAGCATAGATCCTATATTGCTAGTGATGGTCGTCATACCAGTCGTCGCATGTATGGGCATACTATACAGTAAGTCTGTAGTCTTTTTATAATAGGCATCGAAGGAAATATTCAATTTCCTTTGTAAGAACGATATGTCAAAACCTAGATCATACTGATCTGCTTTCTCCCACCGGAGGTCTTCGTTTCCGAAAGAGGTTACAGCAATACCGCTCTGATTACCATAGTTCTGTCCACCTGCCATGAGTGCTTGGTAGGCGTACTGTCCAATTCCCTCTTGGTTTCCAGTCTTACCGTAGCTGGCCCTAATCTTCATATCGTGGCTGTTCTGACCCATAAAATCCTCTTTTGAGACATTCCAACCGAAAGAAATAGATGGAAAATATCCCCAACGATTGTCCCGATGAAACTTGGAGGAGCCATCGGCCCGTAAGGTGGCCGTCATCATATACTTATCCTGATAAGACAATGTACCTCGTCCAAAGTAGGACTCTAAGCCATACTCACCGAGACTTCCACTCGCATCAAAAATTTCGGAAGCTACCGATACTACACGCATAGAGGGTGTCGGAAATCCACGCGCATCAATAAAAGAATTACGGGTCATCTGTTGCTGATACGAATGTCCGACCATTGCACTCAAACTCAAATCCCCAAACGAATCGTTGTAATTCAAAACATTGTCGAATACCAGATTTTGGATCAACCGATTATATTCAGCCACTCTTCCTACACCTGTTCCGTAAGGATGGTTCTGATTGTAATAGGTATAATCGTATGCATAGCCTATGTCAGCACTGAAAGATGAGCGAAAGGAAAACTTATCTAAGAAATTGGCTTGCCCATAATAGGTGCCCAAATACCTGTAATTATCTACATAAGCAATCTGTTCGTTTAGTATCTGCACCGCATTGTGACGGGTCAGTTCGTCCGTTCCACCCACATAATAATCCCCATTGGGTTTGAATGGACGGTCAAATGGTCGTTGCTCAATTGCCCGGGCAATGATGGTTGAACCAAGGGTAGCTCCCGGAACCTGATTATTCTTGATAAAGTTACCCATATTATTGGTGCCCACCTCCAACCAGTCGTTGAACTTATGACTGACTTTGCTATTCAAGTTATACTTCCGAATAGAGTTATTCCTGATGATACCCTCTTGATCAGTTAGCCCCAGTCCAAAATAGTAAGTTGTTTTAGCATTCCCTCCGGACAATGCTGCATCATAATTTTGGAAATAGCCGGTCTGTGTGATCAATCCAAGCCAATCGGTATCAGGCATCCCAGCGAAAGGATTCTGAATCTTGATTTTATAATCGGAATCACCAACCTGACGTCCATACTGCCTATTGTAATTATCTACCCCTGCATTGTAAACCGCTACATATTGATCTGAATTGGCCAATTCGATCTTATCCTTATTCGCAAAGTTGCTAAAGCCCGTGGTCACGTTGACACGAATATCCGAACGTCCAGCCTTTCCGGACTTCGTGGTAATAAGTACTACCCCATTGCTGGCGCGTGAACCATATATGGCCGCAGAAGCGGCATCTTTTAGTATCTCAATGGATTCGATATCGGCATGGTTAAATGCGGCCAAAGGACTATACGATTCGCCAAAGTTGAACATAGACATGCCCGAAGTATTGATCGGCACACCATCAACGACATAAAGGGGGTTATTACCCGCACTGATAGATGAGGTCCCCCGGATAGCAATCCGTTCACCCGATGCTAAGTTGCCAGAGCCCATAGACACATTTACTCCCGCAATCCGTCCTTCCAATAGTCGGGTAGGACTGGCCACCTGACGCACATCCTCGTCCTTCACTTTGAAACTTCCGATCGCACTGGTCACCAATTCTTTTCTTTGAATACCATAACCAACCACCATCACTTCATTCAAGGAAGACTGTTGCTCTCTAAGCACAATAGCTAATGTTTTTTTATTGCCAATATTGATTTCCACTTGCTCATAGCCCACAAAAGACACCTGCAATACTGCATTTTCGCGAGTCTGTCGAAGTACAAAGTTTCCATTTGCATCACTCACTGTACTATTACCATCCGATAGATTCCGTATAGTCGCTCCTGGCAGAGGTTTGCCCGTAGCATCGGTCACAACACCTCGTACTTCGTCCTGAACAACTCCGGAGGAGGAAATGTCAGCTCGGCGCTCACTCTTTGGAAAAACAATCACCGTATTACTCTCTATCGAATAGGTGAAGGGTTGATCTTCAAAACTTTCGTCCAATACTTCTTTGAGCGACTTATGAAGCGCATTGATATTAACCTTCTTCCCTTTTAGGACAAGATCGTATTTGTACACAAAATCATAGCCGGTTTGTTTTTTTATTTCTTTAAATAATTCCCGTAGACTGATATTGCTTTTCGTCAATGTGATATACTGCGCTTTGGCGGCAAAAGATATCTGTAAAAAGGCTATCAAAAGGAAAAAACAAGTTAGTTTAACCCGCATAAGTAATGGCTTTAATTTTTGAGAAGGATATCTTTGCCAAGATAGGGGTGGCTTGCCAATTGGTAGGGCATAGAACCGCCTTCCTCCTTTTGCATAATTTTTATACATTTGTTATAGGTTTCTTTTTAATACTTAATTGTTTAGACACTCTTGGTATTTTTTCAGGGACCTTATACGGAAAGACGGGAGCGCTCCAACGCTCTCGTTTTCCTTGCTATAGGGATCTGCCTGTAGATCGTATAGTTACAGCATCACCAGTACCCTCCTTCCTTCCACTTTAAAGTTGACACCCTTGGTCATCGCAAGTACTTTAAGGACTTCCTGTATATCTTTAGATCTCGAAATGGAACCACCGAACTTTACATCGCCCACATCTTGTTGATAAATCACCTCCACATCATACCAACGGCTGATTTGTCGCATAATACTCTTCAGCTCGACGCCATCGAATACAAAATCTCCTTTGTACCAAGCCACCACCTGCTCGGTATCTACCAAGCTAATTTCTATATTTTGGCCTGTCGTGGATGCTTGTTCCCCTGGACGAAGGATCTTCGAAATATTCGCTAAAGAGATTTTTACACTTCCTTCCAGCAAGGTAGTCTTCACGGTAGGCTCATCTTTGTAGGTATTAATGTTGAATTTGGTTCCAAGCACTTCCACCGTCTGACCTTCGGAGACCACTCTAAACGGCTTTTTCTTATCCGATCTGACTTCGAAGTACGCTTCACCATCGAGCACAACTTTTCGCTCGTTCGCGGCGAACCTTACCGGATATTGCAAAGAAGAGGAAGAGTTCAACCAAACCTTTGTGCCATCTGGGAGTACGATCTGATATTGTCCACCCACAGGTGTTTCTATCGTGTTGCTACCCAGACGTTCTTGTCGGGCGGAGGTATTTGCAATCTCGTAGACCAGTTCGCCATTAGACTTCTTGATGACCTTCATACCGGCCTGCTCCAGCGCCGCACCTTCCTCCATGTCCGTAAGGTTGATTTTTTTGCCGTCAGCGAGTGTCAGATAAGCATTATTGCCTCCCGGCTTGATGATTTCTTCTTGTGCTGCAAACTCTTGTTTTTGTCCATTCTGGGGACTGTGCTGAAACAAATAGAAAGCAAGCCCTAAGACCAAAAGCACTGTCGCCGCAACGGCAACTTTGGGATATATATAACGTTTCGGCTTCATGATAGGTCTTTCCAACAGAATACGATCCCAAATCTTTCGTTTGGTATGACTCATGTTGGAAATATCGAAATCCGTTGCCTCGGAATCATCCATAAACTGTAGATACCAAGACTCTACCCATGCTTTCTCCTCATCGGTGCAATTGCCTTGTTGGTATCTTTCCAGAACTTCCCTTATTTTAATCTCATCCATGCGATTTTTGCGGTGTTACAATAGTAGGACAATCGAAAGGGTAAGAGGTAGTAGATTTTTTTTAAATTGGTTACAGCATAAGAAATGCTATAACGAACTCAACCAGATAAGCAGGGATAGGAAACTGCTCAATTTGAAACGGAGGATCCGGATAGCATTACTCACTTGTTTCTTTACGGTTTTATCGGAGAGTTGAAGCTCTTGGGCGATTTCTTTATAAGATAGATGATGAATTCTACTCATTTCAAAAACATGTCTCATCTTAGCGGGCAAATGAGCCACTTCCTTTTCTATTTTTTCTTGGAGCATCTTCTCCCGAAGTACATGGTCGGTTATAGCTTCAGAACTTTTAACAAAGTGAACTATAGACGCTAGATATCTTTTTTGGTGTTTCTCTTTTTGAATAACGTTTAAAACTTTGTTCCGGACAGCGGCGTATAAATAGGCGTTAACCGAGCTCCGCAAATCCAGATCATCCTTCTTGTCCCATAAGGTTACAAACACTTCTTGAACAATATCCTGAGCCAGTGCTTCATCTCTTAGCAATTTATAGGCATGATGATAGAGTAATGCCCAATATCTATCGTAAATCTCAGAAAACCCTTTCTCATCTCCAGCTTTAGACAAAGCCAACAGTGCAAAATCATCATATGTTTTATAACTGTTCAAGATGGGGTTCTAACTAGTTCATGATAAAATTAGTAAAAACTTCGCTGCTATCAAATCAATTTTTTTTTATGCCTATCCAAAACTACAGTTTTATTGATAGGTCAATATGACCTAAATGTTAATTTTAGATTTTTCTTCATGGGATCAATAACATCTAAAACATCGCTAATCTTCTGCTCAAAAAACCTTAACTTTGTCAGTTATGCAAAAAAAATCGGTGGGGAATGCAAAGTCCTTGATTGAAATCAAGGGAGCTCGTGTGAATAATCTAAAAAATATAGATGTCAATATTCCCAAGAATAATCTTGTTGTCATCACTGGTCTTTCCGGATCGGGAAAATCATCGCTGGCTTTTGACACCCTATATGCCGAAGGGCAACGGCGTTACGTGGAAAGCTTATCCTCCTATGCACGTCAATTCATGGGCCGAATGCATAAACCGGAGGTGGATTATATCAAGGGCATCGCTCCTGCAATTGCTATTGAACAAAAAGTCATCACCAGTAATCCTCGCTCTACGGTAGGTACATCTACAGAAATCTACGATTATCTGAAACTGTTATTTGCCCGCATCGGAAAAACCTATTCACCCCTATCAGGACAACAAGTTACCAAGGACACAGTGAGTTCTATTGTCGACAAAGTAACAGCCTATCCAATCGAGACAACGTTGACCATATTATGTCCTCTGGTTCCCTCTAAAGATCGGAAGCTTAAAGAGGAACTTTCTCTGCTCCTTCACAAAGGTTTCGTCCGTGTATCTTACCAGGAGACTATCCAAAAGATAGAGACATTGATCGAAGATCAACAGGTGTCAAATCAGCATCTTAAAACTAATGAAATTGAAATTGTCATCGACAGAATTCGGCTAGACAATGACGAAGATACGATCCACCGCATTGCTGATTCGGTACAGATTGCATTTTTTGAAGGAAAAGGCCAGTGTACAATAGATATAGGCGGCCAACGATTAGATTTTTCTGACAAGTTTGAATTAGACGGGATAATCTTTGAGGAACCCTCGCCAAATTTTTTCAGCTTCAACAACCCGGCTGGTGCATGTAGACGTTGTGAAGGATATGGAAAAGTAATTGGTATAGACCCCGACTTGGTTGTCCCCGATAAAAGCAAATCGGTATACGATGGTGCTATCGCGCCTTGGCGGGGAGAAAAAATGAGTGCTTGGTTAGACAAGTTGGTTCGTACGGCTATAAAATTTGATTTCCCCATACATCGCGCCTATAGCGACCTAACCAAAGAACAGCAAGAATTGCTATGGACGGGAAACAGCTATTTTAGTGGGCTGCATCAATTTTTTCAAGAGCTGGAGGAACAGACGTACAAGATCCAATATCGGGTCATGCTCTCACGTTACAGAGGAAAAACAGATTGCCCCGAATGCCATGGTAGTAGGCTACGACACGATGCCTCCTATGTAAAGATTGCAGATAAGTCCATCATTGACATGGTACTCATGCCTATTGATCAAGTATTACACTTCTTACAACATATCGAGCTATCGGATAGTGAGGCAACTATCGCTAAACGTTTATTGATAGAAATCACCAACCGTATTCAATTTTTATGTGACGTCGGGTTGAGCTATCTGACCTTAAATCGCTTAAGTAACACACTTTCCGGAGGCGAATCCCAACGCATCAATCTTGCTACCTCTCTGGGAAGCTCATTAGTAGGTTCCATCTATGTATTGGACGAACCTAGTATCGGGTTGCATCCGCGCGATACACAACGTCTCATTGGCGTATTGAAGTCTTTACGGAACATAGGAAACACTGTGATTGTTGTCGAACATGAACAAGAAATGATGGAAGCCGCTGACTACCTGATTGATATCGGTCCAGAGGCTGGGGTCAATGGGGGACAATTAGTTTTTGCAGGAAGTTATGCCCAGATTATCAAAGACAAACACTCACTCACCGGCCAGTATCTCAGTGGAAGAAAACAAATTCCTGTGCCTGCTCAAAGGAGAAAATGGACAGATAGGATTAGGGTGGTGGGTGCGAGAGAAAATAACCTTAAGGGCATCACGGTAGATTTTCCACTACATGTATTTACAGTCGTCACGGGAGTGTCCGGCTCAGGTAAAACATCTTTAGTAAAACAGATCCTCTATCCAGCTTTACAAAAGGCCCATGGCAACTACGCTGGCGAACAAACTGGTAAATTTGACCATTTAGAAGGTGACATCGGGCAGATCGAACAAATCGAATTAGTCGATCAAAATCCGATAGGGCGTTCCTCGCGGTCTAACCCTGTCACTTATGTCAAAGCTTGGGACGAAATCCGAGCATTATATGCCGGGCTGCCCTTGGCAAAAGCAAATGGCCTCAAACCTGCAGCTTTCTCTTTCAATGTCGAGGGGGGGCGCTGTGATGTTTGTCAAGGCGACGGTGAAGTGAAAATTGAGATGCAATTTATGGCAGACATTGTGCTTCCTTGTGAAGCATGTGGAGGTAAAAGATTCAAACCCCATGTCCTTGATGTTCAATATAAAGGAAAATCAGTCGCAGATATATTGGATCTTACTATTGATGAGGCCTTGCAGTTTTTTGTGGACCAGCCAAAAGTATTGGCTAAGCTACAGCCACTACATGATGTAGGCTTGGGATATGTGAAACTTGGACAATCGTCAAGCACACTTTCTGGAGGAGAGGCGCAGCGCATAAAATTAGCTTCGTTCTTAATCAAGGGTAATAACAATAAGAGAACGTTATTTATCTTTGACGAGCCAACCACCGGTTTACATTTTCATGATATTCAAAAATTGCTGCACTCCTTCGATGCGTTGATTAAACAAGGAAACAGTATTCTTGTTATCGAACACAATATGGATATGATCAAGTCTGCGGACTGGGTCATCGATATCGGTCCGGAAGGGGGGGAGAAAGGTGGCTATGTCATCTTTACAGGCACACCCGAAGAATTGATACATTGTGAACAATCCCATACCGGTTTGTTCTTGAAAAATTATCTTTTATAGTGGCACCTGTGCGGGAGATTATCTAGATTTCGAACATTTTAGTAAAGAAACTTTTACCTTATTTTTTTTCGAAAACTCTATTTATGCTGTACCTTGGCATTAAGTTTTACTTAAAAAAATAAACAATGTTAAACTTTTCATCCCTTAAGCGTCTTGTTATACTTGTCGCAATTATATTTTGTACGGGTCTACAAATAAACACATTACAGGCTCAAGTCCAACGCCCCAAATTGGTTGTCGGATTGATGATAGATCAGATGCGCTACGAATACCTTTATCGTTTTGCTGACCGCTATGGTGAAGATGGTTTTAAACGTTTACTACACGACGGCTTCACTTGTGAGAACACACTGATCAATTATATACCAACGATCACGGCCATCGGACATAGCTCCGTATACACAGGCTCCGTCCCTTCGATTCATGGCATTTCGGGGAATGACTTTATTATTCAATCATCCGGACAAGCGATGTACTGTACACAAGATGATAATGTTGAAGGTATCGGCTCCAACGGCAAAGAAGGAAAGCAATCTCCTCGAAATTTGTTAGCGTCAACGATTACCGATGAGCTCAAGCTAGCTAGCAATTTTAGATCGAAAGTCATCGGGGTATCTCTTAAGGATAGAGGAGCTATACTTCCTGCAGGTCACTTCGCAGATGCGGCATATTGGTTTGATAGCAAGACTGGAAATTGGATTTCCAGCACATTCTATATGCAAAGTTTACCCAAATGGCTTACAAAGTTCAATGAACAAAACCTTGCGGAGAAATACCTAAAGAAAGATTGGAATACTCTATATCCTATCCGTACCTATGTGAATAGCATAGATGACGACAACAGATATGAAGGCAAGTGGGCCGGTGAAAAAACGCCTACATTTCCACATAAGACATCTGAATTGATGAAAGATGTCGGACTTGAGCTCATTAAGACCACGCCTTATGGCAATACCTTTACTTTGGACCTTGCTAAAGAAATTATAAAAAATGAAAAACTCGGCAAAAATCAACCTGGGATAAGTGACTTCTTATGTGTCAGCCTTTCGGCGACAGATTATGTTGGCCATCGTTACTCATTAACTGCTGTAGAAATAGAAGACACCTACTTACGCCTAGATAAAGATATAGCAACATTCCTCAACTATTTGGATAATACTATTGGAAAAGACAATTATACGATCTTCCTCACAGCCGATCACGCCGCATCTTATAATCCTCTTTTTTATACGGACAAGAAGGGTAATGGAGGATATTTGTTCACGCGTCAAATACAACGTGAACTGGAGAAAGAGCTGAAAAGCACCTTTGGACATAGCAAGATTATACGTAGCATGCTTAATTATCAGGTACATTTGGATTATAATAAAATAGACTCTTTGCAACTTGATATTAATAAAATCAAGAAGGTTATTATCAATAATTTAAATAAGCAGGAAGGTGTTGCTTATGCCATTGACATGGATGGTGGAGACCAAAATATGTTTATTCCTTCCAATATTCGTGAAAAAGTCATCAATGGGTATAACAGGAAACGGAGTGGAGTTATACAAATTATCGCGGAACCCCAGTGGTATAGCGGTACACCTCGAAATACGGGTACAACACATGGAGTATGGTCAGCATATGATTCGCATATTCCCTTAATATTCATGGGCTGGGGAATCAAGCCGGGTGTGAGTAATAAACAGGTCAACATCGTGGATATCGCACCTACTTTAGCTTCCTTATTGCATGTGATGGAACCCAACGGGACTATAGGCAAACCCATCGTTGAAGTTTTGGGGCAATAAAATGTCATAGTATTTTTGTATTTTTGGATATAAAATACAAAAACTATGCTTTCTAAGAAAACGAAGTATGCCATCAAGGCCTTAATGGTGTTGGGGAGGAATTATGGGAAAGAGCCTATGCAGATTATAAGAATTGCAGAAGAAGAGCGTATTCCTAAGAAATTCTTAGAACAGATCTTGTTAGAGATGCGGAATGCAGGCATTCTCTATTCGAAAAAAGGTGCTGGGGGTGGGTATAGTCTTAATAAAGCGCCCGAAGACATCTATCTTTCACAAATTATGCGCTTGATTGACGGACCAATCGCCTTGCTACCCTGCGTCAGTCTAAATTTTTATCGCTCCTGTGAAGAATGTGTAGAAGAGCATGCGTGCGGTATTCGAGATACCTTTACCGATGTACGCAATGCTATGTTGCAGATATTAAACGATACCAGTATTGCTTCACTCATCCAAAAAGAAAGCGACTTGGGCTTTTTTGGTAATCCATAAAAAGCAATAGGGGCAAAGTTTTGCCCCTATTGCTCCTAATAATGTTTTTGCCCTTACAACTTAATCTCTTCCTCTTTCGAGTTGAAAAAATGAAACTCCGTCAAGTGATAAGATGGGATAGCTTTAATCCGTACCCAAGTACCATATTTGAAAAACCACTTTAATCTCCTAGAAACCAGTCCGGATTTGATATACACGTGAATATAAGGATGTACACATAGTGTTATATGCTTCTCATTCTGTTCTTCAAGAATAAAACTCAAATTGTTCTCTATGTCATCAAGTAAAACGATGCTTGATCTAATTTCTCCTGTACCCCCACAAGCAGGACACTTTTCATTGGTTACTATATTCATTTCAGGACGTACACGTTGACGCGTGATTTGAACAAGTCCAAATTTACTCGGAGGTAAAATGGTATGCCGTGCACGATCCTCGTTCATACATTCCTTTAAATATGTATAAAGCTCCTTTCTATTCACAGGCTTGTGCATGTCGATAAAATCGACAACCACAATACCACCCATATCCCTCAGACGTAATTGCCTAGCAATTTCCCTAGCCGCCTCTTTATTTACGAGAAGGGCATTATCCTCTTGATTTTCTTTACTGGCAATACGGTTACCACTATTTACATCGATGACATGCAAGGCTTCGGTATGTTCTATGACCAAATATGCACCTCCCTGTAAATTGACCGTCTTGCCAAAAGACGCCTTAATCTGCTTCTCTACACCAAAGTGGTCAAAAATAGGCTCCTTATGCTTATACAGCTTGACTATTTTCTCCAGCTCCGGTGATATCTCCTGCACGTATGATTTCGTCTCTTCATATATTGCAGAATCATTTACATATATATGTGTGAACTCATCCGTCAAAATGTCGCGCAAAATAGTAGATGCTCTATCCATCTCACCCAACACTTTTTGTGGAGGTTCTGCATTTTTAAGGCGCTTGGTAAATAATTCCCATTTCGAAATCAAATCGAGTAGATCTTTTTGCATTTCTTCTACTCCCTTGCCTTCAGACACCGTACGGATAATTACCCCAAAGTTTGCAGGTTTAATACTTTCTACAATCTTTTTAAGACGCGTACGTTCTGCGCTACTTTTGATCTTCTTGGAAATGGAAACAGAACTTGAAAAAGGTACCAACACAACAAAACGTCCGGCAATGGATAAATCCGAGCTTAACCGAGGACCTTTTGTCGATATGGGTTCTTTTGCGATCTGTACAGGTAAAAGCATATTCCGGTTTAATATTTCCGAAATTTTACCAGTCTTATCGATATCTTTTTCAAGTTTTAAACTATTGAGCAGATTCTCCTGATAACTGCCATTCTTTACTACACGGGCCAATTTTAATAAAGATAGCACCTGAGGACCTAAGTCCAAATAATGCAGAAAAGCATCCTTGTCATAACCAACGTCTACAAAGGCCGCATTCAAGCCAGGCATAATCTTCTTTATTCGTCCAAGGTAAATATCCCCGACCGAAAAATGATTGCCGACTTTCTCTCTATTAAGTTCTACTAATTGTTTGTCCTGTAGTAAAGCAATAGTCACTCCTTTGTCCGGAGTTGAATCGATAATTAATTCCTTTACCAACAGCTACTAATATTGTGGGAACGATACCTCGCGTACCGCTTTATCCCAAATGAAACATAAAACTCGTTTAAATAAAAAAACAACCTATGATAAAACCAATTGTTGCAATCATAGATTGTACATATCGAAGCTATTTCTTCTTATGTCTGTTTTTTCTTAAACGTTTTTTACGTTTGTGTGTAGCCATTTTGTGTCTTTTCCTTTTTTTTCCGCTTGGCATAGCTTTAATGTTTTTAAAAAATGTGAATAAATTTTGTTAATTACTTTTGCTCAATTCGTTGATCTGACGATCGATATATTGAGAAAGGGTAGGATCAGCAGCCAGCTCTTTACTTTTTTGGTAAGCAGCAATAGCCTCCGCCGTCAACCCAATTTTTTCATAGCCCGTCGCCAAATAAAAGTACGATTCGGCATCGGGTTTTTGTTCAACGACCGTTTTAAAACGATCGATCGCTTTATCAAATTGTTGGGATTGCAAAGAAAATAATCCCAGCGCCTTATTGGCGTCAACATTTTGAGGGTCAGTTTCCACCACGTCAAGTAGCAATGTTATTCCTGCCATAGGATTGCCAGTACCCGTAACATAAGCTACTCCCAACCCAGTCTTCGCCGCGAGGTTTGCTGTATCCAATTCAATGGCATTTTCGTAAGCCTGAATAGCATGTCTATTTAGTACAGAAGCCATTGCAGTATCCTGTAAATTCGCATATCCCATACGATAAGCATCCCCCGACTTTAACCAGTATTCGGCCTTAGGTGATAACCTCGCCATCTCCTCATAGATAAAACCCTGTGGAATAGCTTTAGCCACATCCTCCCATTTATCGGCCAACTGTTGCAACAACTGAACCTTAACCTCTCCATCTGCCTTTTCGATTTGGGACTCTAGCGTTGTTATATCCTGAACAAGCGATGGGTTAACGCCTTGCTTAGACAAGTCAGACACCGTTTTCCGCGTGTATGCAGATGACGACACGTCCTCCATTGTTCCAGCCTCAGTTGTGTTGTTTTTTTTATCTACCAAACCTTTGATAGGTTGCATAAGCAATGCGCCCATCAAGGCCACTACTACAACTATTACAACTATTTGTCTGGTATTCATTAGGAAGGACTAGTTTACTTTTTTACCTTGTTTCCTGTCTTTACTTTTTCTACAAAAACTTTTGCAGGCTTGAAACTAGGTACAAAGTGCTCGGGAATAATAATTGCGGTATTTTTAGAAATATTACGAGCAGTTTTTTCAGCCCTTTTCTTTACTACAAAACTTCCAAAACCCCTTACATATACGTTTTCACCTTGGATCATTGCATTTTTAACAACCTTAAAGAACGCCTCAACCGTCTCTTGAACATCTACCTTCTCTAATCCCGTCTTATTAGAGATTTCTGCAATAATTTCTGCTTTAGTCATATCTATTTATACTGTATTATTTAATTTCTTTCAATTCCCAACATTTGGGGACGCAAAATTACCCTTTTAAAATGATGTTTGAAAATATTTTAAGATTAATCACTTATATTTTTTTCATTTTCAAACTGTTACCCTGTAATCAGGCTTGTGTCCCGTAATAAAGTGACGGCAAATCTAATATTATTTTACTGATTTTCAAATTGTTAATTTTAATTTAGAGTTTTTGTTTTCAAACCTTTATTTCTATTATGGGCTGTGATTTATAAGTCTATACTGGAAAAGTTTAAAAAAATTCAATATTCTTTAATCGCGTCGATTAGCTTCTCTACGTCTCCCTTTTCATGCAGAGCCGAAAGCACTACCCTATTGAGCAACGGGCTTGTAGGAAGCGGATAAGGAAAACTGGATATTATTATATTCCGCTTTATCAAATGCCTATATAAGAACGGATTATCCGAGGTGAAGACGGGAAAGTAGGGAATATTATTGAATAATTGTGGCGACAATAGGCTATGAAAAAAGTGAATATTCTCGTGTAACAGCGTAAACTCTTTTTCATAGATAGCCTGTCCATACCGAAGGGCATACATTCCTGCAGGTGAAGGAGGCGACCCACCCCCAAAGACAGGATTCTTCTTAATTTGTTGAATGGTGTCAACACTTCCGAATATAACTCCCGCATCAGTTCCTAAACCTTTAGCCAAAGAAGCTACAACGACGAGTTCCAAGTTATCCTGATCAAAAATAGTTACATCAACACATATCGCATTTTTGTACAACACACCAATGCCATGCGAATCATCCAGAATAAGCGTGATATTTTTATCAGCTCGGATAGCCTTAAGGCCACTAAAATCGTATACTTCCGGCTTAAGGTTGTCCAAACTGTTCGATATAAGCACAAAGTTCCTTTCGCCGGACGCGTTGATTTCCTTCACAACAGCAGCTATCCATTCCTTAAAAGACAGCGCAACAGGAGATTGGTATGAGGACGGCCATAATGCCGGATGACTGTTCGGTGCATAACGAACAACCTTGTCTTGTGTCAAAGCCTGGATCGCGGCTTGCGCAGCTAAATAACCACTAGAAAATATGGCAGAGGCCGAAAAGCCAAATCGTAAAGCCAAATGTTCTTCTATCTCTTCATAGATACCAAGTTGCACATTGTTACTTCGTGAAGTACCGTTATTCAGACCATATCGGTCAATTCCTTCTTTATAGAGGGCGATATAATCTTCGTTCGCCAACAGACCAAAATAAGCCGTTCCTCCAAAGAATAAAAAATCCTGTTCGTCAATATGCAGTAGCCTTCCGGTTGTCTGATGTAGATTTCGAAACAAAGCCATTCGTTTGATTTAGGTCATAATACAATATACAAATGTACACATTTCAAGCTAGCTTGTCTAGTAAAGTGGCTTCTCCATTTTTATTATCTTTCCAGGATTACCCACTACCGTTGCACCATCCGGCACATCCCGAATCACCACAGCACCCGCTCCGATGGTACACCCCTTTCCTATTTTAATCCCTTGAATGACACAAGCGCCAATGCCGATATGCGTACCTTGCCCCACATGTACATCCCCTGCCAGTGCAACATTTGGTGAAATGTGGACATAGTCCTCGATTTGACAATCGTGATCGATTGAAGCATTCGTATTGATAATACAATGCGCCCCCATCCGTACTCCACTGTTCATCGTCACCCCAGCCATCATAACAGTTCCCTCCCCTATTTGGGTTCGCAAAGATATATTCGCCGCGGGGTGACATAGCGTAGCATAGATCCTATCTTCTTGCTCGGCCACTTTTTTACGGACATTGTTATTACCAATACCTATAATCCATTTATCATCGACATCCTTCACAAACGGTGTGTTCACTGGATAGCCCAGTAGTCCCTCAATTGTTGGATCCGCATCAACTAAGCCGCCGATAGCGTAAGCCAATCTTTCAGCAATTTCAATGACGACTTTTGCATGCCCACTCGCGCCATAAATAAATAGTCTTTGTTTCGTCATATGTCCAATGGTTATAAATGCTATTCCTTATTTCCTATAAATGGCTCTATAGTCGCCTGCCCCGCCGCCGCTATACCTTCTCTTACCCACACTTTCTTAAGTGTCCGGAAGAATATTTGGACATCCAACAAAAAGCTCATATGGTCCACATACCACACATCATAGTCAAACTTCTGCTGCCAGGAGATTGCATTGCGCCCATTAACTTGAGCCCATCCCGTAATACCCGGTCTCACCTCATGTCGCCGAATTTGGTGTAGATCATATAAAGGAAGATATTGCACCAAAAGTGGTCTGGGGCCAATCAACGACATATCACCTCTCAGCACATTTATCAATTGTGGGATCTCATCTAAGGAAGTTTTCCGGACAAATGACCCAATAGTCGTAAGTCGTTCAGCATCCGACAATAGATTGCCCGACGCATCCTTCTTATCATTCATGGTCTTGAACTTGATAATCTTAAAGACCTTGCCTCCTTTTCCAGGACGAGGTTGAAAAAAGAAAGGTTTACCTTTATTCGCGAAATAAAGGCCGATTGTCGCCACAATAAATATCGGACTCAGAGAAAGTAACCCCAAGCATGCTGCAAAAAAATCAATAAAACGTTTGAAGAAGCTTCTATACATATTTTTTAAGGATACCATGTACCGTAATATACCCTTCTTTCCTTCGTTCTTAGCAAAAGTATAAAAACATTTAAACGAAGCCCTAATATTTTCAAGGTTTAATTTTCCTTTCTTGAAATAATTCCTGAGTCAATCGCTATCCGCTTAAATCAATAGATGAAAACCTTCCTTGAAAAGCATGTACATTTCCTCCCCACATGACGAACGGTCGAGTCTGGGGGTGGAACAATTTTTGAACATTTCAAAAACACCCTATTTTGTGGACTAACATGAGTTCATTGACGCGCTATTCCATATGTAAATGAATACCTGTAAATTAGTATGATTTGTACTGGATTACAGACTCGTCTGACATGACCAGATTCTTTAAAATCAATATAAAGTAAAAGGAAAACTTCTAAAAAATTAGAATTATGGGATATATATTTAGAAAAGCAGCTCAAGAAGACATGGATATCATTTGGGACATCTTACAACAAGCCATCATACGGAGAAAAAAAGAAGGGAGTGATCAGTGGCAAGATGGTTACCCTAACCCTCTAGTGATCGAAAAAGATATCGCGGCAGACAATGGCTATGTTTTGGTCGACAATGATACCATTGTCGGTTATTGTGCGGTATTGGTCAATGATGAACCGGCATATGGAAACATCAAAGGCAAGTGGATAACTACCGAAGATTTTCTGGTCCTTCACAGAGTTGCTATTTCCGAAAAACACCTCGGAAAAGGTTACGCCAAAATCATGCTCAGTTTTATTGAAAAAATTGCTTCAAACCAACACATTAAAAGCATCAAAGCCGATACAAATCACGACAATATTGGGATGCTGAAAGTCTTTGAAAAACTGGGGTATGTCTATTGTGGTGAGGTAATTTTACGGGGGAATTCCAGAAAAGCGTTTGAGAAAGTCTTAGCAGATTGATAAACTTAATCTCAACTTCACACTAACTTAACATATAGGACACATTAAACTAATAGTAATATCACATCTTTGTAACTTAATCAGATACTATGGATTGGTTTCTCTTTTTAGTCATTGTGTTATTGATCTTAGCAATCGGTGACTTGATCGTTGGGGTTAGTAATGATGCGGTGAATTTTCTGAATTCCGCAATTGGGAGCAAAGTAGCTTCATTTAGAACAATCATAACTCTTGCCGCTCTGGGCATCATCGTCGGGGCTTTTTTCTCAAGCGGTATGATAGAAATTGCGCGCAAAGGTATTTTTCATCCAGAATATTTCACTTTTGATAAAGTCCTATGGATTTTTTTTGCCGTGATGCTCACGGACATCGTATTGTTAGACATCTTCAATACCCTCGGCCTACCTACTTCGACAACGGTATCTATTGTCTTCGAATTGCTTGGTGCCGCACTGATGGTCGGTTTATTATTTTCGGCAGACAAACACGAATCCATCACTGAGACCTTGAAGTACATTAATATCGATAGCACCTTTTCCATTATATCCGGTATTTTTCTTTCTATTTTCATTGCCTTCACTGCAGGAATCTTAGTACAATACTTTTGTCGAATGGTCTTTACCTTCCAATATGAAAACCGTCTTGCAAAATTAGGCGCTTTGTTTTCCGGGGCAGGTATAACGACCATCGTCTATTTTTTGCTCATAAAGGGCATGTCAGGCACAACATTATTTCCTGAGCATTTCATCGAATGGGTACTAAGCAATACATTTGTTGTATTGGGCATCGTTTTCCTGATATCAACACTTTTGTGTTATGTTTTACAATATTTCTACAAAGTCAATCCTCTAAAAATCGTCGTGTTGGCCGGTACGTTCTCTCTCGCAATGGCCTTTGCAGGAAACGATCTGGTCAACTTTATCGGTGTACCCATCTCGGGTCTGATGGCTTACCAAAATTGGGTAAATAGTGGTGTTGCGGCAGACCAACTTTACCAGACCTTTTTAGCAGAAAGCGACATTATCGTACCCAATTATATGTTGTTTATTGCCGGATTAACTATGGCTGCCACGATTTGGCTCAGCTCCAAAGCCAAAAAAGTCACGGAGACTGAGGTTAATCTAGGGAGCCAAAATGAAGACGAAGATGAAAAATTCAGACCAAACGCCGTATCACGTAGCGTGGTCAAATCCTCCTTTCTGTTAGGTAATTTAATTTCCACGATTATACCTGCAAATGTTAGTCGAAGGTATAACATTAGCTTTGAAAAAGAGAAATTACGACAGGCGACACACGTTGCCGGTAATGCCCCCGCATTCGACCTAGTACGCGCCTCAACGAACCTCGTTCTCGCCAGTTTACTGATTGCTTGGGCAACATCCAAAAAACTACCATTATCAACGACCTATGTCACTTTTATGGTCGCCATGGGCACCTCTTTAGCGGATAGAGCATGGGGCCGTGAGTCCGCTGTTTACCGTGTTACTGGCGTATTGAGCGTCATCGGAGGGTGGTTCATTACAGCATTTATAGCCTTTAGTGTATCTGCAATTTTTGCATTGATTATTTATAAAGGAGGTGTAACAGGAACATTTATCCTCTTGGGCTTGGTACTCATATATGTTATCTTCTCCCACATCACCTTTGCTAAAAAAGAAAGGATAGCTAAAACCGAAAAAAGCAAACTTAGCCTACTGGAGAGTTCTGATTTCGATGTTTACGTTCGTAGTAAAAATATGGTTATCTCACTTTTAATCGATTTATCGCAACAGTATAGCAATATCCTCCAAGGAGTAAGCAATCCCGATACTTCTTTACTAAAAAAGACAAACAAGGAGCTGCGGGATTTGCGTAACTATACGAATAAGCTAAAGCGAAAGAGCCTTCGAGCCATTCGAGAACTACATACAAATGATCACAAATCGGCAGAAGTAGTTGTCCACAGCACAGATTTGCTACAGGATTTGATCCAATCTGCTACTTTCCTAAGTGAGGAAAGTGTACAATATTTTGAAAATCTACACCAACCGCTACACGGCAATTTTCTGAAAATAGTAGAGACACTCAATGTGATGATGTACAATTTCTTTTCACACGTTGTGGATGAGATCAAAAACGAACGGGGACCAAATATCGATCTACTACGGACAGAGCGTAATAAAATCCGTGAATATATTAACAGCCATTTTGAACAACAGCTGAATATTATCAAGCAACATAATATGGGGAGTAAGCAAGCTTTACTACAAACTGGGTTATTCTTACAAAGCCGCGACATACAAGCTGTCCTATTTCGCATAAGCAAACTCTTTGGCAGGTTTGAAAATTAGGGTCTGTCAAAAACAAACCATTATGTACTAGGCTTGTTGTAATAAGTGTCTTGACGTTCTAAATGGCTTCACATGGAACAACACTGGAGACAATAAAAGCGATATGCTAATGCTGTGAATGCGAAAACATGGAAGTCAGAGAAAGGGAGATGTAAACTTCAAACTATGCTGCTATGCAAAACCTGAAAAAGCTCCAATCTACAATTTTAATTCTACTTCTTTTTTCGCTAAGCGTGGTCATGCTCTATTTTGCCAAAAGCTTTCTCGTTCCTTTAGCTTTAGCGGGTGTATTGGCCATGCTACTTGTCAAGGTATGTACAAAACTTGAGCGTCTAAAGATGCACCGGAGCGTGGCAGCTCTTTTTTCTGTCCTCCTATTAGTTGTCGCATTTTCGCTCATCATCGTCCTAATAGGCTGGCAACTCAGTGGCTTTACCGAAAATTTAGCCGAACTCAAACAACAGGGATTGAAGCTTATTGAAAAATTCAGAGCCTGGCTAAATGAAAACGTAGGTATCGACCGTAAACAGCAAGAAACAATAGCCTCATCCCAAGAAAACTCCTCAACCAGCGCCGGAGAAATGTTGATGGGTTTTGCTTCTGGAACATTGCGTATAGCGATCGATGCCATACTGGTCATTGTATACATTTTTCTACTTCTTTTGTATCGGAGTCGCATTAAAAATTTTATTTTGATGCTCGTCAAAACTGAATATCAGGGGAAAGCGACATTGATCCTACATCAATCGTCTGCAGTTGCACAGCAATATTTAGAAGGGCTATTCAAGATGATCGTCATATTATGGATCATGTATGGCATTGGGTTTTCCGCATTAGGTGTAGAGAATGCACTGTTCTTTGCGGTACTTTGCGGGATATTGGAAATTGTTCCTTTTATCGGAAATCTGTTGGGTACGTCATTCACGGTATTGGCAGTTGCTGCGCAGGGTGGGAATAGCCAAATTATTCTAGGCGTAATTGCCGTGTATATGCTGGTGCAGTTTATACAAACCTATCTCCTCGAGCCCTTAGTCGTCGGTAGCCAAGTAAGAATAAATCCGATGTTCACTATCATCGGATTAGTCGCTGGCGAATTGATTTGGGGAATAGCAGGTATGGTCCTTGCCATCCCATTATTGGGCGTCATGCGCATTGTTTTCGATCATGTCCCCCATTTAAAACCTTATGCATACCTGATCGGATCAGATCAAAAGAAAAGTTCTTCGCTACTCGATAAAATTAAAAGAAAGTTTATCGGTGTCCGGGCATATATTTTAAAAAGGCGATCAAAAACTAGTTGAGATAACCGATGTATTTAATATTTGTGTGTAGATAGGTATCTAATTATTTTATTATTTATTTCTATCATCCTGTTTTCTTCTACCTTACTCACCTTGCGGTCGTAAGCTTCGTTGAATGGAACCCACATCGCAATACAGGGGTAAGGCATCAAGTGATCCATAATCTCTTTCCATTCGAATCGCAATTGGTCGAGATGTAGATTATTCTTGTCGATGTCCGCGTGTGATATCGAATTAGTAATAATATTACAAGAATATTCGTTTTTTATAACCTATCCTACTTATTCTTCTTTTAAAATTTCAATATTCGCAAACATTTCAACAACGGCAAATTGGTCTAGTAACCATTTTTTTTCATTCTTATCTTCACCTTTCCAATCCTTGTAAAACAGGCCATTCTCATCGCGATTTGCGTTCCATGCAAAATCGAGGTTTTTACGGAAAGCCTGTAGGTAAACGGGATTATTATCCAGTTTGTATAATTGGGTAAATCCACGCATCATCACGGCGATAAACCAGATATTGCTGTTTTTTAACCTTTGAGACCCATCTGTCTCAAAAAAATGAAGGAAGGAAGCCTTAGCGACCTTTTGAGCATCTTCAAGGTAATCTTGCTCTTTGGTGATTTTATATAATAAAGCGGCGGCTTCGATCATTTGTCCTGAATTGTACGGATATTTAGCCCGATCTATGCTACCGTCCAGACGAATATTATCCAAATAAACCTCATCTGTATCCTGAAGATTAGCTTTAGTCCATTCGTATAACGACTTTCCTATATCCAGGTACGTCTTTTCCTTAGTCGCTTCATACAACTTTAGCGAAAAAACAGCTGCGGGTGCATTGGAACAGGTATTTTTGGAAGTCTTTTTTTGCTCACACCAATAAATACCTCCTCCCAAGATATCATCGTAACCACTGTAAACGAACTCCCAAACTAATTTTGCTTTATCTAAATATTCAGTTTCACCCGTTAAAAGATAAAGATTAGTGAAATCGATCCCGATCCATATATTATCGTCGTAAAAACGGTCAGACGCAGGGGCAGATGATATATAAGAAGCGTATCCTGCTGGCTTTCTTTCATCGTCATAATATTCTTCTAACCCGGGGATTAACCGTTGATCGATAATGGATTTATATTTTTTGTCCTTGGTGTGTTCGTAGATCGCTACCGCAGCCGACAAGCCCCCCGAATAAGGCCAGAGGTAAGCAAATTCTTGCTTGCCACTGGCCTCGTTGCCTAAATAATCTGCCTTATAATTCTCGTCTGCCGGAAAGTTTTCTTTGAGTAAAAAAGTGTTTTTGCTCCCATATTTTTCCAAGATAATTTCCAAAGAGTTATCTGCGGCTTTCAAAAAGTCTACAGAGGCTGTTTTTCTAATAGAGCAAGATTCCTGAAAAAAAGCTACTTGTAATAAAAATACTATTGTGCAATATCTCCACATAATGTCTAATTTTTAGAATACCTTGCTTTCGCTTCTATCGCCATACACGCACTAGCCTGTGCAGTCAACTGTGTATTGCCCAAGACAACTTGATCCCACGCAGGCCCAAAAAGATTATCTTGTTGATTGCGACCTTTCAACCATAATTCTGTGGCATTGTGAGTCAGAAAGTTTTCAAATTTATTCCGATAGGCCTCATCTAAATCCTTAACATTCAAGAGATATAAAAAATAACGCACAAAAATTCCTTTAAATAAAGCGTTGTCTCCCATACCCTCGTTTCGCAAGAGGTTGGTCGCCGCATCGATACATTTCGAAACGGTGAAATTCGCAATTTTTTGTGCATCATTGAGATACAAACGTTCTCCTGTAATCAAATATAAATTAACGGCAGTACCTAAGAATGTTCCTTGATTATAGGTGAGTGCGACTGTATTGATCTGTCCGGTATTTCCATTAATATTATCGTAGACAGCACCTGAGCTTCTGTTATACAATGTGTTTTTTTGCCATTCGTAGATTTTAATCGCCCAATCCAGGTATACTTGTTCTTGTGTCAATTGGTATAACCTAGTAGCCAACAGGCTGGCGGGTCCATTGGAACACGCATTTTTACTATACCGTTGATTTTTCACCCACGAGATTCCACCATCGGCAAAACTTTCTTCCCAACCACCAATAATATCATTCCACAGGAACAATACAGTATTCAAATATTTCTGTTCCTTGGTCACTTCGTACATACGGAGCATGGTCAAGGCATTCCATTGCATGTCATCATAGAACGCATTTAGATAGGTATTTCCGTTCTTGACAAACACGCCTTCATACCATGGATCAAAATAAGCCAGATATTTATCGTTTCCCGTACGTTGATAGGCATCGATCAAGACATCCATAGCATGGGCATTTGGCCAATAGTGAAAGGTAATATCTGCACCATTACTTTCATAGTTAAAATACCCTGCATCATTCCAAAAAGAGGCAATCAGTGCGTCTGACGCCGTGTCAGCGACCGCAGACCAGTTGTCCACGGTCTCGGTATCATGCCTATATTCATCTTCAAGCTTTTGGCAGGATGATAATAGAGCTCCGACGCTAATAAATAACCAAATGTATACTTTCATAGCCATTCCTTTTTAATTTACGGTTACCGTGTGTGTATACTCCTTATCACCTTGCAGAATCACTTTGATTGTAGGTGAGCTTCCATCGACAGCATCGGCAAATTTCCATTTATCATCCCATTGAGTCACATTCTCTATCCATTTGACATAATAATACGATGCCGGAGATTGTGCCGTTGGCCTCGAATCGGTTCCATTCAGCGTGCCTAATTGTACCGTTCTGTCCTGACCATCGTTGATCGTCAATTGAAATTTGTAACGCTCATCAAACCATCCACCTTGGTCCCTAAAATTGACCGCACCCGAGCCTGACCAGATACCTTTTCCTTCATAATTCAAATTCCATAACACTCTGTTTTCCGGACAAAACCATAATCCAAGTGTTTTTATCTCGGTCAATGCTACGGTTGCTGTATTAAAGTCTACCTGAATTCGATATACAGCGGTTTTGGCTGCTGTGGTACTCTCGTCTGCATTCGCTTCTGTCAATTTCAGGCTACCGTCAGCATAAAAAGCTCGTGGGGTACCTTGATTTCTATCCACAAACTGATATGTTTTCCCTGTTTCTAACCGGGAAAATATCTCATACTCTCCAACTGCTGTTTGCTTGAAAGGCATAGCATTCGTCAATGTATTGCCGGCTTCACTTCCTTCTCCAGTAAGGAACAGTGTTTCGGGGATGTCCACAAAACCATCGAGTGTCGTGATCGTCAGGCTGCGTATTGCCGTAGACATAGCCGTATTAATTCCTCTTGAAGCCACTACGGTCCATATTAAATCTCCCGTTTCCGCGGGTCCTATACCTGCCATATTAGCGATGCGATTCAGTATACGGTGGGTAATGGTAGCGCCATTGGAGTATCCACTGTTGTCCGATACCATTCTATATAGCGGGCGTGTAAGGTCGCCACCTTTTAAAGCAAATACAACCTCATATAGAGCTGCTCCTCCATCTTCAACCCGTACAGGCTCCCACTCAAAATAAACAGAAGCTGTAGTCGAAGCCAAAATCTGGACAGATCGATTATCGATGGGCTCATACAGTGTGTTGACTGCCGTGACGTTCGCCTCTTTATAGTTCATATCGTCCGACCGACATGATACCGTGTATACCAATAATGCCAACGAGGCATAAAATAATGTTGCTAACTTTTTCATCTTATAATTTGTTTTTAAAACGTGATGAAGCTATCAGATTTATTCATCCCACTATGTGGTCTGAAAAATCGTGATGGTTTCATAATCGTGATTATTTGTTTATCATTAGTTTCCGTAGCCCGGATTATTAGGCCTCAAATTGTTATTAATATCCATCTCTGCCCTAGGTACAGACCAGAGGTAATCTCTATTCTCATCAAATTTTCTGCTGTCCAATTGAATATAGTTTGTCCCATTGTTAGCGAATTTAGCACCACGCACAATGCCATCCAGATATTGTTTTCCAGCTTTCCATCGGATGATATCATAATAGCGTAAACCTTCCAGTGCCAGTTCGCTTCTTCTTTCGTTGCGTATGATCTCGCGCAGTTGAAGTTGCGTAGGAGACGTCGGATAGGCAAGCGCCGCCGGATCGGTAAATCCGGCTCTTTCTCTTATAGCACGTATGGTACTGTTCCAGGTGGGTTCATCGATACCCGTAGCATTCAACTCATTAAGTGCTTCGGCATACATCAATAATACATCGGCGTAGCGATACATGATGATATTCAATCCAGACTTATATGTATTAATAGCTGTTTCATCATAATATTTCCGCATATAATATCCCGTAGCTGTAGAATTAGAGCTGGAATTCACATATACATCCATCCTTTCCTCATCCGTTCCACCTGTTCCTGGCCTGATAAAGATCGTTTTAATCGTTCCGCCGAAATGCTTCCATTGTCCACCATGATATACGACCGTCGCGGCCAGCCTGGGGTCCCGATTGACATACGGATTATTATCATTATAGGTAGGATCATCCTGAATGGTGATGCCATTGGTAGTCAGATAGCTATCCACGAGCTCCTGCAAAGGAGCATAAGCGTTGAGATTTGCTCCTGCTGATAAGGGAGCCGCCCCATAATACTTGTCCCATTCTTTTAGCGAAGGGACATACGCATAATCCAGGATCACCTCCTGGTTGTACTCATTGGCAGCCTCAAACAAGCCGCTGTAACTGGGAAACAGGCTATAGTTACCAAATGTTCCGCCCTGATTGATCAGCTTGTCGCAATATTCAACAACTTTTTCCCAATTACTCTCATACAAATATGCACGAGCCTGAAAAGCTACCGCTGCACCCTTGGTGATTCTGCCATTATCTGCCGCAGCAAGCTGATCCCGGCTGGAAAGTTTGGGGATAATCTCATCCAGTTCCTGATGAATAAACGATAAAATCTGTGCCTTTGGCGTACGGGATACGGTATGTGATTCGTCCAAAGATATATCTTCCGTAAAGAAAGGTACATCGCCATAGAAGTTGACCAACCTGAAATAAATATGGGCCCTGATAAACCGGATCTCAGCTTTACGTCTTTCTTTAAGTTCTTCCGTCATATTGGGCACCATATCGATAAACTGTAAAAATATATGACAGGTCTTGATACCACCATATGCCCACTTCCATTCCGAGGCAAAAAGGCCAAGAGACGGATCAGCAATACCATTACGAATGATACGTTGATCTGTATTGGTTCGCCCCTCAAATATGTTGTCACTCAAAGCTTCGTCATTCCACATTTTATCAGCAGAATACATCTGATTATAAGCCATATTGACAACCATTTCGGCATTATTCGGAGATGTCCAGAAATTTGCATCCGTGAAATCATTTGTAGGCACCGGATCCAATGTATTACAGCTACTGAAAGCCAGCAACACCGCAGCTATGCATATTTGCTTTATATATGTTAGTCTTTTCATCTGTTGTACATTAAAATTGAATATCTAAACCAAAACCATAATACTTCAATGTCGGATAATTACGGGCACTATTTGCACTACCTCCCATATTGGAGTCAAATTCTGATGATTCCGGATCAATCCAAGAATTTTTACTGAAAGTCAGTAGATTTTGTCCGTTGACAAATATCCGCGTACTGGCTACACCGATTTTTTTACTATAGGCTTGTGGTACTGTGTAGCCCAATTGAATATTTTTGAGCCTTGCATAAGCTCCGTCAAATTGATAAATGTCCGAATCTCGACCGTAATTATTAGCCGTGGAGGTAGCTCCGGCAGCTGTCAAACGTGGCCATATAGCATCTGTATTTGTTGGAGTCCAATAATCCAGTTGATGTTGGTACATCACGTAGGAATAATTGGAATGAAAAGGCTCAACCAGTTCGCCCCGGATCATCATATCACGTTTGGCCACTCCTTGTAGCAGCATACTTAGATCAAATCCTTTGTAAGCTACATCGTAGGTAAAACCAAAGGTGAACCGTGGAAAGCCGGACCCTAGCACATAACGGTCCCGGGCATCAATGACCCCGTCCAGATTTCTGTCCACGTAGCGTACATCGCCAGGCCGGAGATCATCGGCGGTCATACCCACAGGCAGTGCGGCCGTCTCGATTTCTTGTATACTTTGAAAATAGCCGTTGGTTTTATAGCCGTAATAAGCCCTGTAAGGCACCCCTACACGAATCAATTTAGTAATATTATCTGCTGATGATATCAGCTCATTATTGGGGTATTTGGTTACTTCATTGAATGTATCGCCGATATTACCACCGACACGATGTTTGACATCGCCTGTGTCAAAACGATAGTTTGCAGAAAATTCCCATCCACGATTGACCATCTCTCCCACATTCAACTGTCCCAACTCTGTTCCAAATACAGTTGGAATAATGGGTGGTGTTAGGATATCAACCGTTTTGTTATTGAAATAATCTACATTGACATTCAATCGGTGGTTGAAAAAAGTAAGATCTGCACCTATGTTAAAAGACTTTGTCATTTCCCACGAGATGGTTTCATTCCCATAGCGAAATCCCGCACCTGATACGCTCGTATTATTAAATCCATACGAATTATTATATGCATTATATATCGTCAAGTATTGATAATTATCTATATTCTGGTTCCCCAGATGGCCATATGTTCCCCGGATTTTCACGTCACCCACCTTATCTCTGTATCCTGCCATGAACAATTCGTCAGACAAACGCCATCCCAATGATACCGAAGGAAAAAAACTCCATCTGTTCTCTTTCAAAAATTTGGACGATCCATCATATCGAAAACTACCTTCTATAAAGTATTTTTGATCATAAGAATATCCTAATCGACCAAACAGCGAGCTCAAACTGGTCTCTGTAGTCTGCTGTGGAGAAACATAACTATCTGGCAATATTTCCGTTTCTGTAACCGGGATTCCCAAAATCGGGTCTGTCAAGCGTAACTTAATTTCATTCGCACGACGTGTATAGGACTCGTTACTTGCTCCAAACAAACCATTAACCTGGTGTTTGTCGAATGTTTTATCATAATCCAATAAAAGTTGATAGTTCAGTAAGTACGTTTTTTCATTATAATCTTCTGTATTCCTTTCTGCGTTCACAAATACCAAAGGTGTTGCGGCATCGGGGCTTGCATAAAGAGGGACCTGCAAACGTCGTGTATACCGATGAGTAGAAAACATATCTGCACCAAATACGCCTTTCAGTTTCAAGCCATCAATGATCTTCACATCCAATCCAAGATTGACATTGAAATAATCATTGTCTGAATCGATGCTCCCGCCTTCCCGAAGTTCAGCTAGCGGATTCTGATCAGTCAGTGCGTCATTGACCAAATACTTTCCATTATCAGCCTGCATCCGATAATAATAGTAGGGGGGAACCCTTGATGAATTGATAATCGCGTTACTGGCTGTCGATGCTTTATTATTATTCCGGGCATAATTCAGAATACCGCTAATCTTTATACGATCGTTGATATCCGAAGCCACATTGGTTCTCAGGTTATAGCGTTGTATCCCAAAATCTCCAACAAAATTACTCTCCTGATCGTAAAATCCTCCGGAAAACAGGTAGGTCGTATTGTCGCTACCACCGCTCATTGTGACGTTGTAATTTTGTTGAAGAGCATCTTTGAGAATGACATCATAGTTCCACTCTTCTACAGCGTGATGATCGTACAGATCCCGAATTTGCTCTGGTGTGAATTGCGGCAGACCACCCACATTGGTCAGCGAAAGATTTTTCAACGTAGCATTTTGATACCCTTCCACCGGTCTAAACAGTACTTTAGGTGTCTGAATACCTGTCTGCGTATTAAGCCGAAGTGTAGGTTTTTGATTTTTCTTTCCCTTTTTTGTCGTGACTAAGAGCACACCGTTGGCACTTCGAGAGCCATATATGGCTGCTGTACCGGCATCTTTCAATACAGATGCACTTTCGATATCATTAGGATTCAGCCGATTCAAACTCGCCCCATCAGACACCAATCCATCAATCACGATCAGGGGAGAATTATTGTTCATGGTCCCTATACCACGGATATTGAAATTCATATCGTTGGCATTAGGGTTCATGCTTCGTTGCTGAATACTCAGACTAGGCATAGTCCCCTGTAGTGCCTGTGTCAAGTTGGTGACCGGCCTGTTTTCTATGATGTCCGAATTGACATTATCTACGGCACCCACTACACGTCGGCGTGTCGTGGTTCCGTAACCGATGACAATGACTTCGTCCAGTTCAGTATTGACGGCGTCTTCCAGGACAACATCCAAAGAAGTCTGCCGGGTCAGGGTTATATTCGCTTGGGTATAACCCACATAAGAGATTTCAATGACGTCGCCCGCGGCAGCCCGTATTGAAAATTGCCCCCTACTGTCTGTCTGAGTACGGACCACGCTGTTTCGCACAGATACATTGGCACCTGCGATAGGATTTGCTGACTTATCTTTTACAATTCCGGTGTACGTAGTTTGAAGCAAACCATACGTATCTTCATCGATAGGCTTTACATCTGTAGCATAACTACCGAGGCTAGAGCCAAAAAGATAAATAAGTAATGGGATTATTATAAATGTTCTTCTCATAAAATAATAGTTTATATGGTTTATAATAACTCTACTTTGGTTTTTAGGATTATCTATGTTAACAATTTCGGCTTCTCTTTATACACTTTCCATAATAGTTCACCGAATAATGTGTTTGTCCAAGCAAACCAATGCCGGGTAAAATTTTTTGGGTCATCCTTGTGAAAGGATTCGTGCATAAATCCGGTGTCTCCATGAGTGTTTTTCAACGTCCGGATACATTGGTGTATTTCCTCATCATTTGTTGAGGTCAGCGCTTGGATAATAAGCGCCATGGGCCATATCATGTCTCGTCCGATGTGTGGCCCACCAATACCGGCAGCCGCTTTCCCTTTGAAATAAAACGGATTATTTTCCGAGAGCACAAAGCGTCGGGTGCGTTGGTAGACCTCATCATTGACATCCACCGCACCAAGATAAGGCAAGGATAGCAGACTGGGTACATTAGCGTCATCCATCATCAGGTAACTACCGAACCCGTCGACTTCGTAGGCATAGACCCGACCGTGCATAGGGTGGTCAATGATACCGTATTTGTTGACAGCCTCTTCTACTTCATTAGCCAAACTTTCCATTTTAGCTGCCAATTCGTTGTTGTTTCTGACTTTACGTAAAATCTCTGCAGACTGTCGTAGGCTGACCACGGCAAATAGATTGGCTGGGATCAGGAATGGGAATATACTACAATCGTCAGACGGGCGAAAGCTAGAACAGATCAAACCCACCGGATTGACCGGATAACCATATCCATCGACCTGTAAGGTGTCTGATCCGCGTGGCGTTGTGCGTTCGAATCGATAAGGACCTAAGTTTTCCTTACGTTGTTGCTCCACAAATGTCTTATAGATATTTTCTTGTGCTTGTACCCAGTCGTTGTCAAAAGGGGTTGTATCGTTTGTTTCCCGCCAGTAGGCATAGGCAAGACGTATCGGATAGCAAAGCGAGTCGATTTCCCATTTACGTTCATGGATTCCTGGCTTCATATCGGTATGATCCGAAAACCATTCGCCTTTTTTATTGGGGTCATTATAAAATGCATTAGCATAGGGGTCGATATTGATGCACTTCGATTGTTTGTTGATCAGTCCGAGGATCAGGTTCTGAAGATTTTTATCCTTCTGCATAAAAGGCAGATAGGGCCATACCTGAGCACTGCTGTCCCTCAGCCACATCGCATCTATATCTCCGGTAATGACATAAGTCAGCTTTTTATCCGGAGTCGACTCATCATATATGGTCGTGTCCAAAGTATTGGGCAGACAATTGTTGAACAGCCAGCCCAGTTCTTTGTCTGCTACGTTAGACTGAAACTCTTTGATGACTCCTTCAATGACCTTGCTCTTGAAATGTCGATCTTGTTCCCGAACTCTTACGATAGGAAATGTCTGACTTGTGCTAGCACAAGAAAAATTGTGGGCTAACATACCCGCTCCAAGTAAAGCAGAATTTTGAATAAAGGTTCTTCGTTTCACAGATTTTCGTTATAAAAAATGATAAATGAATTGTTTTTGCTGAAAACACTCTATAATTCACTGCACATTATAATGCAGGATTAGGTTTATAATCAATGTCCAAGACACCCAAATAGTAGAATCCACTGGTACTGGTATTGTCGTCATTATAAGTAACCTCTATGACAATCCGACCATTTACCGGCTCTATGTCTTCTACCGATACGGTATTAACTGTATTATTGGAAGCATCCAAAACAACCGTTTTTGTTGTTTTCCCAATGACCGTGTACTTAGCTGTCCTTATATCGCCAACATTTCTTCGTCCCGCAAAAAAGGTAAAACGGTATAGCTTTTTTGCATCCAAACGATCTAAAGTAACTCCCCCTGTAGGTTCTTTTCTGGACTCAAAAACTGCTGTATTTCCATAAAAGCTGTCTCCAGCAGCTGCATTAGGATATTCTCCTGCTGTTCCTCCTGTTTGCCCTGCAGGAACACCCTCGTAGTTCTCTAAATTAAAACTATCGTGAACGTAGATTCTAAAAGGGGTCCTTTCACCTTCGGTATTTTTCAGGTGCACGGCGTACATTGTGCCCACCTGCCTCGGCCCTGTCACATTATTCCAGCTAGAGGATTGGGTAACAGTATTTGTTCCACCAAAATCAATTAATATCTTACCCGTTGGTGAAAAAACCTCCGATCCGATCACTTTCGCGTGCCCTAATATACTCGAAGTAGCTACTACTTTCTGATATAGAATATCGTGCCCGGCGTCATTCACATGAATATTGTCATAGTCGTACAGGGGCTTAATCCTTCCATCCACTTCCGCAATCCCTGACCAAAAGTCTATGTAACGATCAGGAAAGTTGGCTATGATACCGTCTTTAATTGCGATCTGTTGCTGCCTCCGTTCCTCATCCATATTTCTTGGTTGCGTAGTAGTAAAATAAATTTGAACACCCGCAGATTCGGCCAGCGATTTGAGCGCATCATAGTTTGCCATGATTTCACTGTAAGAATACCCGTTATTCACATCATTACTGGGCATGTTAACTATGATGACATCCGGGTTATAGCTTAAGGCTCTGGTGATATTCCTTTCGGTATCAGGAGACGGCCGATCTACAACCGAGTGGCCATTGGGCATGATATGATAAGTAGTATAACCTCCTTTACCTAAATTCAGAAGCTCATAGTTTTCATTGATACTTTTGAGATAGGTGGTATACTTGGCGACCCATGATGTTTGGGACGGGCTACTTGCACCAGTTCCCTCAGCAGTAGACGATCCTAAAACAACAACTTTGAGAGAGGCTACAGGCATGATTTCCTTGTACCGCACTACACGTATCTCCCTCGCTTCCAGACTCAGCGATTTTTTGTCCCCGACAGTAGATACTACCGCCCACTTAAACGTGGTGATCTCGTCGTCATCAGATACAAACAGGCTGGCTATTTCATCTAATTGAGCGTAACTCACTGACGCATGATTGGCAGCTCCGTTGTTATCAGCCGTCAATCGGTATACCACCTGCGAGAAATCGCCACTCTCCCTGCCAAAGATCACTTCATACCTCGGAGAGGCCTCATGCTCTACCTGAACCTGTTCCCACTCGAAACGGACTATTTCTGTTTGGGAGTTCTCCAGAAGAATTGTTTGTCCCTCGGTAGGTGCAGACAATTCTTTCACGGCTATGTCTTCATCATACGGTATCAGTAAATCTTCTTTGACTACTTTTGTGCACGAAGTTATTATCGCTACCAACGATATTAAGATAATTACATTATTGGCTAACTTTCTCATATATTTATAATTGATTATATACGCTACACTGATGTTGCTTAAGTTTATCATTGCTCGAGTTAACTAGCATACATGTTTAGCTTCTTTACTATTCCTATTTACAACGTTTCAGTAAAAACCCACAGAGACAGATGCAAAGATTTATAATTTAGTTTTGAATAATCAAAGTTATCAGATTTAGAAGCATTCTTTTATACAACCTACTTCAATGTAGTAGGAATATAGCGACAATAAGAACCAAAATACTGATATTCAAATATTTAACTAGATATCAATATGAACAGAATGTAGTAGATCAATTCCTTAATTTTAATCCTTTCGAAATTTATTAGGTTCATTTCCCATAAAAACAGATACTAAAAAGGCTACATCTTCATATATCAGTGGTTGTTAAATAGTATTATTTTTGTATTTTTGAAAAGGAGTATTTATCCAATTTTAAAAAAAGAACTACACCTTTTATTTGTATATAACCTACTTCTATAATACCAAGTATGAAAAATTTGTTATTATTGATTGTATTCCTGATATCTTCAATCTGTACAACACATGCATATCATAATCAACTCGACTCATTACTGCATGAATTAGATAAGGCTATCCAGGATAAAGAGATCTATACTGCGAGAAAGGAAGGACGTGTCGATAGTTTAAAGAAAAGACTACACGCTTCTTCCGATGTAAAAGACAAGATCGCTTTTACGAAAGAAATCTGTCTTCACTACATCGTATTTATGACCGATTCGGCGCTTCTGTATACCCGAAAATTGGAAAAATATGCAATGCAGACCAACAATTATGAAGAATACATTGATTCTGAACTGTTCCGTATACGCATATTAAAGACTATGGGATTACTCAAAGAATCTTCCGATATACTGAATAAAGTAGATACTTCGCGGATTTCTGATGATCTAAAGACATTTTATCTGTATACGAAACTGTCCGTTTATAAGTTATTGATAAAAGAGTCTGAAAATAATGATGAAAAGAGGAGATACCAGACGGCCACAGACTCGTTGAGAAACAGATTGGTCTCGGGTGAAAAGTTATCACCGATGGACTATATATACGTTAATACGGAACGTCTTATAGAACAAGAAAAAAAATATGACCAGGCATTAAAGGATCTGCGCGATGCGTACGCCACTATGGATCCTGAGGAGCGAGAGGCCGCTATACTAGCGTATTCCATAGCCAAAGTATATGAAGAGACAGGGGACATTAAAAAAGCTATTGAGTATCTCGCGAGATCGGCCATAGCGGACATCAAAAGTGGCGTGAAAGAATATATGTCACTCCGGAGATTAGCCGTTTTACTATTTGAATATGGGGATGTAAACCGGGCATATAGTTATATGAAATGTTCGATGCAAGATGCGATATTCTTTAATGCCAGACTTCGTACGCTTGAATCTTCCGAAATGTTCGATTTTATTGATAAAGCATATCAGAAAAAGGAAGAACAACGCCAAATATTATTGATAACTATCCTTGGGACCATAGTGGCATTGTTCGTTTTCATATTTTTTACGTTAATATATGTTTATAAACAAAAGAAAAGGTTGTCAATAACGAAGGATGAGTTATCACGATCTAACAAACTATTAATGGAAAGCAACCGTAGTCTTTCGGATTCAAATATCCTAAAAGAAGAATATATCGGCTTATATATCGGCCATTTTTCCGATTATCTTTCAAAAATAGAACAATTCAGGCTTAAGGCTCAAAAGATATCAAAAACACAGGGAGAACAGGCGCTATTAAAGTTCATAGACTCCTCTTTAGATCCAAAAGATAATCTTGAGAAATTCTATAAAAATTTTGACGAGACGATATTGCGCTTATTTCCAAATTTTGTGGAGGAAATAAATAGGTTGTTGGTAGAAGAAGAAAGAATCCTGTTTAAATCCAATAATAATCTAACTCCAGACCTTCGTATTTTTGCGCTGATACGTTTAGGGATTACCGATAGTGTAAAAATTGCTTATTTCCTACGCTATTCGATTTCAACTATTTACAATTACAGAACCAAAATGAGGAATAAAGCCGCCGGGAACAGAGATGAATTTGAGGGTCAGGTCATGAAAATAGGTATTGATAAGAATATGATTTCTAACAAGTTCATAACCTTGTGATAAGCTGCCGGTCATTTTACAAATTTTGTCGACTTCCCTTCCTGCCATTTTCCTCCCACAGACTGTAAATCCAAGCATCGGCCGTGCTATCAACATTCACAGTCCTGTATTACAGAATGCATGGACTGCGTAACACCATAACAGTCTTGTCATTTATGTCTACATCTTTGTATCGTCTGACAACAGGTCTGTCTACCACAACAACAGCCCTGAAATACGCTCACTCATCCCTGTCTTTTCCGACAATACGCCTGTGTTGCCAAAAAGCAACCTTGTCATCGCATTTCGCAGGGATGTTTTTTTCGGCCGCAGGACTGCTCAGCAACATAACCATCCTGCGATCTACTTTTACAGACCTGTTTTTTCATACAACACACCTAATGTACATAAAGACACCCGTGTCATCACGTTTTACATCGGTGTTTTTACTTTTTGCAAGACTGTTTTGCGGAATAACAATCGTGTAATTTACTTTTACAAAGAATTTGATCTAGCCCTAAAAAAGACCGAAAAAATCAGAAAAACTGCTTTAAAGCTACAAATAAAGGTGTTTTTATAGCGTTCAAAGTGTCCAAATCGTTTAAAAAAGGGGTAAAATCCTGCCAAAAAGTTTTTCGTACTTCATCGAATTTTGGCAGGATTTTACCCCATACATGTGTATCAGCCCAACATTTGCTTGATGTATTGATATAGTCATTGTTATTTGCTTGTCGGTTATTAATGAAACTTTTTTCCTTCACTCATCATTTCCAGCATTTCCTTTAACCTCTTCTCTCTTGTTTCGGGCTTCTTCGCTGTTTGCAACCGCCATGCGATGGCATATAGATTTGCCTTGTTTAGTCCATCAAAAAAAGCTTTTGCTTTTTTATTCTTTGAAAGCTGTTGTAAAAAATCATCTGGCACTTTCATGTTTTTAGGCGAATCATACGCCTGTTGCCAGCGACCGTCAGCTTTAGCCAATTCCACTTGTTCCCTCCCCGCTTTTTTCATTTTGCCTTCCTGAATTAAGCGTTCAGCTTTTTCGGTATTTCTTTTAGACCAAATACTTTTGGGTCTTCGTGGTGTAAATTTTTGAATGTAAGATTTAGCATCATACTTGTTCGCTTGCCCGTCAATCCAACCATAACACAACGCTTCTTCGAGAGCTTCAGGGTATGTAACGGTTTTTTCGCCTGAATCTTTTTTAAAGAACCGCAGCCAAACTCCGTTTGATTTAGCGTGATTCTCTGCAATCCACTTTCCCCATTCTTTTGAAGAAGCAAACGAAACAACCTGCATCTCGTTTCCGTTTTTTAATGTTGTTGCCATTATTCCACTTTTTAGGCTTTGCATGATGTTAGCACTGACGGGGTTAATGATTTTTGATCCTCTATATTATGTAATCTCATGATATTGTATTGGTTTTCTTACAAAGTTAAAAATCATTCCAGGAAATAAGAAGAATTACCTAATAGCGGTTAAGAAAATAGAGGTGGTTGCTGCCCATCGATGGTTTTAGATGTTAGTTTGATTAACTGCATTAGCTTTTTAAGGACAAATGGTAAAATCAATTCTAAAACAGGCAATCATACTTTCAGGTCCGGGCATTATGGTTGCGTGAAGTTCAACAAAAAACTATGTAAATCCCACCGTTTCGGGGTATCCGATACGGCTTGCGCAGATGTCTCTAATCTGCCCTTAGAAACGCAAAAAGCCGTTTTTCGATACGAAAAAACGACTTTTTGATGTGGTGACCCCGGACAGGTTCGAACTGTCGACCCACTGATTAAGAGTCAGTTGCTCTACCAACTGAGCTACGGAGTCTGGTG
>JBEBWF010000003.1:0-111232 GCA_040392285.1 Sphingobacterium sp. | reverse complement strand
GTGGCCCGGAGTTTAAAATTGGAAATCAGTGATTTCAGTCCCTCTCCCCAGAAAGGTTCGGATGAGACTACCCAGCCAGCACCGGCAGAAGGGAAAAAGCCAAACCTGTTTCGTTGATCAAAACGTTCAGATCCGTTATAACCAAAGTTCCCCTCCAGAAAATAGCGATCTTTGTAGCCGTAACTAAGCCGACCGGATAAACCTAAATTTCGGTAAGGAAGAGATTTTTGTAATGTTCCAGCGTTAGCAACCAACGAATTTCGCATCACAAACACCAACATACTGGTTATGGAGTGATCTTCACCTAGCTTTTTGTCGTAATTTACCGCAGTTTCCAAATAGGAGTTGGTGGTTACTTCTTTTGTACCTTCACTGTAATCGAGATGTTCTTGTCCGGTGTCGGGATTGAGGCCAGTCAACATATAAGACCCCGTCAACTTGTCATAACCACTCAGGGAATAATAGAAAGGATTGTAATAACGTGACACGTCGAAATAAGAATATCGCGTTGTACTAAAAAGCCCTCGAACCTTGAGTCCCTGTATGAGAAATCCCAGATCCTGTTTAGCCTCAAACTGTGCCATCATCAGCGAGTTTGAATAGTCCTTATATCCTCGCATCAGGTCAGCATACGGATTGATATAACTACCTGTTCCATAGTTTCCAAACATGATATGTTCAACGTCCGAGTGTTTCTCATCCGGCAGATAATAAGCTGGGAACAGTACCGGATTAGTTCGCATAACTTTATTGAAGAGACTAGTGCCACCTTCCAATGGGCCAGTATAATCATCAAAAGTACCATGTAACCTAACCACTACTTCCGTCGTGTTAGTCACGTTGATGTTCACGTTAGAGCGCAACAAATACTTTTTTAAATCAATATTACTATTAAAATTGTTCCGGCGATCTACATTTAATATACCATAGTCTTGATTGAAAGTTCCCGCTAAATAGTAGCGAGCGACTTTTCCACCGCCACTGACACTAAAGTTCATCCTGTCATTTATCGCGTTGTCTTTGAATAAAAGTTTCTGCCAATCAGTAACCGGGTACAATAGAGAATACACTCCTTTTTCCGTACTCTCTATCTGTTCATGGGAATATATTGGGATTCCTTGCGAATTACGTGTCAATATAGCTTCGTTCCCCAATTTCATATAGGTAATCGGATCCGCCAATTCTACATTCTTTGTCGGACTAGATACAGAACGCTCATACCTGACCGAAACCTGCGCTTTCCCTTCCTTACCTTCTTTTGTACTGACCAAGATAACACCGTTTGCTCCTCTCGCGCCGTAAAGTGCTGTAGCTGCAGCGTCCTTCATAATAGAAAAACTGGCAATATCATCTACCTGCAACCTAGCTAGATCCTCTGAACGCATTTCCAAACCATCTATTAAGATTAATGGACTCGCTGAATATCCAAATGTGGTTACACCCCGTATAAAAAAGTCAGCATTGTCCTGTCCAGGCTCTCCACTTCGCTGATAGGCCACCAAACCTGCCAATCGACCTGCTAATGCCGTCGTCAGATTACTGGAAGGCACCCTCAATTCAGAAGGGTTAATGGTTGTCATGGAACCAACCAGTTCCTTTTTACGCTGAGAGCCAAAAGCCACAACAACAACCTCATCTATCTCCGCATCAGATTTTTGTAGAACAATATTGATTTCCGTTTTATCTCCTACAGGAATTTCCTGGGATCGAAAACCCACATAAGATACGACCAGAACAGACTGCTTGCCAGGTACACGTATAACATACATACCATTTTCGTCCGTAGAGGTACTGATCTTTTCATTATCCTTTAGCAAGACAGAAGCTCCTGCAATAGGATTTCCCAAACTGTCGGTCACCCTACCTGCAACAGCAAACTCTTGTTGCTTGTTAACGTTTTCACTAAGATGCGACGTATACAAAAGTATTCGCCTTGACTCAGGGTAATGATCTGGTTTGGCATAGGATTCCAAAAAGGCAAAAAGCAATAAAAACAATAGCACTTGTGGAATAGTATACCTCCAATAATAATCTCGAATAGATGTATTCATATTAATTAAGGTTTATTTAGGTAATATTCTGCTTTTTAAAATAATTTTAGTTTATATCGCATTACAGAAATTTAATATGTAATACTTATTTATTTATACAAATATACAAACGTGTTTTTAAAATGCAAATAAAAATTAAAAAGTATGACATATTTATTTTCTTGAAGAGATATTGTACCTTTGTAGAATAAAATTAAGATTACAATATGTCCTTAGAAAAGCTTCGCCCTGTAGAACATTTAAGTCAGGTAGATAAGATAGAGATGAGCCTGCAAGAATACTTGCGCATAGGAAATTTTCAACCGGGAGATTCCCTTCCCAAAGAAACAGAGCTTGCAGAAGCGATGGGTGTAAGCAGAACCGCTATCCGGGAAGCACTATCAAGGTTTAGAACATTGGGAATCATTGAAACGAGAAAAAACAGAGGGATGATCATTTCACAACCCGATGTATTCAATAATATGGAGCGCCTCTTGGATACGCAACTCTTGGATGATGAAACGATGAACGAAATCTTTGAAATGCGGTTGGTAATTGAAGTAGGTCTAGGAGATGTCATTTTTCTTAGAAAACATAAAGCGGATTTCAGCAAGCTCGAAAAGATAATAGAAAAGGAAGAAAAAGCGACAACTCAAATGGAGTTGGTGAAATGTGATATAGAATTTCACTCCATGTTGTATAACTTGTCAGGAAATAGGACGATTATGCGGTTCCAAAAAATGTTGCTCCCCGTATTCGAACATGTATATGCAAACTTAAAAGAAAATACGGATGTCTATCCTAAAAATGGATATGACAATACGAAAGTGGTAACCCATAGGGATCTGCTAAATACGCTTAAAGATGGTGATCCCGAACAATTCCGAAATCAAATGCGTAGACATTTGATGGTTTATTTTAAACAGCTTAGTACAGATTAAAATATATCCTCCCCAACTAACACATACGAATCTGTACTAAATTCCAGCGTTACAAAACCATCTGCCGTGGTTTCAAAAAGACCGGTATGCGTATAGTCTAACCCCTGAAAGGACTTCAGTGTAGATTCGTCGATATACATTTTGTCGCCCTTCGGCATCCATTTCTCAAATTGATGCCTGACAAATACATATCTTCTCCTTTGACAAAACAGCACAATATTAATCTGTTCGGCATAACGGTTTATCAGGATAGGTATAGAATCTGTGAGTATATTAACGGCTTTGAAATTATTAGCGATCAAATAGTGTAGTCCGCTATCCAGAAAATCAGCTGAATTATCCAAGGATACGATTTTAGTCGCCTCTTGTAAACCTTGAATTGGTGCCTTGCCAAAAACAATGTCCACTTTAATTTCTAAAGCCAAAAGATGATCCACATTTTCTACATCCGTGAGTATTGTAGGAGCCCACTCCAACAGCTGACCTAGCCCTTCGTCATTTATCGCATCTGAAGATGCGACCAATAAAGCTGGTTCCTGATTCTCTCTGACAATATGATGTGAAGACACTTTTTATAATTACTAATTACGAATGACGAATCCCATGAGTATCTGTAGAGCTTGTGGCCATCTATTCTCCGAGCTGCCTTAATGTAATATAAGACATCAGCCCTATGCTAAGCTGCAGAGCGTCTTCATCTATATCAAATGTGGGTGTATGAACGGCTGAAGTAATACCTTTGGCTTCATTGCGTGTTCCGAGTCTATAGAAGCATGCATTTGCTTCTTGCGAATAGTAGGCAAAGTCTTCCGCTGCCGGCCAAAGCTCTAGTTCGAGAACATTTTCTTTTCCTAAATAATCCTCCGCATAGGATCTTGCCCGTTCGGTCAGCCGTGGTTCGTTTACCAAAGCAGGATAACCCCTACGCACCTCAAAGTCACAGGTTGCCCCCATACTTTCTGCAATGCCTACAGCCATTCGCTTCATCTTTTCGTGTGCTTCAGCTCGCCATTTCTCATTAAAGGTCCGGAAAGTTCCTTCCAAATACACTTCGTCAGGAATAACATTCGTAGCGCCATTACCTACAATCTTACCCCATGACAATACCGTAGGTATGCGTGGGTCTGCCGATCTACTGACAATCTGCTGTAAGGCGGTAATAATCTGAGCGGTAATCGCAATAGGATCGATATTATTATGCGGTTGCGCGCCATGACCTCCCTTTCCCTTGACCGTCATATAAAGTTCATCCGATGATGCCATATATTGGCCCGGCCTAAACCCTACTTTTCCGACTTCAATAAAAGGCATCACATGCTGACCGAGAACTGCCTCAGGCTCTGGATTTTTCAAAACACCTTCTTTAATCATAAGTGAAGCACCTCCTGGTAATTTTTCCTCGCCGGGTTGAAAAATTAGTTTTATCGTGCCGCCGAATTCGGATTTTACATGCTGCAAAATCCTCGCTACCCCCAGTAAGGAAGAGGTATGTACGTCATGACCACAGGCATGCATGACACCAATATTCTCCGAACCGTACGATCGTCCTTCCACCTCTGTAATAGGCAGGGCATCCATATCGGCTCGTAAAGCAATAACGCGATCCGAAGTTTTATCCCCCTTTATCATCCCAACAACACCTGTTCCAGCGATTTCCTGATAGGGAATCCCTAACTGTTCCAGTTTTTTCTTCACAAAAGCTGAGGTATTGAACTCTTCAAAAGACAGTTCGGGATGGCGATGCAGATGACGTCGTACTTCTACTGTCTCGGTAAAATAATCTTTTGCTAGTTGTTGGATGTGTTCTCTAAGATTGGTCATGGCTGAATAAATTATTCCCAAACCCAAATATCTTCTTGGAAGACAAATACATTGCTGTATTGCGAACGAAGGATTCGCATAAAGTTGTTCGCTTCAGATCTGCTTGTAAAATCTCCTACTTTAACCCGGTAGTTCGGTTCATCATAATTGATATAGCTATCGATAGCCGTATACTCGTTTCTAAACCTGCTCTGTACGGCATATGCCTCATTACGGTTATTCCCCGAATAAATCTGCACCCGAAAACCTCTTTTTTTAACCCTTGTGGCTTTGTTCTTATCTACCGGTTTGGTGCCTAAGCTTACTGTACGTGCTGTTACTGGATTGATTTCATGGTCTGCACGAAAATCCTGCAATAAGGATATCAATGTGTCCCGATGAACCTCCACGATCCCCGTCTGTTGAGCTTTCGTCGCAAACGAGAAACCCATACACGCAAAACATAAAATCAATCCTTTATACAACATGTTTTTATCCAAATTATCCGTTTTTACCGTGACAATTTTTATATTTTAATCCAGATCCACACGGACATAAATCATTACGCCCTATCGCTTGCTCCTTACGTATCGGTTGCGTAACCTGCGGCTTACGAGTGTCAAAATCTTCTTCTGAAACACCTGTAGGTGAACTCAGGTCTTGTTTTGATGCCTTAACGTTCGCCGGTTGAGCGGGTATCGGTCGTGCTTCCTGGATATTTTGAGGTTGCTGTTGTTGTCCCGGGATTTCACCTTTAAACAAGAAGCTCACAATCTCTTTATTCATGCTCGCCAACATGGCCTTGAACAAGTCGAACGCTTCCATCTTATAGATAATGATCGGATCCTTCTGCTCATATACTGCATTTTGCACGGACTGCTTCAAATCATCCATTTCACGTAAGTGTTCTTTCCACGCTTCGTCAATCAGTGCAAGGACTATACCCTTTTCAAAAGACCTAAACACCTCGCCTCCTTGTGTTTCCACCGCTTTTTTCAAGTTTGTTGCAACTTGTATACCACGGATCCCATCGCTAAAAGGTACCACAATGTTCTCAATCACATCACCACGTTCTGCAAGTACGTTGGTCAGTACAGGCAAAGTCTGTGCAGCAATATTTTTTGCTTTATTTTCGTAGTGCGAAATGACCTGTTGGAAGACCTTATCACTTAAGTTTTCCACATTGCTGGAGGTGTATTCTTCTACACTAACGGCAGGATCGATCGCAAAAATGCGAATGCATTCGATTTGGAACTCCTCATAAGTGCCTCCTTCTTTTGCATTGACAACGATATCTTCAACGACATCATAAATGGTATTGTTCAAATCGACATCAAGCCGCTCACCGAACAAAGCATTTTTACGTTTCGTATAGATGACGCTACGCTGCGAATTCATGACATCATCATATTCCAACAGACGCTTACGAATACCGAAGTTGTTTTCTTCTACCTTACGTTGCGCACGCTCAATAGATTTGGTCAGCATGCTATGTTGCATGACTTCCCCATCTTCTACGCCCATTTTCACCATGATGTTGGAGATACGCTCAGAGGCGAACAAACGCATCAACGGGTCTTCCAAAGAGACAAAGAACTGTGAGGACCCCGGATCTCCTTGACGACCGGCACGACCTCGCAACTGCCGGTCTACCCGACGCGACTCGTGACGCTCCGTACCAACAATAGCCAATCCACCGGATTGAATAACCTCTTCGGTGAGTTTAATATCCGTACCACGACCCGCCATATTTGTGGCAATAGTGACCTGTCCAGGACGTCCTGCTTCCGCAACAATATCGGCCTCCTTTTGATGAAGCTTGGCATTCAACACATTATGTTTGATACCTCTCAACTTCAACATACGACTCAATAATTCTGAAATTTCTACAGATGTCGTACCGACCAATACCGGACGACCCTGTTCGGTTAAGGTCTGAATCTCTTGTGCCACAGCATTATATTTTTCCCGTGCTGTACGGTAAATCATGTCTTCTCGATCGTCGCGGGAGATCGGTTTGTTCGTCGGTATCTCGACAACGTCCAATTTATAAATTTCCCAAAGCTCTCCAGCTTCCGTAGATGCTGTACCCGTCATACCCGCTAGTTTGTGGTACATCCGGAAATAGTTCTGAAGGGTAATCGTGGCGTACGTTTGTGTAGCATCTTCTACTTTCACGTTTTCTTTTGCCTCGATCGCTTGGTGAAGACCATCCGAGTAGCGACGGCCATCCATGATACGACCTGTCTGCTCATCGACGATCTTTACCTTACCTTCATCGACAATATATTGATCATCGCGTTCAAATAAAGTATAAGCTTTTAATAGTTGATTGATCGAATGGATACGCTCCGCCTTTATCGAATAGTCGCGTAATAGCTCCTCCTTACGGCTAGCTTTTTCTTCCAGTGGGACATCAGATTTTTCGATATCTGCAATCTCCGTGCCTACATCCGGCAAGATAAAGAAGCTTGGATCTTCTCCCGAGTCTGTAATTAATTCAATCCCCTTCTCACTAAGCTCCACCTGATTATTTTTCTCATCGATTACAAAGAACAACTCCTTATCTGCCTTCGGCATATGGCGGTTTTGCTCCTGCATATAGTAATTTTCAACCTTTTGCAGTGTTTGACGGTGATTACCTTCACTCAAAAATTTAATCAAAGCCTTGTTTTTGGGAAGACCACGATACGAGCGAAATAATGCTAAACCTCCTCCTTCAGGATCAGTATCACCCGCAGCAATAGCTTTTTTTGCTTCGTTGAATACCGTGTTGATATAGGCTTTCTGTGCATTGACTAATTTCTCTATCCTTGGTTTTAACTGATAGAATTCATGTTCATCACCCTTCGGAATTGGTCCGGAAATAATCAACGGCGTACGCGCATCATCGATCAATACCGAATCCACCTCATCGATCATGGCAAAGTGCAGCTTACGCTGTACCATGGCTTCAGGTGTTTGCGTCATGTTGTCACGTAAGTAATCGAAACCAAATTCGTTGTTGGTACCATATACCACGTCAGATTTGTAGGCCTGACGACGTTGTGGGGAGTTGGGTTGATGTTTATCTATACAGTCTACACTCAATCCGTGGAATTCAAATATAGGACCGTTCCATTCCGAGTCACGCTTTGCCAGATAGTCGTTGACGGTTACAATGTGCACACCTTGTCCCGATAATGCATTGAGGTATGTAGGCAGCGTTCCAACCAACGTTTTACCCTCCCCTGTAGACATTTCGGCAATCTTACCTTCATGGAGAACAACACCACCAATCAACTGCACATCGTAATGTACCATATTCCAAGTCACATCCGTGCCTGCCGCGCTCCAGGTATTACTCCAAAGCGCTTTCTCTCCTTCAACCTTCACATTCGGCTTGCGTGTCGCCAAATCCCGATCGAAATCCGTTGCTGTAACCTCTATCGTCGTGTTCTCGGTAAACCGGCGAGCCGTATCTTTCACGACAGCGAAAGCTTCTGGTAGTATCTCCCGCAATACTTCCTCCAGCTTTTTGTCTCTATCTTTATTTAATTTATCGATACTTTCGTAAACAGCAGTTTTTGCGGACATATCCACACTTTCATCTTCCGCCTCTACCTTCAGCGTCTCAATCTCGGCATCGATCTCCTTTAAATATTCTTGTATACGGTTCTTGAAATCAGTTGTTTTGGCACGCAGTTCATCATGACTTAGCTCGGCTAATTTAGCATACTCTTCTTTGATCTTATCGACAATTGGTTGTATAACTTTGATGTCACGCTCGGACTTGCTACCAAAAAGCTTACTTAAAAATTTTAACATAATATATTTATATCTCTTCTCTTTTGTACAAAATCGAATCCAAAATCAGATTACAGACATTTTGACACTAATCGCCAAATTTAGGTATTCGAAATGATATCTAACAGACTAGCTATATTTTTTTTACTTTATTTAATATAATGGTGGCGGGCATACGGTTGTACGATAATTTGCTTTTATATGCAAACACGATTATATTACATAATTTACTCCCAATGCCGAAGAGACCTATGACTCCGTTGTCTCGCAACTGTTAGAACGATGGAGTGAAAAATTTAGACAAGATCCTATTTTTTATAAATGTCCTATACAAAAATGGAAAGACTTTATTAGGGTAAATTTGCGCCAATTTTGAGGGGGTTTGAAAATCCTATTTGGCTCAAATTTACCCCTTAAACGATCTTTTGAATACACTCGAAAACAGCCTTAAATGGGCCATTAGCCTTGTTCTTTAACCCCTGAAAGGGGCGAAAAGAGGGGTCATGGTAATAGATACTTTTTGAAAAAGTATCTATTGTTTTTTGGATTCTATCGATTGTTTTTGAAAAAGTATAGATAATATTTTGAAAAGTACAGATAAGTTTTTGGATTCTACAGATTGTTTTTGGAAAAGTATTTGTATTATTTCAAAACGAATACATAGGTTTTGAAAAAGTACAGATAGTATTTCAAAGAGTACACATACGTTTTTGGATTTTATAGATGGTTTTCCAAAAAGTATTTATACTATTTTCTATTCTACAGATATATACAGAAAAAATATAGATAGTTTTATGAAATGCGTGTATAGTATTTTAAATTCTATGAGTGACTTTTGGAAAAGTGTAAACGTATTTAAAAAATCAAGTCAAAAATATATGCTCGGCAGACTTTGGAATCAACTCCAATGCCCGTGCACGATCAAACATGCTCTGAATAGCCTCTTTTCCCTCCACCCCTAAATCCAAGGAGTAGCGGTTGACATACAACTCGATGTGCTTATACATGACAACTTCTTCCATTTCCTGGGCATGCAAACGGATATAATCCAGCCCCGACTTGGGATTGGCGAAGGCATATTCTACGCTCTGATGGATCAGATCATTTACCAAAAGCTTGACTTCCATCGGCAGACTCCTTTTAATGACAATCCCTCCCAAAGGTATAGGTTGCTGTGTCGCTTTCTCCCAATAGTCGCCCAGATCCACGATCTTGAATAGCCCTTTCTCCTCGTACGTGAACCGGTTTTCATGGATAATCAAGCCGAGGTCGATTTCACCTTGCAGTAAGGCTTGTTCAATCTCCGAAAAAACCAGCTCCTGCTTATTCTGCAATAACGGATAGGCTAAGCTCAATAAAAAATTAGCTGTCGTGTATTTTCCGGGAATACCTATTTTTAAATCTTGAAGCTCTTGCGGAAGAAATGCTCCCGCATATTGGTTCAGTCTTTCCACCAGACCTTCGTTTTTCGTAACCAGCAAAGGTCCAACACCAAATCCCAACGCGCTACCTGCATCCAACAACTCATAATGCTCCGTCGCATAGGCAAAAGCGTGGTAACTGAGCTTGGTAATATCAAGATCCTGACGGAAAGCTTTTTGATTTAAGGTCTCCACATCATGGTATTCTACCGCAAAATCCAACCCTTTAGTGTCGATCTTGTGATGGATCAACGCATCAAATATAAAGGTGTCATTCGGACAGGGCGAAAAGCCTAGGGTGAGTTTCATCTTTGTTGTTGTTATTCAACAAAGGTAGGATTTTATGTTGTCAAAGCTTAGCTTTAAGGAGTTTTTCAGCATGACACCTTCGGAATATAAAAGGAGGAATGGGGGGTAAATAATCCTCTCCCTGTTCCTTCTATTTCACAACAAACTCAAAGCCCACAATCCGCCAACTCCCTCCACTGGTATTGAACGCGGACAAAAATTCTGAATAATCCACTCCTCCTTTTAACACAATATCCAACTCTGAAATGTCCCTCAGCCTTCTTGTATGTTTATCGGTTATCCTGACTTCTTGCAGTCTTCCTTTGTCGCCTCCTTTCAGTACCGTCATCTTCCCGTTCTGGCGGTTGACAATAGTACAGGATTCTGAAGCATCAAAGAACAGTAGCCCGATTTTGGTCAGCTGAATGCTCACTGACGGATCTACTTTCCGCAGATCAAGACCAAAGACAAAACCTTCATTCACATCGATGCCATTGCCTCCTCCACCCCTGATGCCCAGTAGACCATCATTGGAGCGGTCTATACCAGCATCTTCTAATCCGTTAGGAGTAATTCTTTGGGCATGAATCTGAAAACCGAAAGATGTTCCGAAAAGCGTCTTCTTATTGACTTCTCCATAAGGAATCCAATCTGGTGTTTCCATGGGGTATAATGCTCCAGACCCGTTGATACCGATCGGAGAAACATCAGAGAACACTGTATTTCCTTCCGATGCCATACTCGGGTTTGGCGCATCGAGCACAAAGGTGTTTTTAGGCAACAAAGTTTCGACCTTATCTTCCACAAAGGTCACTTCAAATCTGGCAGCTGTACCGGCCGGAATATTGGCATCAAACCCGACCATTACTGTTCCTTTGTTTGCCATGTTGTAATCGCCGTATTTGTTTCCCGTAAACTCATTTATATAGTCCTTAGGGTTTTCCGACGGACGGACGGCTAATTCGAAAGGCACATTCCCCTCAAATTTCAGGATCATTGCCTGTCCTTGTTGTGAAAGTCGGATCGTATGATCATCAACAATCTCGGCTGCTGCCGGAGTAACCATGTTCCACCTGAGAGCCACAGGGTTTGCATTAGCCTCTATAACGTCCTCTATTTTTAAATACGATTCGTCTACAATGACAGCTTTCCTCGTTGCAGCTTTGAGCTCGTTATTGAGATTTAATACTGGTGTAAGGTCGATTTTAGCTCCAGATTCTTTTTTACTATCGAACGTTTCGATAATCTCAGCCTCTCCGTTCACATTATGCCGTTGCTTATTAATGGTCAACGTATTATGATTGAGATTACTGTACCGAAAAACCTCCCACCGTTGGCTGTCTTGTCCTTTATTCCACAGATCGACTCCCTTGGATTCGAGCGTAATGTAGCTTTGTAGACCAAAATCCATAGCCCACCGTAAATGTCCGACATCATACACAAAAGTTCCTTGATCCATGTGTGCATGCGGGGCAGCCGCACTGCCTCCTTTTATACCTAAATATTTACCGTCACCCGTTCCCCAGTTCGTACGAACGATAGCTACAGGTGTAATCCCATCTCCTGTAAATATTTTTTTTGAAGGAGTCTTTATTTTGGACAAAGTCAGATCCTTCCCAAAAATAAGCATATTAGGTAGTGTCCTATCTCCTTTTAATCTTGTATATACCCCTTTATTAATCAACGCTTTTTCTTGGTATATTAATGTGGGATCATTCAGTTTATTGGCAAACCAAAACATCGACGGGCTAGGTTCTATCTGTCGACCACAATCAGAATAATTAAAATACCAACCGGATGGCCCTGTTGTGAACAACATATAGTAGCCCGTTTTCATAAAACCCAGTGACTGCGACAGCCCATTATCTGATCCCAATGCGCTCTCCAATGCTGCGGACAGCATCACCTGAAACGTTGTCCCGTAATTCCAATAGCTCGGCCCTTCGGGATAATTGCCGTCGGGGGCATAGGCCTGCAATGGCAACTGATTGGATTTCAGCGCCCGTTCAATGACGGCGATAGCCTGCTCTTTCTCTTCTTCGAAAATTGCTAATGCCCCGTATACCAACCCCGCATTGCACACCGAGTTCCAATTATTATGTAGACCAATAAATCGGTTATATCTCTTCTCATAAGACGGTGCGAAGGCTTTTTCCAAAATAGCTTTACGTACTTTTTCTTTGGTCGTTTTCTGTAGATCATCATACAACCAATCATACGCTATGGCAACAGCCATACACATCTCTCCCACGTCGAGGAAGTGGGTGGGATTCCAGTCTTCAAAATCACAAACAGCATTTAACTCTTTTTCTGCCCGGTGCAAATATTTGGCATCACCAGTTATCCGGTAGCTATAAGACAAGTAATACAACCGTGTCAGTGCCTCCCGGGAGACGGCCAAAAGTCTTTTCCCTTTCTTCTGGAAAGTTACAGGCTCCTGCTGCAGCACACGATCTGACACGTGATGTATATAGGTGTCGATCTGCTGAAATTCAGAATTTCTCGCTATAGCCCCTTTTATTGCCTTTTCCTCTCCCCTATTGAGCAAGAGCCGGGGATGTCCTTTTATTTGCTGATAATCAAACGAGGGCGTTATTTCCTGTTGGCCAATTGCCGGAAAGTGCAGAGCAAGTACGAATAGGACAAGGATAGATCTTACGGGATTTAGCCCACTGGGCTTATAATATATTCTTTGTTTGCTCATAAAATCTCGGTATGATCTTAAAATATGAATAAATGGTTAATTGTGCGATGTCAGATGCTTTCATTTCTTAACTCTGTAATTCAATGCTGGCGTACGATCGCCGACTAACGATTCATACTTGAAATCTGCCCCCCTACGGGATTCGAACTCTTTCTTCACCTCATCAATCAATGCAGGATTGGTGTAGAGATCAATAGCGGTGAGTGTAAACACCTTAGCCGCATTGATCAGCGATTTGGTACCGATAGTGGTGCCGCCTGCAGCAGCCCAATGCCAGCTATGTGCCGAACTACCCGGAATAAAAGCCGCCGTACCGAAAGTAATGGTAGGTACATTCCAGCTGACATCGCCCACATCGGTAGAACCACCACCAGTCGATGGTCTCTCATCAGCCAGAGGTTGTATCGTTGTTACTCTTTCCAAAACTGTTTGTTTAAGTCCAAGTTCTTCGACCATTTGTTCAGCAAATGCACGTTCGCGATCATCGTATAGGACACCACCGACGATTTCGAGATTTTTGTGTACCAATTCGGCTAATTTACGATTAGGGAGTTTTTCATAAAATCCGGCGATGATTTCTTTGCTCACTGTTGTCTGTGTACCCAATGCCGCTCCTTCAGCCGCTTGGTTTATCCAAGCTACCAGTGCCTTCAATACTTCTCGTTTGGGGTGCCTGATATAATAGGATACAGTAGCTACTTCGGGTACTACATTAGGAGCTTCTCCTCCATTGGTAATGACATAATGGATACGTGAAGCAAAATGGATATGCTCACGGAGCATGTTGACCATATAGTTCATAGCCTCTACCCCATCTAGGGCTGACCGGCCCTTGTGGGGACTTCCGGCTGCATGAGCAGCTTTACCGTGAAAGGTATAGTCTATCATCTGTACGGCTGTGAACCCATTGCCTACGTCAACAGCATTTGTGCTACCGGGATGCCAATCCAATACGACATCTACTCCGTTGTAAAAGCCCTCACGGGCAAGGTAAACCTTACCCCCTCCACCTTCTTCAGCAGGAGAACCAAACACCTTGAGAGTGCCTTGACGGTGTTCGCTCGCCAACCATTCCTTGATAGCCACTGCTCCCGCTACCGCTCCTGTCCCAAGCAGATTGTGGCCGCAAGCATGGCCATTTCCCCCTTCCAATACAGGCTTTCGGTAAGGTACCGTATCCTGGGATAGTCCCGGCAACGCGTCAAATTCAGCCGAAACACCGATCACAGGATTTCCACTTCCATATGTGGCGACAAAAGATGTTGGCATCCCAGCTACTCCTGTTTCTATCTTAAAACCTTGCTCACGAAGGTGGTCCTGTAGCATCTTAGAACTCTTGTTTTCCAAAAAACCTAATTCGGGAACAGACCATATCTGCTTCTGGAGCTGGTCATATATACGGAATGAACGATCAAGGTATTCAAGAGGTGAGCTAGTGCGCTTTTGAGCCGATAAGGTCAAAGGCATTAGGATGATGACTAACCATAGTGTTTGTTTTCTCATTAAAATTTAGTTTTATATGTTTTGAGCACACAATATACTAATAACCAATTGGCTATTAGTATATACCTCATTATTCTTACCATACATTCCGTTGATCCAAGAAGTCATTCATCTGAGTTTCCTGCAATGGATAAGGGAACAACAAGTGCTTTTTTCGATCAAAATTCTCTCCGGTTTCTAAATATATGCGATGGATGACATCTGTTGGTTTAAAGTCAGGATGTTCCTTGATAGCTTTATTCGTCGTTTCTAATTTCTCTTCCAACAAATTCCATCGAATCAGATCCTGTTTACGCAAGCCTTCAAAACAAAGCTCTCTCAAACGCTCGTCCACCAATTCTTTAAAGAAATCGTCATGAACTATACTTCCAATATAAGGGTCCAAGCCTGCTCTTTCACGGACAATATTCAAACTGTTCACCGCCTCCGGTGTAGCATCAGCCGTCCCATTCCTGCTTCCGATAATAGCTTCAGCATGCATAAGCAATACATCCGAATATCGCAGTATCGGAAAGTTGGTGCTCGTAAAATTGGGATCGGTTTCTGATCCCGGGGTATTGTTCAATATTGTGTACTCCGCACCTGTCACAGGTGAATTAGCCTTCAGATATTCTATATCCTTCGGCTCCCATCTTCTGAACTTACCTATTCCATAGTACTGATTTAAAGGGCTATCAAAAATATAGCGCATCACAAAACTCTCGCTCGCCGACGACCAAGCATTGTAGTATCCACCTATACTCCATGTCCTCCTGCTGTCTTCCAATGAATAAATATTATAGACGGGCAAACCAACATTGACATAGACAAAACTGCGCGGTATACCTGTAGCACCTTGAAAGTTTAGCCCATTAATATTTCCCATTCTTCCTCCCACCTGTACACCCATGCGGATGTAATTACCAAAGGAAATCTCAAAAAGGGTTTCCCTTAAGTCATACCGGTCTTGCAGATAATTAATAAAATGATTTCTATAGCTATCCGGATCAGTAGCATAAGGTACGATTCCGTGCCAACCATCACTGATAATAATCTCACATTGATCTTTGGCTTTGTCAAAATACTGCTGTGGATTTTCCAGATAACATTCAGACTCATTTTCAGACAGATAGGGTTGATAGCCTCCCATTTTTAGATAAAGCCGAGCCAATAGACCATGAGCCGCCATTTTGTTAGGTTCGCCCGGTACATATTTAGCACTACTCGCATGTTCAAGATGCTCTGCGGCAAACAGGTAATCACGCTCCGCCTGCTCATACACTTCTTTAACCGGCGATGGTGCCAGATGATTATCGGCCTGTGAGGTACTCGGTGTAAGCCGGAGTGGCACCGGGCCAAACCAGTTGGCCAAGGTAAAATAACAGAACCCTCGCATAAATCTTGCCTTAGCCAACAATTGGTTATACTCTTCTATGGAAAACTTGTCAGCTTTTAGGTTATTTTCAAACTGATTGACCAACTGTATACAGGTGTAAAGCCGTAGCCACAGGTTTTTGATTGCGTCGGTCGAAGGAGTAAACAGATATTTGGCCGGAGCTCGCGAAGCCGGAGCAGCATTGACGTATGTTTCGTCAGTACCGGCCTCCAAAAGTACATTAAAATAGTAACCGTACACATTGTCGTTTGCCAGCTGACTATAGATTCCCGACAGGGCCATATCTGCTTCTTTTTTGTTGGCATAAAAAGACTCTTTACTCCATTCTGACAATGGATCTACATCCAAAATTTTGTTACAGCCTGTCAGTATCATGGTCATCATAAGGACCATGAGGAAACATTCTCTACTTTTTCTTATTGCATTCATAATACATAGATTATAAGATTAAAACGTAATTTCTATACCTCCAGACAAGGTCACGCTCTGTGGATAAGCCGAATAATCCAGACCCGGTGTCAAAGCGCCATATCTCCCCACAGACACATCCGGATCATATCCTTCGTATTTAGTCCACGTGTAGAGGTTCTGAGCAGACAAGGACAGTCGACATCTCTTCAACTTCAACCTACTGAGCAATTGGCTGTTCAGATTATAACCCAGTACAACTGTTTTAAGCTTAAGATAAGACCCATCATCTATATGTCGATCATCAAGTCTGTACCCTACAGGGCGAGTGAGATTTCTACCATCGAATCCCGAACCGCTCACATCGGTATCTGTATGGGTCGGAGTCCATATGTCATTGAGCGATCTTAAGCCATTTCTACTGCGAATGAAATAGTTGCCCATTTCGGATTTGTTGCCGTTCAATATATCGAAGTCGTACGCCCACTGCAACAAAAACTGGAGGTCAAACGTTTTGTATCGAAAAGAGTTGTTCAAACCTCCAATATGCTTCGGATGTGGATTGCCGATAATAGTCCTGTCCAATTCACTGATCTTACCATCACCATTTATATCCTTGAACTTGACCATCCCTGGCCGCGTATTATCCACGATGGTAGGAATTCCCGGTTTGATTTCATAAGCTCCCCCACTGTTGATGAGGAAATCATCTGCCTGATAGAGCCTGTCGTAGACCATACCATACATCATACCGACCGGTTGGCCTACTCTCGTCACATATTGATACTCGGTGGAAGACATGAAATGGGTATTCCACCTCGGATCCGTCAACAGTTCGACCTGCCCATCATTAAGGCGTACCGCTTTGGTTCTATTGAATGTTATATTAAAATTGGTATTCCAGCGGAAATCTTTTTTCCGGATATTCCGGGAGTTGATGGTAAACTCAAAACCTCTATTGGACACCTCCCCGATATTCTGTTGTACGCGGTCAAAACCGGTGCTCGGCGACATATCAGCATTGAGCAACAAGTCTACTGTATTCTTTATATAATAATCTGCCGTGATGTCTATCCTCTTTTTCCATGCTATATCTATACCGATATTGGATTGTTTGGTGGTCTCCCAACGTAGATCCGGTACAGCCATATTGGTCTGGATAACACCTGGCATATAGGCTTGGCCTTCACCCAACACATACCCACTGGTCGTGCTAACTCCAAAACGATCAAATCCGGCATAACTATTTATTCGGTCATTTCCAGTCATCCCCCAGCCTGCTCGCAGTTTCATGTCCGTAATATCTTTTTGAGCTTTCATGAATTTCTCATTCGATATCCGCCACGCCAGTGAAAACGAAGGAAAGTAGCCCCATCGGTTTTCCGGTCTAAACTTGGACGATGCATCCGCACGAAAGTTGACCGTTGCCAGATAGCGATTATCATACGTATAGTTACCTCGTCCAAAAAACGACAGTAGTGTACTTTTAGTAAAATCTGTCTGGGCTATGGTTCCCGCCGTAGCAAGACCTAAGTTACGTATTCCGAAATGATCGATCAACAAATTGGTGTTCCTCAGCTGAGAATATTGATAAGACCTTCCCTGTATCTCCAAGCCTGCAAGACCTCCATACGCATGTTTGCCTTTTCGATCATTGTATTGCAAGGTATTGGAGGTCGATGAAGTGGTAACTCGTGTATCCGTAATAGACCCATTTATACCAACGGCTGACCGCTGAGCCTGTTGTGTCTGCTCTTTGTAAAACAGGGTGTTTTCCGTGATGTTAGCGTGATAGCTACCCAAAAGATTTAATGCCCATTTGTCCGAAAACTTGTAGTTCAATCCTATGCTACCACCGATCACGTCATTGGCACGCGTCCGCACGGTATTGTTCAAGGTACGCACAGGGTCGTACAGATAGATGTCGTCGGTGACAGCCTCGTCTAGAAATTCATCCTCATCCTCAGCGGTCCAATTGACGGGGTTGATCGGACGGAACGATACAGCATCTCGGATAACACTCGTGGTAGTACCCCCTGAGATCGCCGAACCGACTCTATCCAACCTGTTGTATTCTGCCCGCATAGTTACCTCAAATTTATCCGTTACCGTATGTCTCAGCTTCAGGAGGTTGTTAATCTTCTTAAAGCCGGTCGTTATCAATGTCCCATTCTGATCGGTAAAATTGCCACTGTAATAAATGGATGTTTTTGGAGTTCCTCCACGCAAGGATATCGTATAGTTCTGGGTGTTAGCATTTTGAAAAATCTCATCTTGCCAGTTGGTACCTTTCTCATCCCGATATAATTCCGGATCGATCCAGCGGTTGTAAAACATATTCACGTTTTGACCCGGCACATAATTGTCTGTAGCATAGGCTATTTTTTGCTGATAGAGTACGTATTCGTACGGGTTCATGACCTCCAATCGAGTAGGGATATACTGCAACCAGGTATATGCACCGGCCTTGATATCTGTTTTCCCGTCGTCACGTCCGCCCAATGTTGTGATGACTACAACACCATTCGCCCCGCGTGAGCCATAAATAGCTGTTGCAGAGGCATCTTTCAAGATGTCAAAACTCTTGATATCCCGTGTGTTAATAGTAGAAGGATCAAAGTCCTCAAAAGGCACACCATCCACGACATACAGCGGCGAGTTGTCTCCCGTAATGGAGTTTCCGCCTCGGATGACAATATTCATCGCACTACCCGGTGTACCGTCACTCGATGTCACCTGCACCCCCGCAACACGCCCCGCCAACGCCTGATCGAAATTTACCGTGGCCGTTGAAGCCAGGTCGTCTGGATTTATTGAAGCCACAGCTCCCGTGAGGTCTTTCTTCTGGATAACCTGATACCCCACAGCGACCTCTTCGATCCGCCTCTCCTCCATAGCGAGCTGAGCATTGATAGTCGATTGCTCCAATGCTATTTTTTCAACCGTCTGGAAGCCTATATAAGAAAAGACCAGAATATCAGATGCTTTGACGTTAGGCAAAGTATAGTCTCCGTTGTCATCCGTGGTGGTCCGTTGTGTACTTCCCTTCACGACGACCGTCACCCCGGATATGGGGCCATCCGAATCGGACACCTTCCCTCGAACAAGGTGTTGGGCAAATGCCGATACTGAAATAATAGTCAGTAATGATGATAAGATTAGCTTCATGTTATTAAGATTTATGTTGGTTTTCTACTCCATTTATTAGTTGGATTCCTCCGCTTTATAATGGAAGTCTGTCAGATAATGTCGACCACCCCGGCCTTGTTCGGTCCCTGCAGTGGACCCATTGTTGCTCAAGTCTCCTTCAAAATTAGAGGTCAACCGAAAGGCCACTGTAAAGTGGGAGGATATCTGCTCGGGAGAAATGTCATACGTACACTGCAACCAGTGGGTATTAGTTGCTTGCCCCGTAGTCAAACCCACCGTCTCCTCTCCCCAATTTTCCCCAGTCAGACTGGTAGATTGCCTGCTCCGCAATGTGGCGTTGACCTTGGTCCAGGTGCCATTGAGCCAATTGCCCTGTGCATCCTGAAAATCGCCTCCCGCATAATCCGTAGAGATGAACACCTCAAACTCAATAGGTATAGTACCATCGGACATGGCCTGCCAAAACGTTGTCAGATAATAAAAAGAAAACGAAAGATCGTAACCGTACTGAAATGGGGTTAGATCTTGCGTGGTGGTTACCATCAATGTATTGAACGGTCCTTTTGTAATACCACTGGAGGCGCCTGTTATTGTCTCTAACATGGTCTGCCCTGTATTCGCTACCGGTCTAAAATCAGGCTTTTTAAAGAGGCTGGCATTGTAGGTACTGTTTGCTGTACCAGCCCCCCAGATACGTTGAGCAGATCCTTGATCGAAAGTCTGTACGGTATAACCGTCTCCACCCAACGGCTTGGCCGTACTTGTGTTCAGTGTCGGATAAAAGAAATAGATAGTTTCGATAGGCATCGTTTCAGGCGTATCAGTAATAACGACCGTCACCACATCTTCAAATACGGCAATTTCTCCGCTGATATCACTTACAACATGGATAATAGGTTTTAACGTTTCTTTTTCGGTATAAACGTAGCCTGAAGCCAATGAAATTTCTCCTGTCTCGGCATCGATGTTCAACTTATCCGTCTGGTCGCCTAAGGCAAAATGTATTTCCGGATTGCCATTCGGTACAATAGGCGCCTTTGTCTTACCACTGGCATCTCCATAAACCAGATTCTGGTTTTTTGGTGCATAGACAACCAACGACGGCAATAGCGGATTGACCCGCAGATGGAAAGCGTCCTCAAATACGGTTGAGTATTGCGTTTCTTCTGCTATTGTGGTCACCCGGACGGTAAAATAATAGTCGTCGGGAGAAAGGTCGTTACCGGGAGCTACCGAAATCACGCCATTGCTTCTGGGGTTATGGGCCACTACCACAGTAACCGGATTGCCATTTTCATCGACAACATCCTCCGGAGGGTTTGTGATAGGGATATTAACGGTAGAAGCCGCACCGACACTAAAATAATTAAGTGCCGCCTCGTCCAACATGCTGCCGTCGCCTCGTCTCACACTGATAATTTCGAAGCGTGGGATAAGCCCCCCCGTCTCAACGGTCGGGGCGACGGTAATAACACCCGCCCCTTCTCGTGCATCCATAATTGCGATGTAGCGCAGATCCGAAGGATTTCCGATTTGATTAAAATCTTTAAGTGCATCCCGACAAGCTGTGGTCACCCACACAAGGGAGAAGCACAGCAATAGAAGTAGATTTTGATTTTTCATAATTTACTTGGATTTATTTTAGGTTATTTCTATAATTTCTCCTAATCTCCCTGTTAGTAGCTGAACACATAATAGGGTAAACAAATAGGCTACACCAATTCCAATAAATATCGGAGCATACGAAAAGTTCTGTACTGTCCAACCTACCGATAGCTGTGAAAGAATGCCAGCGATGCCCCCTAAGGTTCCGCCGATACCGGTCAACGTACCCTGTACGTGCCGAGGAAATACCTCTGCCGGTATGGTAATGTTACCCCAAAGGCCGTGGCCCAGCATGACTCCGGCTATTGCAACCAATGCCAAGCCTATGCCGGAAGCATAAAATAGCATCACACAACAAGCAGGCACGAGTAGTGACGCAAAGAGCATAATGGACTTGCGCGATCGGTTCAATGACCAACCCAGACGATTGATAAGCCACCGTGGAATAATCCCTCCCAATAATGTGCCTACAGCCAGAATAACAAATGGAATCCACGCCAGGTAGCCCATCTGTTCCAAAGTCAACTGTTGCTGTTCCTGTAAATATTTGGGTATCCAAAAGATCAGAAAATAGGTGACGGGGTCGATAAAGATACGCGCACAAAGGCAGCCCCAAGCTTGCTTCATACGCAACAAACGCCAGATGCTGGTCTTTTCTGCTTCGGGGGATTGCATGGGTTGTCCGTCTAAAATCAGCTCTCGCTCAGCTTCACTGATACGTGGATGATCTTGCGGCAAATGATATTGCCGTTTCCAAAAGAAGAGCCAAAAAAGACCCAATAAGCCTGTCACGACAAATGCTGCCTGCCAATGGAAATGTACTGCGATTACAGACACCAAGGGAATAGCAATGGCTGCACCTGCTGACGAACCTGCGTTGAGCATCCCTATGGCTAAAGCGCGTTCACGCATAGGAAACCATTCTGAAGCAGCTTTGACGCCTGCCGGAAAATTAGCCGATTCGGCAATACCCAATAAAAAGCGAACAGCCGAGAATTGCATGGCCGTCTTTGCAAATGCATGCAACAAATTGGCTATAGACCAACCGCCGACAGCCCATAGAAAACTTTTTCTGGTACCTAAGCGGTCGACCAATGTCCCGCTGATGGCATACATCACCGTATAACTCAACAAGAACGACGAAGTTATATAGGAGTAGTCCACGTCCGTCAAGCCGAGTTCTGCCTGTATAGTCGGAGCAAGTACCGACAAGACTTGCCTGTCCAGATAGTTTAATGTGGAGGCAAAGAATAACAAGACAGCTACTCCCCAGCGGACGTTACCTAATGATTTAGCCATGAGCTTTATCTTTAAATGGATTATGGTGTGAGGCGGTAGCTCCCGATCCTTCGCCTCTGTCTAATACAAGCGTAGCGTCTACCGGTTGATGATCGGACATTCCGAGCAAATATTGCCCTTGTTCAATGAGTTGTTCCCTGAGCTGGACCGTATCTACACTACGTATATCTCCTCCGCCTTCACGGACCAAGTTTGCTGCAGCGATACCTGCACCCTGTCCGATTGCCATACAAGTAGCCATAACACGCGACGAGCCAAATGCAGCATGGGTAGCCGAAATGCTCCGTCCTGCGACAAGTACATTGTCTAGTCCTTGGGGAAGCAAAGAGCGATAAGGAATTTCATACACAGCCTTACCTGATCCGGTAAAGATTTGCTGTTCGCCTTCAGGTGGGTGAATGTCAATAGCGAAGGTACCACAAGCTATACCATCCTCGAAAGCCCGATTAGCCAATACGTCATCCTTCGTAAGTTGATAATCACCGATGATATGTCGGGTTTCGCGAACACCGACCTGTGCGCCGGTATCTAAGATACATGATCCTTCAAAGCCACCCACGTACTTCTGTAAAAACTTATGTATTTCCCACGCTTGTATGCGTGTTTCGTACTCTGCTCGGGTAAGGTCGGCGGCATTGGTTCCATCGATACCTTGCAGGCGAGTGGCATTAACGGCAATCTGCCCTTCCTGGGGCAACTCATAAAATAAAATCCGAGGCGCGGCATCTTTAGGAAATTCACCGTTTTCCATACCCATCTTAACCAATTTTTTTAGTCCGAGAAAGGCAATGGCTTTACTCGAATCGATCTCATCATCGGTAGGAGAGTCCTTAAGCAGGTCGCGATTGTTTTTCATCCAACTACGTAGGCCCACCATATTAATGCCTCCAATACGGAAAAACAGAGTGACTGGTTGCATTGCACCATCTTCTTCACGTCCTTTAATAAATGGCGAATTCGCCATGGCTGCAATATCAGCATCTGCTGAACAGTCGATAATATACTTAGCAGTAATAGCCTGTCTACCGGACTTGTTTTCGATAATGACTGATGTGATGTCGTCACCCTCTCGTGTCACACCTACCGCCCACGTATGGAGCAACAATTCAACTCCAGCCTCATGTACCATCTGGAAAAGGAGGTATTTCATGCCTTCGGGATCAAAAGGTGTCATGGAGGCATTGTCAAACGTCAGGTCCGTCACATGACCCTGAGAGGATTTGAGATCAACCAACCGTTCGACGAGCTCTCCGGCAATGCCACGGATTACTTGCTTACCTTTAATGTCATGGAAGGTAAACATAGGGTTTACCATAGCGATGGTCAGGTTTCCGCCCAAAAAACCGTAGCGCTCTACTAACAATACCTTTGCGCCATTGCGCGCCGCAGATATGGCCGCTCCAATACCTGCCGGGCCTGCCCCTACTACCAAAACATCTGGTGATGCATAAACTGGGATTTCTTTCGTTGCTTCTTTGATAAACTTCATATGGATAATCTAATATATTATATACTGCACTAAAACTACTCCGCATTCGCAGATCTCGGCATTTTTACAGAATAAGCCGTAGCTTTCATCTATCTAAATATTCTAAATTTTATTTTACTTAATAGGTTTATATTCTCATAACACAATGCTAAACTATATTATTTTATACTGTTATACAATAGTTTATATCAACAATATTCCCAATATTTTAATGGGAACATTCCCACAACCGTTCCCATATACCATTTTTTTTAATTATTTTTTTCACCTTTTTTTGATTTGTATCAAATGAGGGTATTACACCCTTCACATTCAGGTTTTTTGATTATATGTTGGGTATTTATAGGGTCTTGCTTTCGGCAGGTGTAAGCCGAATGGATACTAAATGCTTAATAAGCTTTTTGCTGTTGTAGCTAAAAGAAAACCCTACTTTATCCCCCTCCGTTATCAGTTGGGAATTGACCATAGCAACCAGACTGGCTTTTGGGCCAACCTATATTAGATGGAGAAAACGGTCTTTGGCACTAGCTTTCTCGTGTTAGCAATGTGGCTAATATTTTTCAATTATATTCCTTTTTCCTTTAGGCGGGAAAGCGACTCTATATAGTAATAATCGGCATAATTCAATGGTACGTCAATCTCATTGCCTCCGGGAAAATTGCCCACACTGTGCATAAGCACAAAATTTCCGTTTTCTCCCTGTCCTGCCGAATAGGCATCACTAGCCAACGTATCCAGAATAAGACGGGCACTGCTTAAATACTTACTATCGGTATAACTGCTCAGCTCGATCAGTGCCGAGGCCATAATAGCTCCCGCGGAAGCATCTCTTGGCGCGTTCGGGATGTTTGCCGCATCAAAGTCCCAGTACGGGACCCCATCTTCAGGATAGTTGGGATGGCTGAGAATGAAATCTGCAATTTTTTTGGCGAAATCAAGATACTTTTGATCTTTTGTGTAACGATAGCACATGGTGTAACCATATAAAGCCCAGGCTTGTCCGCGCGCCCAGGCACTCTCGTCTGCATAGCCCTGTGCCGTAACCCTACTGCGCACCGCTCCGGTATCAGGATCGTAATCGACGACATGGTAGGAACTGCCGTCCGGTCGGAAATGGTTTTCCATCGTGGTATTGGCATGGGCTATGGCGATATTTCTATAGGAACTATCACCTGTGATATTTGATGCTTCAAAAAGCATTTCCAGGTTCATCAGATTATCAATAATGACCGGGAATTGCCAACCACGTTCCGCCTGCCAGTTGCCGACAACATCCCAGCTCTGGATACAACCGATCTTTTCATTGAAACGTGTCACCAAGGCATTGGAGGCATCGATCAACACCTGTTTGTAATGCTTATCGCCGGTTATTCTATACGCTTTGCCATAGGAGTTGTTGAAGATAAATCCGAGGTCATGATCGTTCGTCAGATTCTTATGGTGTTCGACCAGCTTCTGTGAAGCTATAGCTGCCTCTTTCCATTTTTCGTCTTGTGTGCGTTCATACAACATCCAACAGGTCCCCGCCCAAAAACCTTCTGTCCAGTCATAAGGCTGGGTTATCCAACGTATCGCTCCGTCTTTTGTAATACTTCTGGGAATGTTGTTTTCCGCCATGGCTACTTCCCTTAATCCTTCCAAATGGCGCCCGATCTTTTCCAGTCGTATTTCAGTATCATTTTTCGATGTGCAGGCAAAAATAGCTAAGGGTAATAGAAAAACCATCGGCTTCAATAGGCTAATTAACAGTTGTTTTCTCATTGTTTATTGTTCTTGTAGGATAAATAGTAGTTACTAAAAAACAGTAGTTTTTATTTGGTTAGAAATTCCTTTTCCCATCCTGTACGTCCTCCCGATTCGATTAAAAACCGTAAAGCTTCCCGATGAGCGATCAACTGGGCGTCCAATAGCATCCGGGGCGTCTGTACGACAGGCTTTCCTGCTAAATTAGTTCCAGAATAGCCATGGCTTGGTGATTCGATCACCACAGATAATGCTCCAGAATGCAGGTTCAGTGCTGTACTCATATTATATTCTTTCATTTTTGCAGCAGACGCATCTGCCTCAACGGATATATCTGTCGTTCCTTGTAAACCTTTCTCCGCGAGCGTCGTCTTAATTTGCCTATAAAGCCTATCAAAAACAGGTTGTAACCACAGTTCAGCGAACGGTCGGTGGAGATGCATGAAATAATTGTTTTTCGGCACTCCGGTATGCATATTGAGGATGACATCTGGTTTTTCCTTCGCCGTCAGGTTAAATAGCGCCTTCATCTCCGGTTGCGGTGAACCAAAAAAATCATCATGCATCATGTTCACACCAGCGTCATTTGGGTAACCACCCGGAAATCCAAAGGTGTCAAAATCCATAGGGATATAGGCTTTGACATCCGGCCAGCCAATAATTGTCCCATCCTTCTTCCCTCCAGTATTCAGGTATTCGTGGACAGTGAAAGAATCCGCATCTCCTCCGCGGTACGGTTCCATCCGAACGGGTACACGATCTCTGCCATCAGGATTCACAAGCGGGAGCAATACAATCCTATCCAAGCTATCAAGCATCGCGTGTATGTCAGGCCAGACCTTGCCATCCAGATCTTTACCGGTCTCCATGATTTCTATCAGATTGATTATGCCCACAACCCCTTCCAACTCGAAACCATGCACACCGGCTAATCCCATGTACACCCGCTTGTCACTGTCACTTCCTCGGTAGTATGCTGTCCCGGAGGCTCCAAGCGATCCCGAAAATGTGGTAGAACCGTCTCCGGCTCTCCCTTTTCCATATGAAACAGATATTATTGGACGTCCTCCCGCAGAAGTTCCACAGATTTCTACGTGCCCCCTCTTTACATGGTCTGCTACGTAACTGTTTATCTCGTCTATTGTGCTGATCCAAAAGTCCGGAATATCCTCTGCCTCATCCATATAGCCTTCCGGCACATTGAAAGTATGTTTTGTTTCCGTCGAGTTGGATTCGGGTGTTGAGCAAGCACATAAGCTCACAAGAACAAATAGGTATATGGAAGGGAATAACTTAGTGAAAGAATGGTACATCATGGTATAAAATAGTTTTCTTACTTGAAAAAACAATAAAAATCTAATTGACCTTAAATATATTTTGCTGGTGTTCGACGGTCGAGGTGAAGGGTTCATCCACAATTACCTTTTCACCTTCGCTGATGCGAATACTACCACCTGCCGTATCATCATCAGTAAATAATATTTGGTAGCTCTTCCCTTGGTAGTCAAACGCTATGCCCTTCTTGTGATCTTTCTCAATCGCTTTCGAGGCGATCATACCCTTAAGTTTGTTGTCGCCAACCTGTATCAGATGCAAAAAGCTGTCTTTCAACCTTGGTGTTTTCGGAGTCACTTCGACTCGCCATTGTCCAAATAAAGCAATGGTATCCCGATGGACTTGTGGTCTGTTGGGTCGGTAGTTCCAATCCTTAGGTGTGAGGGTAGGCAATGGCCAATTTTGGCCGTCCGACCAAAACTGTTTGCCGGAGCCACCGATCTTTGTTGCCTGTGCCTCAACAGGGAAGACCGTTCGGCAAAATAGTTTACCCCCCTGTGATGTTTCATAAAATTCGTTGTCCTTCACAAAAACCGGCTCTGCCGCAGTGTGTAGCAACCAAGTTTTGGGGTATTCCGGCGACTTGGATATAACCTTGTCGAACACAACAAAGATATCCGGTTGGACGAATACGAATTGCCGCAATACAGTCTTCGCTTTATCTTCATGGTAGGCCTTCGTCGCATCAGAAGCGATGTATACATATTGCTTGTTTTGACTGTACCCAGTTACGATAGACCCGATCCGCTCCCGCTGACCACCGTCATTTGGTACCGGTAGTGGCTTTTCAGTCGAGGCGACACCTCCCCAATATTCGGGGAGCTTCTCACCCGGCATCCTAATCAGGATACAGTTGTGTGCGATAGTACGGCTGAAATAATGGCTGAGATGCTGTCCAGGCTGCGGTCTTGTGCCGGAATCCAGTGCCCGGAATCCGTTTCTAAAAATCACAAAGTTGTTGTTGTCATAGTGCTTGTGAGCTGTAACGACACCTCCTGACGAGAATAGCGCATAGGTATCGTTCGGCCCTGTGCCGGAACGCATAAATATCTGTCCCATATTTTCGAAATGCATGGCCGAAGGCATGCTGGGCAAGCTATCTTCATGTGCCTTTTTGACAGGATGGTAGTAGTCTACTATATAGCGCAAAAAAGGCATAGCATCAGAAGGGTAACGTTTCACCCGTTCAAAAGTCCACTCCAAAAGAGGGCGAACCTCCGGATGGCTTGCCCCATAGAAATGTTCCATCTGTACTAAATGTGCATATAGGTGTCTCAACGGCAACTTATTCGAAATATGGTCTACATCGCCATAACCAACGTGACGATTATCCGGGAGCCAGTTCCATAAGACAAAATAGAGCAAATCAAGTGGAGTCGTCCACTGCTGTGAAATGTCAATTCCGGTGGCAGACCTCACACTATGGAAAAAGTTGAATTCTGCCCAGGGGTAGGCCTGAATATTATATTCCATAACCGGTGTCGCAGATCCACCATCGTCTCCAGCAACAGATTTCCGGTAAGACAATAACTTCCAATGGTCCTCAAATCCTTTCTTAAGCAGCTGTGCAGCGAGATTATCGTCGACACCAGTTTTGTAGAAAACTAAACCGGCATACCAAGCCAAAGCTGGTGTCCCATAGTATCCGGAGGTGTAGTCTCCCACATTTTCTCTTGGAAAGGCTTTACGTTTTCCGTCCGGCACCATGGCGCTGATCGACTGGAGAAGAGGTTTTCCAATCTGAGTGCGCTCGTCCTCCGTCAGATCACGATATATCCAGTCAAAAGCTGCTAATGCAGCGATTCTCGAATAGGAATACCAGTGAATATTCCGCTTCAGTTCGTTTCGGGCCGTGTAATACTGGGAAAGCCTTCTTAAGGCTTTTTTTGCAAAATCCAAATAGGACTTATCTTCCGTAATCAGATAAAGCAAGGCCGATTCGGAAGCATAAAAGCCATATTCATGATCTGTACTTTTTGTCCCGTCCAAGATCTCCACATCGGAAAGCACAATGAGTTCTAGCTTTTTCAACTTGTCAATATGACTTTTCATCTGTCGAAAATGATCCCGGTTCATTTTCTCCTTTGCCCTGGTCTTTATATCGGCAATCATCGCCTCATTGATAAAAACTCTAGGGTGGCTGTCGTGAATTTTTCCTGCAATTTCGGCAAATGCCTTTTCGATGTCTTCCTGCTCTTGACCTACTTGCGACACACCAAACAACGGCGGCCCCATCAGCAGGCAAAAACAACTTATTATAATCAATTTTCTATATCTCCTCATTTTATACTACTATTTTGTCATAATTTAAATTTCCACTATTTTAACCCGGAACGAATAGTCCCGATTGGCCAACATCGAAGTCTCGAAGCCGACCACAATTGTTCCCGGATTCGCCGCGTCATAATCGGTAACGGGTTCGGTAGACCAGGTCTTTGCTTGTACCGGATTAGACGATTCTATCTTCATCTCTACAGTCTTGGAGTCTTGGTGTAGTCTTATCGTATTGTTATCGATAATCTCCGGTGTTGCTGTCGTCACCATGCTCCATCTTAGCATTGAAGGGGTAGCATTTGTCGTCACTTGATCGGTGACGGAAAGGTAATCCTCATTGATAATGACGACCTCTCTTTCCGAACGGCTCAGGTCATTTTTAAAAACCTCCGTAAGATCCAACCTAGCCCCTCTTTTAGCATCGGTATTAAAAACCTGGACGATTTCGGCCTTACCATCCACCAAATGCCTGTTTCCGTTAACGGTAATTGTATTATGGAACTGTGGATTGATCCGCAGAACCGCCCACCGCTGAGAATTTTGCGCCATATTCCATAGGTCTACCCCCTTACTCTCCAATGTAATATAGCTCTGAAGTCCCAAGTCTACCGCCCATCTGATTCCATCTTTTTCAAAGACGAATGAACCTGCATCCATGTGTCCATGGGCAGAACTTGCCGCACCTCCTTTTATGCCAAGATACACGTCCTCTTCCGTGTCCCAAGCTGTCCTTACCATCACTACAGGCACCTCTCCATAGCCCACGTACAGCTTATTTACGGGGGCCACGGGTGCTTTGGTAAAATCATGTTTGGTACCGAAAATGAGGCCCAATGGCATTAAATGTTCTTGGTCATAACTTTTAATATATAGCCCACCGTTGCGCATCAACTTTTGTTCATTGAAAATAAGGTCGGTATTATTGGATTTTTGCGCGAACCAGAATAAAGCCGGATTTGGTGTTTCTTTTCTCGTGGCATCCGCATAGTTGAAGCATTGACCACTAGGACCTGCCATATACAACATATACTGCGCTGTCTGCATGAATCCCTCACTTTCATGAAGACCTCCATCCGATCCCAATGCACTTTCCAATGTCGCCAAAAGTATGACCTGATAAGTCGTTCCATATCCCCAATATCCGTATCCCTCTGTATAATTCCCGGTAGGGCTGTACTTTGCCAACGGCAGCTTGACGGATTCATAGGCTCGCTCGATAATGGCTGTACATTCCTCTTCGTCGTCCTCAAATATCGCCAATGCAGCAAGGACAAGTCCCCCGTTACACACCTGATTCCAGTTTCCTGCGTCATTCAGAAACCAGGCTTGCCCACTGTGATACGATGGTTCGAAAGCCTTTTCTTTCAATGCCCTACGTACTTTTGTTTTGGTCTCCGCTGTCAAGCTGGAAAAGAGCCAATCATATCCGATAGCCACTCCAGCAGCCATTTCGCCAACATCCAAGAAATGGCTAGGGTTCCAGTCTGAAAAATCACATACGGCATTGATTTCCATTTCCGCTCGGGTCAGGTATCTAAGGTCGCCTGTCATTCGGTAAGCAAAGGATAGGTAAAAAATTCGCTTCAAGGCAACTCTGGATACAGCCAGAAGGCGCTTCCCCTCTAATATTCTTTCTACCGGAGCCTCACTTAATGTTGTATTGCAAAAATTAAGAATATGCCTATTGATGATGGCTAGGTCAGAATTTCTTAAAATCAGGTTCTTCAGTCCAAGTTCGTTTTCTTCGGAAAACAAGAGGCGTGGGTGATCCCTGATCAACGAATAATCAAATAGTCCACTATGTGACGTGTCTTCATCATCAATACCTGGTTGTTCTTTCTTTATACCTTTAATTTGGTTCGTATCATCGACATTCTTTTTACAAGACAGGCACATCAAGCAACAGGTAAAAAGTAAAACATAGAGTTGTTTCATAATGGTTTATATGCTCATAATTTAATGCTAATCTATATGTTTCAATACTGTTAAACAAGTATTTAACAGATAGTTTTTCCCAATATCTTTATGGGAACATTCCCGCAACCGATCCCTTAATACATTTTTTTTGTAATTTATTTTTTGCATTTTTGTAGCACGTATCAAAAAGGAGTTGTTCATGAAAAAGCACCAAGTCACTATTATCGACATTGCGAAAAAGCTGGGAATTTCCAAATCCACCGTATCGAGGGCGCTTACGAACAATCCCAATGTCAGCCCTGAAACAAGGAAAGCCGTTTTAGAAATGGCAAAATCATTGGACTACCAACCAAACATGCTGGCTCTGAGCTTAATCAGAAATGAAACCCGCTTATTGGGTGTTATTATACCAGATATCCAAAAGCCCTTTTTCGCAGCAATCGTGAGCGGCATACAGCATATTGCGGGGCGCATGGGATACCGTACCATCATTGCCCAGTCGGACGAGTCGCCTCAGATCGAAAAGGAAAACATCCAAGCGTTGATGCTAAGCCGTGTCGACGGATTTCTCATATGCCACACACGCGACACACGCAATTTCGACCATATTAAGACACTATACCAAAAGGGATTTCCTCTGGTCTCTTTTGCTAGAATATGCCAGGAACTGCCTATTCCGAAAGTGGTTGAGGATGATTTCAATGGGCTGTATACAGTTACACAGCACTTAATTGAAAGAGGGTACCGACGAATTGCGCTTCTGGCCGGACCAAAACATATGCAAGCCAGCAAATTGCGGCAACAGGGCTATATGGCAGCGTTGCGGCAAAATGGCATAGCGTACGACCAAGAATTGGTTGAGCATACTCGGTTTCTTCCTGATCATGTTTCGGCAGCAGTCGATAAATGGTTGGCATTACCGGAACCTCCCAATGCCATTTGTACCATCTACGATGCTGGAGCAGTGCAGGTCATGCAATTGTTGAAAAGTAGGGGGCTGCGGATACCGGAGGATGTTGCCGTAGCGGGCTTTGGCAATGACCCAGTAGCTAGCTTAGTGGAACCTGGATTAACCACTTTTGAGCAACGCCCCTATGAAATCGGACTCCTCGCCGGCAAACATATGCTGGACACACTGAAAAAAAAGTTTACTGATGTCCCTCCTCAGATTACGATATGTGAAGGTAAGTTAATTGTTCGGTCTTCGACTTAGCAAGCAACCGAATGCACAAATCAAACAGGTAATTTCCTATTTCAGTGCTAAGCCCGTTTCCTGTTTTCCTCGATTTTTCCCAAACTTCCAAAATTTGGCTACAACTGATTATCAATTATAGTATTTTTTATTTGGGTGACCCAGCGTATATTTGGGTCCTATGTTTGTCCAAAAGAAGCACAATAAGAGTGGGTCATTGCTGCTTTTTTAAGTAAAAAATTTTTGCTTCTATCTCACAGCTATTATTTCCCATGTCCCCGGTTGAAGCTCTATTCGTCCGACGCTTTTTCGGCCATTGAGTTCTATATTCCTGTATCCATCAGGCAGCTTAACACACGCAGTGGTTCCATTCGGCACAACAACGTCGAGATAGAATCTATCATCTTTGATCTTATATCCAGCAAAGATGTTCCCCTGCACACTTGCAACCTTTGCCGAGGCTTCACGAACATTTCCCGGCTGAGGAGCCACTAAAAATGTTTTATATCCAGGTGTCAGCGGTCTTATTCCACAAAGCCTGCTGGACAAGACTGTCAATCCACCGCCGCTCCAAGCATGGTTTACGGTTCCTCCGCCAAAACCTTCGCGACCAATACCCCATCCTTCAAACAGTGTAGTGAAATAATCATTATTTACCATGCCCGAAAAACGCTTCCGGTGTCGAGCATTCGCTTTCTCCGGCTCATTCATTTTATACATGGCTTCGAACACATACTTTTCCATGTAGGGACTTGCATGCTCTTCTTCCAAAAGCACCTTTAAAATTTGGTCGTAATATTTTTCGTCTGCAATATCTGCTAGAACTGCCAGCGCATGTACCCGGTCATCCGTTTGACCCGTGTACTTGGGATCCCTATACGACTGGCCGTTCCAAAACCTTTCGTTGAATTTTGGTTTGAACTTCTCCATCTCCAGCCTATATCTCTTCGCTTGGTCATCATGCCCCAGCTCGTTTGCAATTAACTGATTTCCTTTTATGGCCAGGTAGTACCATAGATTATGAATAAGCAGCATATCCTTATTATCACCCCAGTCCCCCCATAGCCACCCACCTTCTCTTACAGCGACAAGACCATCACTGTCCCTTTCCCACAGCTGAAGATATTTCTGGATTGCAGGAAAAAGATCTATAAGCAATTGCTTATCGCCGGTATGCATATAATAGGTCCAGATGCCATAGAAACCAATACTTGCCAGTGATTGGTCAGCAATTTCTTTCTCCCAATTCCCTGCAGGAATAGGAGAGAATAACGAGCCGTCTTCTTTTTGCCACCCGATCAGCTCATAAAGCCATTTTTTCCCGAGGGCATGGGACGACGGTGTCAGTGCATAAAAAGCTTCTTCACATTCCAGAACCGCATCCCCTGTCCATTGCGCACGCTCGCGATCCGGACAGTCCATATAATTATCCCTCATCGTAATATACAATGTCCGCACAGCTTTCTCCCATAGTTTGTTAAAAAATGTATCGGACGAATGGAACTTTCCCTCAAATGCCGTATCATATCCAGTTTCTCTAAATTTGAGGTCGTGCACATGCACTCCCTTCGGAATCACCACATATAGATAGTGCCCGTTAAGCCATCCCAAACTTTCATACTTCTGTCGTCCTGCTTTGGTGATATAGGTCGCTCTGATATTTTCTGCTCCTCCATTGTATTGGAGATAATTATCCGTCAAGAATTGAATAGTATCGCCCATGGAGCCTTCTACATCGATAATAGGTGTAAATTGCATGTTGTAGGGCAGTCTACAGATCATCGTATCGCCCTTTTCAGTGACATCTAATTTGCCGAATGCGCGCTCACCGTAGTCTTTCCAAAAGGGGATCGGTCGCTTTACCAACTTATTCCAGGGATTTATGCCTGCTTTTCCGTATGTTTTAACACGATCGTGATCAACGAAACCACCTTCGAGCTTATACCAACTTTCGTTAGCTATCCTGGCATCGTACTGGATATTAGATTCCGATAACCGGAAATTCGGCACTGTACCTGTACTCGTTCCATACGCATGCAGTCTTTTTCCTGTCCAGGAGCTATCGCTTAGCAGCTCATACCCCTCGCTTTGTGCATCGAAAAATAAGCCGAGCACACCGCTACTCTTATGAGAAAAACCGTCTTTACCAAAATACCATACTTTTACGCCAATTGTATTTCTTCCTTTTTTCAAATAGGGTGCAATATTAAATACATCGTAGTAAGTATCGTGAGGGGTCGGGCCTCTTTTTAACCCACCTTCAAAAACAACGAGCTTATCGTTAATGTATAGCCAATATTTGCTATCGACAGCAATCCGTGCGACGAGCTTAGCGGGCACGTGGTCTATTGTGAAATCCTTTCGAAAACCTGTCCAGACATTGGTGGTATCTCCTTCCGGCAGGTCGACACCTATCCATTTCGCTTTCCACGGTTGTGCAGAGACCTCACTAACGATGACGAATTCGATAAGGAAAAATAAAACTAATATCGTCAAATTTAATCCTCTCATTTTAAAATAATTGAGTAAGGAACGATTCCCGAAATAAATTATAAGGATTCTATTAACTTCACAGTATACTTTACTCTTGTATTCGCCGGTACAGTAGTATCAAAACCCACCATCACCGTTCGCTTATTTTGTTGGTTGTAATCTCCGTATTTATAATTTCCAAATTCGCATTTATATTCTTTTGGATTTTCAGAGGGCCTTATCGCGAGTTTGAACGGCACTTCGGAATCAAACGTTAGGATCATAGCTTTCCCTTGCTGGGAAAGTCTTATCGTTTTGTCATCTACTAACTGCGCTGACGCAGGAGTAACCATATTCCACCGCACCTCCACCGCTTCATCATTGGTTTGTATGAGGTCCTCAATCTTCAGGTATTCATCATTGACGACAACAGCCTTCCTCGTGGCTTTTTTCAGCTCTTTGCTCAAGTTCAGCGCCGGTGTCAAATTTATCATAGCACCCAGTTCCTTTCCCTGATCGTAGGTTTCTATAATTTCGGATTTCCCCTCAATATTATGCCGTTGGTTATTAATTGTCAGTGTATTGTGATTTAAGTTATTGTACCTGAAGATATCCCAGCGTTGGGAATTCTGACTCATGTTCCAAAGGTCTACGCCTTTAGACTCCAGCGTGATATAGCTCTGCAGTCCAAAGTCCATTGCCCAGCGGAGATTTCCCACATCATACACAAAAGTACCCTGATCCATGTGTCCATGGGGATCACCAGCTCTTCCCCCCTTGATACCAAGATACTTCCCTTCGCCATCCTTCCAGTTCGTGCGAACAATAGATATTGGGGTCATGCCGCGACCTGTATAGGTATTTCCGCTCGGCGGTTTAATTTCCGATAAAGTTAAATTTTTTCCAAACACTAAGGCATTAGGCAAGAAGCGGTGTTCGTCCGAATTGATCTCTTTCGTATATCCTCCTTTATTAATTAGCGGGATTTCCTGATAGATCAGTGCCGGGTCCTTCTCCTTTTCGGCAAACCAGAACAACGCCGATGATGGTGCAACCGCCCGACCGCCATCGTAATAATTGAAATAATAGCCAGAGGGGCCTACTGCGTAAAGCATATAATATGCAGAAGCCATAAAGCCGGGCGCTTCGGATAATCCTAAGTCTGATCCCAATGCACTTTCCAAAGCCGCGAAAAACATCACCTGAAAGGTTGTTCCATAATTCCAATACCCTGGTCCTTCGGGATAATTTCCGTCCGGTGCGTATGTTTCTAACGGCAACTTAGTAGATTCCAGCGCCCGCTCAATAATCGTCGTCGCCTGTTCTTGTTCGTCTTCAAAAATAGCCAATGCAGCGTATACAAGCCCCCCGTTACACACCGGGTTCCAGTTATTATGTCGTATTAGAAACGAGTTATCCCCTGATATATATGATGGCTTAAAAGCCTTCTCTACAATCGCCTGCCGAACCAACTTACGCGTATCGTCTTGCAAGCCATCATAAAGCCAATCATAAGCGATAGCCACCCCCACAGACATTTCCCCTACATCGAGGAAATGGGATGGATTCCAAGATTCGAATGCACACACCGCTTTAAGTTCTTTCTCCGCCCGGTGGAGATAGCGAACATCGCCTGTCATTCGGTAGCTATAAGACAGGTAATATAAACGAGTAAGTGCTCTGCGCGATACGGCGAGGAGGCGCTTACCTTGTTTCTCAAAGACGAGAGGCGGTTTGGACAACAATTCATCACAGACTTTACGGATATAGGTGTCTATCCGCTTAAACTCCGGATTCCGCCGCAGAGCCAACTGGATGGTTTCCTCTTCTCCAGCCCTAAGCAATAGCCTTGGGTGACTAGCTATTTGAGAATAATCAAACGAATAGACAGACTGGTTGTCCTGTGCCATACCATATAGCGCACAAGACAACAATCCACTGAGCAAGAAAAATCGGACGATGTTCAGCATAGATCTAAGTTAGGGTTTTCTTTTAACATCAATTAATACGCTTTTTATATATAGTCCATTAAGGATTAAAAGTTGGCCCGAATGCAGCGATAGACGGTGAACCTCCTGCAAAATAGGGCCAGCCGGACTCATCCCACAGCACCTGATCAAGCATCAATACCCGACTGCTAGGATCGCTTGTTTTAATGCCGTGGTATAATATCCAATCCTTACCTTCATCGTCCTGGACAATCTCTGAACAATGTCCATTACCTACGAACGATTCATTTTTGTCCAGAATTAATGTTCGTCCTTCATTCATCATATAAAATCCACTTTTATTTTGATACGGTCCAGCCAGATTTGTAGAACGTGCTACAATCAACTGATAGGTGCTACTCAATCCTGCACAGCAAGAGCCTATAGAGGCAAACATATAGTAATAATCTCCTCTTTTATGCACATAAACGCCTTCAAAATAGGTGCCTGCCACCTGTTGCTTTTCGGCGCCTTCCTTTAGCGATAAGCCGTCATCACTCAACTCAATCATGTATATACCCCGGAAGCTTCCCCAAAATAGATATTTTTTGCCATTATCTTCTACATAATTGGGGTCGATGGAATTTTGAACACCAATTTCATTGCTACGGAATAACTTACCTTTATCGGTAAATGGGCCCGCAGGGCTGTCTGCAACCGCCACACCAATACCGCATGTTTGCTCACCACCCCACACAGACATGGAGTAATAAAGCACGTACTTTCCGTTGATGTAGTTGATATCGGGGGCCCACAACCCTCCACCAGGCTCAAACGTAGGACGCGTAGCGTCGGTAAAAGCGGTCCCTACTAACTCCCAATTAACCAAATTCGACGAACGCATAATGGGCGTGTTGCGGATGTCTTCCGTTGCATAGAGGTAGAAAAAGCCATCTTGTGCTTTAATTAAGGTAGGATCCGGCAAGCTCCTTGCCACCACTGGGTTACTGTATATATTGTCCCGGTAGTTAAAAGGCATCCCATTGGACTGCTGATCGCCGACGTTCACGCGAACATCAAATAAAATTTTTTCATTTAGCTCTGGTGCGATTACCCGTATCAACGTATCCGTCAATGACACGACCACTACCGGATCGCCGCCGAAGGTTACCGTCGTATGCTCCTCTATATTGCCAAACCCCGAGCCAATAATATCAACAGATTCTCCTAAAAATGCGCTACTCACCGAAGCAATTGCTGGATGAGAAAAGCCATATGTGAAATAATACTGGTTGGAACGCTTGTCAGCAATCTCCAAATGTATTTTCGCGTATCCGGCTTCACTTTCTGCCGGCACGATCACTTCGATGCGACCGGCGGCATAATTAACAATTTCCGCTACTTGATCGCCAAACATAACCTTTATAGCGGAACGATCATTCCCAAAATTCACCCCCTTGATTATGACATGGTTGCCGGGCAACGCTATACGGGGCGTCACGTCCCGAATACCTGGTTTAATCGATGCCCCGGCATCGAGATCGCCTATCTTATCATGCGAACACCCCAAAAAAAGTAATGTTAAAAACAAGCAAACGAGGGTGGGGGGAACTATTCTTTTCATTTTTGTGTCCATCAGTTATTCATTCTATGGTTCGATAATTCGCAGCTAACTACCAGGGATTCCGCTGATGTAACTCCGTATTGATTGTCACTTCCTGCAACGGATAGGGCAACAAGAAATGTTGCGCTCTATTAAAGGTTTGACCCGGTTCAAGATACGTTTGGTGAAATGCGTTGGTTTCCACATAGTCCGGGCTAAGTTTAACAGCTTCCTCTAACGCGCTGAGTTTCTCCTCTAAGAGGTTCCAGCGCACCAAGTCCTGCTTTCGGAGCCCTTCAAAACAGAGCTCCCGCAGCCGTTCGTCCACGAGTTCGTTAAAGAATTCGTCATGTCCCGAACTACCCATATAAGGCTCTAGCCCTGCTCTTTCCCGGACGATATTCAGGCTACTTATTGCCTCCGCAGTCGCGTCAGCCGTACCAAATCGACCACCAATAATAGCCTCCGCGTGCATTAGCAACACATCCGAATATCGCAAAATGGGGAAATTGATACTCGTATAGTTAGGGTCTACGTCAGATCCTGGGATATTATTTAAAATAGTATAGGGAGCCTCGACTATGCTACCTGCAGCCTTTAATGCTCCCATATCAGTAGGTTCCCATCTTCGATATTTGCCTATGGCATATTCTTGATGTAGAGGCTTATCGAAATAATAGCTCATCGTAAAGCGCTGATTAGCAGAAGAGTATGAATTTCGATATCCCGCAAGACTCCATGTCCTACGAGCATCCTCTACTACATATTTGTTATAAACCACAATAGAGGCGTTCACATTGGCAAAGCCCCGAGGGATGTCAGAAGTCCCTACAAACTCGACACCGTTGATGTTGCCCATGCGTCCGTGGACATTCAGCCCCATATCAATCATATTGCCAAACGATATCTCAAAAAGCGATTCGCGCGTGTCATACCGATTTTGTAAATAATTTAGAAAATGGTTGCGATAGCTATCTGGATTCTGGGAAAACGGTACAATGTGATGCCAACCATCTTGTATGATGATTTCACATTGTTGTCGAGCTTTCTCAAAATATTGCTCTGGATTTTCAAAATAGCAATCCGCTTCATTGGATGTCAGATAAGGTTGAAATCCGCCCATACGCAAATATAAACGGGCGAGCATACCATGAGCAGCCATTTTATTGGGCTCTCCCGGCACATAGGCTGCTTCTTTGGCATGGAGTAAGTGTTCTGCTGCAAATAGAAAATCCTTTTCTGCCTGCTCATACACCTTCAGAACGGGAGACGCCGCAAGGAGGTTATCTGCCTGTGAAGAGCTCGGTTTCAGCCGAAGCGGCACCGGGCCATACCAATTAGCAAGTGTAAAGTAGGCAAATGCCCGCATAAACCGTGCCTTTGCCAAATACCGATTGTATTGTTCCTCTGAAAACATATCAGGATCCATGTTGGTTTCCAATTGGTTCACCAGATTGATCGCACCATAAAAATGGAGCCACACGTATTCGATCTCATCACTGGATGAGGTGTAACCGTAGCGGGCGGCTGCCCAGGTAGCAGCGGAGGAGTTCGTATACGTTTCGTCTGTACCGCTTTCCAGTGAGACATTAAACTTATACCCGTACATATCATCGTTTGCCATTTCGCTATAGATACCGGCGATTGCCATTTCGACCTCTGCAGCTGACGAATAGAAAGTCTCGTCCCGCCAAGTTGACAATGGATCCAAATCGAGAAATTTCTTACAACTTATTCCACTAAATGCAGAGAACAAACCTATCGCGGCAATTACTATTCGGAATTTTTTCGTATTCATAATTCGCTAATTTTATTTTTTTCTACCATTAAAAAGAAAGTTCCAGTCCAGCCGATATAGTCATACTCTGTGGATAAGCCGAATAATCTAGTCCAGGGGTCAACGGACCAAACCGGCCCACAGAAACATCCGGATCATATCCCTCGTATTTAGTCAACGTGAGTAAGTTTTGTGCTGAGAGCGATATCCGGCAGCGCTTTATGCGCATGCGAGATACCAGCTGCTCTGGAAGATTATAACCGAGTCCTACAGTCTTCAGCTTAATATACGATCCGTCATGAACATGTCGAGAGTCCAACTTATAACCATAGGGTGTAAGTAAATTGGTTCCATCAAATCGCATACCCCCAATCTCTGTATCCGAGCTTGTTGGTGTCCAGATGTTGTTCAGCGATTTCAAACCGTTCCGTCCCGTCATGTAAATATTGCCGTACTCCGACTGGTTGCCATTTAAGAGATCAAGCCCATAGGCCCATTGCAATAAAAACTGGAGGTCAAAAGATTTATATTGGAAGCTATTGAATAGCCCTCCGGTATGTTTCGGATGTGGATTACCGATTATTGTACGGTCGTCCGGACTAATGCGGCCATCATCGTTAACGTCCTTATATCGCACCATCCCCGGCTTGGTTACGCTGACATGCGTAGGAATCCCCTCCTTCAGTATATAATTTCCCCCCTCAAAAACAAAATCATCCACCTGATAAATTCCGTCAAAGACCATTCCGTATATCATACCTACAGGTTGGCCAAGCTCTGTAATGTATTGATATTCCGTTTGCATAAACTGTACATCCCATTCCGGATCCGTGCGAATAAACTGCTGTCCATTGTTAAGATGTATAGTTTTAGTCCGGTTAAACGAGATATTGAAATTCGTTCTCCAAGTGAAATTGGCGTTTCGAATGTTTTCCGTTTCCAAAGTAAATTCAACACCTCTGTTCGACACCTCTCCCACATTTTGTTGCACTTGGGCAAAGCCGATACTAGGGGCCATATCTGCCGCGAGTAGTAGATCTACAGTATTCTTTTTATATACATCGACCGTCAGGTTGTATTTTCGGAAGAGCTGCAGGTCCATTCCGATATTACTCTGCTCGGTCGTTTCCCAGCGCAGATCCGGTACAGCCATATTACTTTGAAAAGCTCCTGGAACATACTTCTCTCCGACACCTAATACATAGCCACTGTTTGCATTCACACTGAATAGGTTGTAAGCTACGAAATCACCCACACGGTTATTTCCGGTTGCACCCCAACCTCCACGAAGTTTTAGATCAGATATGGTTTCAATCGATTTCATGAAAGATTCCTGCGATACCCGCCAAGCAAGGGAGAATGAAGGAAAGTATCCCCAACGGTTGGCTGCACGGAATTTAGAAGATCCATCCGCACGGAAGGTAGCCGTGGCCAAATACTTATTATCATATGTATAGTTTGCCCGTCCAAACGCAGAGAACAAGGAATTCCGCGAGTAGTCCGTTCGGGCAATGGTGGATGCGGTGGCGATGCCTAAATTATAAATACCGAACTCATCTGTGGGCAAATTCGTATTTTGCAGTGTAGAGAATTTTGAGGTGCTATATTGTGCCTCCAATCCCGCTAAGACGCCATAATTATGTTTACCTCTTATATCTTTAAAACGTAGGGTATTAGACGTCGACAATACGTCGCCCCGATTGTTTGCCAACGTACCATTAATACCGCGGGCGGTCCTTGTTGCTTCGTACGAATCCCTTTTGTGAAATGTCGTGGTTTCCCGGAGCGTGGTCCGATAGTTTCCCATCATACTCAGTTCCAATTTTTTCAGGAAGCTATACTTAATCCCCAATGTACCCGAAAGCACATCATCCAAACGAAAACGATCAGAACTCTGCATTTTTCTGACTGGATTGAGCAGATAAGGATCCGAATCTTCCAAATTGGCTTCATCTTCTTCTGTCCAGTTGATCGGCATAACCGGTCTGAACGATATGGCATCCCGGATAATACTATGTCGTGCATTTCCCGAAGCGATCTGTCCATCATGGTTGTTCCTACTATATTCCAATTGCGCATTTATCTCCAAATTAGGGACAATTTTATGTGTGAATTTCAATCGGTTGTTGATTTTGCGAAAATTGGTTTCGATCAATGTTCCTTGTTGGTTAAGAAAATTTCCGCTATATAAGAAGCTGGTTTTCGTATTTCCACCTCTTAGAGAAAGCGTCTGGTTGGTTGATTTTGTGTTACGGAAAATTTCATCCTGCCAGTTTATTCCCTCGACATTTCGATACAATTCAGGATCCACATACCGTCTGTTAAAAAATTGCACATTCGTGCCGGGCACGTAATTGTCGTTGGCATAAGCCAACTTCTGCTGGTAGGCAACATATTCGTATGGCGTCATCACATCTAGACGGGTGGGGATATGCTCAAACCAAACCGAGGAGCTGATATCCACATCGGTACGTCCGTCGGTACGCCCTCCGTGTGTGGTGATCACAACGACTCCGTTTGCTCCTCGGGAACCGTAGATAGCCGTGGCTGACGCATCTTTTAAGATGTCAAAACTTTTGATATCCCGTGTGTTGATTGTTGCTGGATCAAAACCTTCCAGTGGAACACCGTCGACCACATAGAGCGGCGAATTGTCGCCCGTGATGGAGTTCCCCCCGCGGATGACAATCCGCAACGGAGCACCGGGCGTTCCATCTTGCGAAGTGACCTGCACACCGGCCACCCGTCCGGCTAGCGCTTGGTCAAAATTGGCTGCAGGCGCTGCTGCGAGATCCTTCGCATTCACGCTGGCCACTGATCCGGTGAGGTCTTCTTTCCGCACCACATCATAACCGATGACTACTTCGTCTAGCACAACATCCTCTGCTTCCAGCGTGACGTCAATTTGTTGTCTACCCGATATCGTCTGCTCCTGCCGCAGGAAACCAAGAGAGGTGAAAACCAGCACATCGTTTGACCGGATATTGTTAATTGTATAGCTTCCTTGTTCCGTGGTGGTAGCGCCCCGGTTGGTTCCTTTCACAGAAACCGTTGCCCCGACAATCGGCACTTCCTTGGCATCCCGTACCGTACCACTAATACTTCGCTGTGCCCATGCAGAGAGAGAAAAAAGGGTACTGATGAGTAATATGATAATTGCGTTGATATTCATGTTCTCTAGTTTATCCGATAAAATTAATTTTCTGGCTCCACCGCCTTATAATTAAAGTCTGAAAAGAAATAAATCCCTCCCCGACCGGGTACGGTAGTATTATTCAATAACTCACCTTCGAAGTAAGAAGCAATCTTGAACGCTACGGTTACATTGTTTGTAATTTGCTCTGGAGCGATATCATAGCTACATTTCACCCACATACCATAAAAAGTTCCGAGATCTGGCCGCTTCTTTCCATCGGGATCATCTCCTGATTGATTACCCGGATAAGGTGTACCTATAAATTCATTGCCCCAAGATGATCCTGTTGCATTTCCTTTCCGACACCGCATAACATCATTCACTTGGGTCCACGTACCATTTAACCAGTTGCCGTTAGCATCCTGTATTGCACCACCTGTATAATCCGTGGAGATATACACCTCTAGGTCTGTAGGAGATCCGCCATTGGCCATGTACGTTTGAAAATGCGGCATATAATAATAATTAAAGGAAAGCTTATAGCCATAACGATAAGGCGTCAAATCCTGTGTGGTCGTCACCATCCAAGAGGTTGTTGGAGTTGTTGCATTTGAGGCGTTGTAGGTTTGCGTCTCCAATACTGTCTGTGTTGTATTTTCCTGTGGTCGTTCTGGCGGTCTTACGAACGTCCTTCCCGTGCTGTTATCGACTTCTCCCCAGATGTCTTCCCCGTTGCCGCGTCGAATCACTTGCACGGTAAAACCATCCCCGCCCGTTGGATAAGAACCCGCTGTCCGCAAAGTGGGATAAAATATATAAATCGTCTCCAACGGCATGGTTTCGGGTTTATCGGTAATAATGGTCGTTATCCGGTTCCTAAACAACGTCTCCTCACCACTGATGTTACTAATGATCTTTACGATAGGTGTTAATGTATCGTATTCCGAGTAAATATAATCTGGGGCAAGCGATATCTCCCCCGTTTTGCCATCAATAACCAACTTGTCTCCCTCCGTTGCTAACTCAAACGTTACGTCAGGATTGGCACTTGGCATCAGTGGCACCGAGGTTTTACTATCCGTCTGTCCATAAACCAAGTTCTGATTTTTGGGTGTATAAACGAGATTGGTTGGCAATAACGGGCCGACGTTCAAGTGAAATGCTTTCTCAAATATGGTTTCATATTTGATGTCCCCATCCTGCGTCGTTACCTTAATATCAAAAAAGTAATCGCCTGCGGAAAAGGTGTGCCCGGCAGCTACCGTGATGATACCATTGCTCGCCGTGTTTTCGGAAGCAAAAAAAGTAAGCGGGTTGCCATCTCCGTCCACGTAACCTGCATCCGGGCTAATGGGAATATCCACCACATGACTCTGGCCAATACGCACGTATTGCAAGAAGGAATCGTCTAGCGAAGAACCATCGCTCCTCGAAATACCGATCAGCTCAAACTTTGGTGTCAATCCGCCGGTCTGCACCGTCGGCGGAGCCGTCACAATTTGGCCACCCTCCCGGGCGTTGCCAACATTTACATACCGCAGATCGTAGGGGGCTCCCGGTGGGTTCGTTCTAAGATCCTCCTTACAAGAGAAAGAGACTATCACCCAACAGCAGAGCAGGAATAAAAGCCGTGTCTTATTTTTCATGATCGAATCGTTTATAAAAGCACGCATAGATGCGTCGCTGCTTTTTGGTTTTATAATTGTACTTAATGGTTTTAATAACTGTGCTTTGCAAATATCCAGATATAATATGCGTTACAAAAGGGGTTAATTGTCTTAAATGAGGGGGTATTCTACCCCCTGGCGAATATGGCGAAAAAACGTTAATAACGAAATATTCATATAGAATCCTTTACGCCCATTTAATAACCGCGGACATTTCACACCTTTCATTCGGACATTTATCCCCTCCATAGTGTAGTGGATTTTTTTTTAATTTGTCCTATTACTAACAAAGATTTTAGACTTACGATGAGAAATCACATGGCCTGTCTTTTATTCCTTGCAGTGCTCATTATAGCCTGCGTAGGTACCATCCCCTATTTAAACGCGCAACAGCAGAACAGTCTTTCTAGCAAGAAGAAAAATATTCTATTCATTGCGGTAGACGATTTACGTCCAGAATTGGGTTGTTATGGAGCTTCCTATATGCAGACACCCCACATAGATCACTTAGCGGCACAAGGCTTGGTTTTTGAAAATGCTTACTGTCAACAGGCCGTTTGCGCACCGTCCAGAAATAGCGTTATGACGGGGTTGCGGCCCGATGCTATCAAGATTTATGATTTAGAATTTTTTTTTTCGCAAAACAGTTCCAGATGTCATTACTCTACCACAACAGGTGTCGGCAAAATATTGGGTGGAGCACCTGCTCGAGGAAATATTAAAAAAACAGGCAAGGTGATTTAACATCCGTGAATATACAAGCATAACTACTATTTTATAAAACACACACCATAATGAACATTATCAAGTCGACTTTACTTCTATTTTCGCTAACCGCTTTAGGTTGTAGCTCAAATAATAATAATAATAGCAAAGCAATATTGGAGAAAGGCGAGCAACAGCTTAAGGCATTGCGCACTCTCGCTATGCAGGAAAACCGCATCCCCAGAACGCTGAATAAAGACGAACACATTCGCTGGATTAACACCTCTTACGACTGGACGGAGGGTTTTTGGCCCGGTACCTGTTGGATGTTATATGAAATATCTGACGACAAAAAGTGGAAAGAGGCCGCGGAGACCTCACAAAGCTTATTCAAGCACCATAAAGATCTAACAACCGACCACGATCTCGGTTTCATTTTTAACAATTCCTATGGAAAGGCTTACAGAATAACACAGGACGAGCAATATAAACAGGTATTGATAGATGCGTCCAATGCTTTGATCACACGTTTTAATGACTCAGTGGGGTGTATACAAAGTTGGGACGTGGAAGATGACTGGCAGTCTAAGAGAGGTTGGGCATTTCCCGTTATCATCGACAATTTGATGAATTTGGAATTGCTGTTTGAAGTAACTAATCTCACGGGAGACAGTACGTACAAAAAAATAGCCATCGCACACGCGAACACGACGATGAGAAATCATTTTCGGAACGATTTCAGTTCATTTCATGTTGTAGACTATAATCCTCAAACGGGTGAAGTGACCAGTAAAGAAACGGCACAAGGCTTCGCAGACGACAGTGCATGGGCACGTGGGCAGGCTTGGGCGCTATATGGATACACAATGTGCTACCGCTATACCAAGGATAAAAAATACTTGGATTTTGCGGAGAAGATTGCCCTCTTTATCCTTAGCCATCCCAACTACCCAGAAGATGGAGTCCCTTATTGGGATTTCAATGCGCCCAATATTCCCAATGAAATACGAGATGCTTCGGCCGGCGCTATCATCGCTTCCTCATTACTGGAATTAAGTGACTATACCGAAGGGAAGTATACCCGCTACGCGCAACATATTCTAAAGTCATTGGCCAGCGACACCTATACCGCCAAGTCAGGAGAAAATGGTCATTTTCTCCTAAAACACAGCGTTGGAAGTATCCCGCATGGCAACGAAATAGACGTCCCTCTAAACTATGCGGATTATTATTATATCGAAGCCCTTACTCGTCTTCAGGAAAAAGGTCTATAATGAGCTTAAAAATCCAGCATACTATTTTTTGAAAAGGAATATCTCTTTATTGATTTAATCAACGTGAAATTATAAGATATATATTTTATTAAATTTGGTTCACAATTGTGCAGCGAATGAAAGTTTACTTCTTTTTTGCTCTGTTATTTTGGACGTGTTTACGAACTGCATCTGCTCTAGGATTAAACAAAATACCGGAAAGTTTTAAATTTGAACATTTCACCTCTGCCGATGGTTTATCCCAAAGATCCATAGCAGACATTATACAAGATAAAAAAGGGTACATCTGGTTGGGGACACGGGATGGCCTTAACAAATTTGACGGCCATAAATTTGTAATATATCGTCATAATTTAGCAGATCCTAACAGTTTAAGCAACAACAATATACACTCCATATACGAAGATAGCGACGGGGGGCTGTGGGTAGGTACCGAAAGAGGTCTAAATAAGTATAATCCCTCTACCGATAACTTTACACGTTATAAACTCTCTGAGTTGCCCAATGCAGTGGCAGATAATATCGTGCGAGGAATCATGCAGATAGACCATCATTTCCTATGGATTGCGACAGAAAACGGAATTGTTCAGATCGATACGAAAACAAACAGAATAACAAGAATACAAAAACGAAATAATGGTACTAACTCACCTAGTGACAATAATATTCGATCGTTCCTAAAAGACGAGGAAGGTAATATCTGGATTTGCAACACGAAATATATCGATGTATACCATGCAAAAAAGGGTTTCTTTAGACATCTAACCTATCCACAGAATGCTGGAGGCAGTATACATCTTAATGATCTACCAACCCTGTTTATGGATAAAAAAAACAGCCTCTGGCTCGGATACGAGAAGGGGCTAGCTCGATACGATCCATTGACTGAAAATTTCATCGACTTTAATTTTGAGGGCAGAAAGGCTATCACGACTTCAGTAAGAACTCTTTGTGAAGACCATTTTGGGAATCTTTGGATAGGAAGCTATTCGGGACTTTATCTTTTAAGTGACGATCGTCAGGAATTAAAACATATAGTACACGATCCTGACAACTCCACGAGCTTAAGCCAAAACTCTATCTATAAAATTATCCGTGACTCCCGTGGTGATATGTGGATCGGCACATGGGCCGATGGCATCAATTACTACAACCAAGACAATACTGCTTTCAAGAACATCTACTCGGGCAACACGAACAATAAATTAAACTATAAGGTAGTAAGTGGGATGGCAGAAGATGCTACCGGAAACTTATGGATAGGGACGGAAGGAGGGGGATTAAACTTCTATAATAGGAACACCAAGAAGTTTACCTATTATAAACACAATAGCCATGATCCTCGCAGCCTAAGCGCCAACAATATAAAATCGATTGTCATAGACGATAACGGTAATGTCTGGATAGGAATGCACGATGGGGGGCTTGACTTCTTCAACCCCATACAGAAACCATTTAAGTTCCATCAAATAGATTTTCCTTCGGACCAAAATATCTCCTTAAAAGCCTACAAAGTTCTCACGTTGTTTGACGATCACAATGGAAATATATGGATCGGTACACTAACCGGAGGATTGATTTTTTATGATACACGCACAAATATTCTTTCTAAAATAGATAAGAACATTAAGACTGTTATGAGCATCGTCCAGACTGAAAATCCTAATCTATTACTTATCGGAGGAAACAATGGTCTGGAAATAATTGACATCCATACAAAACAAAAAAATACGATACAATTAAGGGAACTTTCTAATAATGCTCCGCCCCTCCATGTCAATTGTATATATATAGACAGTTTCAATAACTATTGGATTGGCACCGAAGGACAAGGATTGCATATTTATAATCCCCAAAAAAAGACAACAATGTCGTATAGCACAAAAGATGGTCTACCAAACGATATCATCTATGGTATTCTATCGGATCGTAAGGGTAAAATATGGGTCAGCACCAATAACGGCATTAGCCAAATTGATGTTGTCTCGAATAGTATAAAGAACTACAATCAATCCGATGGCCTGCAAGGAAACGAATTTAATTATGGAGCGTTCTTCAAAACTAAAAGTGGAGAGCTATTTTTTGGTGGCACCGATGGACTGACTTATTTTGACCCCAAAGATATCCGAAGGAACACCTTTGTCCCTCCGATCGCTATTACGAGCGTTGAAGTAAACAACGTACCTTTTGCAAAGATTACGGATTCAACAGCAGTCATTACGCTCAAATACAATGAAAATAATTTTAGCATCGATTTCACTTCACTAAGTTATATGCGCCCGGAGAAGAATGAATTTGCATATAAACTGGAAGGAAATGATGAAAGCTGGAATTATATTGGGAATCAACGAAAAGCTGTATATACGAATATCAAGCCCGGGAAATTTGTCTTTAGGGTAAAAGGCTCAAATAACGATGGTATATGGAACGAACATGGGGCGACACTTCATATTCATGTGCTCCCCGCGCCTTGGAACACCTGGTGGGCTTATCTGCTGTATGTTGTCCTATGTGGCAGCTTGTTTCTCTATATCCGAAAATTGATTTTGTTAAGGGTAAAAGAACGAAAAGAGAAAGAACGACTTGAAGAGGTTAATCAGCTCAAGATGAGCGTTTTTACAGAAATATCCCACGAATTTCGCACGCCCCTGACATTGATTATCAGCCCTCTCGAAAAGATGGTGGACAAAAAACTAGGCGATCCTTATATACAGCAGCAACACAATATTATGTTGAAAAGCGCGAGAATGATGCTCCAGCTGGTCAATCAAATATTGGACTTTAGAAAAAGTGAATCCGGTAAGCTTACCCTTCAGGTCACCAAAAATAACATCATACCCTTTATTGAAGATGTTAAAAAATCCTTCGATACTTTAGCGGAGAAAAAAAACATTCAATATAGGCTAATCCATCGTAACGACGATATCCAGGTATGGTTTGATCAGCCTAAGCTAAAGAACATTTTATTCAACTTATTGTCCAATGCCTTTAAGTTCAGCGACGACAACAGCAATGTGACGATATACGTATCTACCGCTCCCAAAAAGGTAAATGCCAAACTGATACAATATGTTAAAATTAGTGTGGCCAACTTCGGTCCTGTGATACCGAAAGAACATCTCAAGCTTATCTTTGAGCAATTTTACCAACTTGACCACAAACAGAAGAATGTGGGCTCCGGTATTGGACTCTCTCTAGCCAAAAAGCTCGTAGAGCAACATAAGGGAAAAATAATCGCCAGCAGCTCGGAGACTAAAGGAACCCGCTTCACGGTCTTATTACGATTAGGAAACGAGCACTTCTCCAAGCATGAATATGTGGAATACTCCGAAAATACACAAGAGGTGAGCTATACTCCGTACACAATAGAGGAGGAAGATACATCAACCAATATGCTCGCGCAGGAAAATCTACCCTGTCTTTTGATTGTCGAAGACAACGTGGATCTTCAAAAATTTATCAAGGGTATATTCCAAAATAAATATCAGGTTCTTACTGCCGATAATGGCAACCAAGCTCTCGAAATAGCACTTAACAATTCCATAGACGTGATCATAAGTGACATCAGCATGCCGGATATGGATGGCTTTGAACTATGTGATAAAATCAAAACAACACTCATTACCAGTCATATCCCCGTGATATTGCTGACCGCTAAAACGTCACCGACAGATCAGAAAAAAGGCTATTATATCGGTGCCGATGCCTACATTACCAAGCCTTTTAATGTCGATATATTAGAACTTCAGGTAGATAACTTATTAAAGACACGTAAGAACCTGATCCGGAAATTCAAAAACGACTTAATTCTCAAGCCTAAGGAGCTAACCGTAAACTCCCCGGATGAAACATTTCTGTCTAAGGCTATCGCTATTGTAGAGGATAACATTGCCAATCCGGATTTTAATGTAAGCACCTTCATCGATCAGATGAATACCAGTCGTACCGTAATTTATACAAAGTTGAAAGCATTAACAGGCCAAAACCTCTCGACCTTTATTCGAACCATAAGACTTAAGAAAGCGGCGATGCTCCTATCTCACACGAAGATGAATATCTCTCAGGTCGCCTATGAAGTTGGTTTCAATGACCTAAAATATTTCAGAGAGAGCTTTAAAGATCATTTCAAGCAAACACCTTCTGAATATAAAAGAAAAAAATCCGAATAGAATAGCTGATGGGTTAGGCCTTAATCCTCAAGCCTACCACCAACACAACCATTGCCAAAAAGGTCACCAGGATAATACCTTTTGCTGTTGCTTCTCGCCCGCTCCGGTATATGAATCGCACAGCAATCAAGTTTATTACTGCAGCAATAACATACAACGCAATAGGCTTTTGAGCAAATAACATAGCTTGAAGTTCTGTGAAAGTGGTCGCGAGATAAGCCAGCAAAGGGCAAATAACCCCCAATACAGCTCCAAAAAAATAATTATCTCTCATCTTATTTTACATCAAAACTCCAGGAGTTCAACTCCGGTATAGCGTGGTGAGCGGTCATATCAAACTGTGTCGGAACAACAGATACATAACCCTGTTGCAAAGCATAAGCGTCGGTATCTTCACCTCTATCATTTAATTGAAATTTGCCCGTCATCCAAAAATACTCCCGATTATAGGGATCCAACCGCTGGTCAAACTCCTCAAACCATTTGGCATTGGCCTGACGACAGATCTTGATACCTTTTATTTCTTCTCGGATATGAGGAAAATTGACATTCAATAGCGTGCTTTTGGGTAGGCCATGTAACAACACTTGCTGTGCAATGCTTTTCACATAAGGTTTACAATGGGAGAAATCAGCATGATAAGAGAAGTCATCCAAGGAAAACCCCACAGACGGGATGTCCTCGATTGCACCTTCTACTGCGGCAGACATTGTCCCCGAATAGAGTACATTGATCGAGTAGTTAAGGCCATGATTAATACCGGACACACATAGGTCTGGCTTCTTGCCTTTAAAAATTTGATTGACGGCTAGCTTCACACAATCTACGGGAGTACCAGAGCACTTATACACCTCCACATCTTCGTACAAATCAATCTTATCCAAACGAAGAGGTTTCCCGATGGTGATAGCATGTCCCATACCGGACTGAGGACTATCTGGAGCTACAACCACAACTTTCCCTATTTCCTGCATGACTTCCAAGAGCACCTTAATTCCTGGAGCTGTAATGCCGTCATCGTTGACAACCAATATCGTGGGTATTTTCTTTGCCATGGTGCTAAGATAATGTAAAAAAACAACAAGATAATCGAAATATTTCCGATTATCCTGTTTAAAAATGATAGAATATATAGAATTATCTGCGCTTTTTTGCAGTGAGCAAATTCGGTGGTTGACACAAAAAAACGGCTGGTTTCTGTGGAAACCAACCGTCCTATTTAGTAGCCCTCATAAAGGTTACCCCAAACTTTTCAACCAATCTATCACCTCTTCTCTCGCCTTCCCTAGTTTTTGCTGTAAACGACCTAACAACTCTTCATCCTGCCCCTCTTCGTATTTCAAGTCATCATCTGTCCAATCGGCATATTCTTGTTTAATCTTGCCTCTTAACTCGTTCCATTTGCCTTTCAAATCCAATTTGTCCATCTTATCTTTATTTTAGTTTTCCTATCTTTTACTTTAACCAACAAATAGAATTATATTTTGTTTGTTACGAAATCGATACAGTAGTGTCGCGCCAAGAGCGAATGTCTCTTTTTCTCTTTAAAAGGGTTATCTTTAAGATTTAACAAATAAACAAGTAATATATCATGTCTACTACATTTGAATCAAGGTATGCAATTGGTCCTAATGAATCGAAATCGTTAGATACAAAGGGGCTACGTGAAAATTTTTTGATTGAAAAGCTGTTTTTCGAAGATCAAGTTCATTTTGTATATACTCATTATGATCGCTATATGGCTGGAGGGGCATTTCCTGTCAACAAGAAAGTTAAGTTGGAGACGATTGAGCCTTTGCTAAAGGAGCCTTATTTCCTTTCTCGTCGTGAGCTTGGAATCATTAATGTCGGAGGAAATGGAAAGGTAGAAGTAGATGGAGAGGTCTTCGAGCTCAACACAAAAGAGGCCCTCTATGTTGGAAAAGGAGCTAAAGAGGTCTACTTCAGCAGTAACGACAGCCAGAGTCCTGCAAAGTTCTATTTAAACTCTACGCCTGCACACCACACCTATCCAACAAAACGTGTCACAAAGGAAACCGCCAATAAAATTGAGTTAGGCAGCATGGAAACGGCAAATCACCGTACCATCAATCAAATGCTCCTACATACGGTAATCGAAACTTGTCAGCTACAGATGGGGATGACAGAGCTGAAGCCTGGGTCGGTATGGAATACAATGCCTTCGCACACCCATGACCGACGGATGGAAGTTTATTTTTATTTCGACGTCCCAGAAGGTCAATCGGTGTCTCATTTCATGGGTCCAGTGGACGAAACGCGCCATATTTGGATGCAAAATGAGCAGGCGGTGATATCGCCACCTTGGTCAATCCACTCGGGTGCGGGAACAAGCAACTATACCTTTATTTGGGGCATGGCCGGAGAGAATATGGATTATGATGATATGGACAAAAGCGCAATCACAGATTTAAGGTAAAAGCAAATTATATGCTAATGAAAAATATCCTTTTTGCTATCACGGTTTTACTGCTTAGTGGTTTTACGGCCTCGGCACAGAAAACCATACAAATCAAAAATACTTCGGATGACAACAGGTTGGAAGTTGTATCAATACCTTTTGCTAAATTTAGCAAGCATTTCGGCGTCGATACCGTGTTTACGATCAAAGACAGAACTTCAGGAACGACTTATACCCACCAGCTGGAAAGGTTAGGTTTACCCCAGGTGCAAAATGTCCTTGTGCAAGTGCAAATTGCTCCTAAAAGCAGCTTGGAACTTTTGGTTTCCAATGAACAACCCTCCGCATACCCAAATAAAACCTATGCAAGGTACGTCCCGGAGCGCTTTGACGATTTTGCGTGGGAAAATGATGTGATCGCCTTTCGGATATATGGAAAGGCTTTGGAGGGAAGGCCTGATGATGCACAGGGTATAGACGTTTGGTCCAAAAGAACAACTGATTTAGTTATCAACAAATGGTATAAGGAAAACGACTACCATAAAGATCACGGACAAGGTCTCGATTATTATTCGGTCGGTCAGACGCTGGGCGCTGGAGATATCGCATTGTTTTTTAATGATCAAATTCAGTACACAAAGCATTACCGACAATATCAGGTATTGGATAATGGCCCCTTAAGGACAACCTTCAAATTAACTTTTGAACCGCAAGAATTCAATGGCAACACGGTTTCATTGACAAAGACTATTTCTATTGATGCGGGTCAACAATTCAATAAGATTAGTGTAAGTCTTCAAAACAGACAAGCGAAAACAACGCCAGTGGTAGTTGGTTTGGTCAAGAGAGATGAAGACAACCCTCAGTTTGACTTTGATCCCAAGGATAAAACGTTGAGTTATTGGGAACCGAATATTAATAATGCCGGTCATGTGGGAACTTCCGTTATTTTGCCCTCTTCTAAAATTCAATTTATACCGAACACACCCAAGCAGTTTCTGATAAAGACTGTTGTGACAAATAAAAAACCACTAGTCTACTATATGGGTGCGGCCTGGAATAAAGCTGGCAAGATCACATCGGCTGACCAGTGGGAGGATTATGTGGAGGATTATGCACAAACAATCAAGAAGCCGTTAAAGGTGACACTGAAATAACGAATCAGGATTGGAAACTATACAGAAGTGTAGTCTCTAATAGCTAAATACTAATATCAAAAATATGTCTATATTAAATTCATTCGACCTATCGGGCAAGGTTGCCCTCGTAACAGGTTGCAAACGCGGCATAGGCAAGGCGTTGGCCGAAGCATTGGCCGAAGCGGGAGCGGATATCGTTGGTGTCTCCGCAACTCTGGAATTGGAAGGCTCTGCTGTAGAAAAATCTATTCAATCCTTAGGGCGAAAGTTTTCTGCATACAAATGTGATTTTTCCAAAAGAGAAGAGTTGTATCAATTTATCGCTCAGGTGAAAAAGGATCATCCTGTTATCGACATTTTGTTCAACAACGCAGGAAACATTCTTCGTAAACCGGCGGCAGAACATCCCGATGAATACTGGGATGAAATAATCGAAATCAATCAAAATGCGCAATTCATACTAACCCGTGAAATCGGAAAAGAAATGATTGCCCGAGGCTCAGGCAAGGTGGTATTTACCGCATCCTTGTTAACCTTCCAAGGGGGAATCAATGTTCCGGGATATGCCGCTTCCAAAGGTGCTATAGGGTCTTTGACGAAAGCTTTTGCCAATGAATGGGCCTCGAAAGGTGTCAATGTCAATGCGATCGCCCCAGGTTATATCGCCACGGACAATACCGAAGCGTTACGTGACGATCCCGAGCGTTCGGCTTCGATATTAGGGCGTATCCCCGCTGGTCGCTGGGGTGAATCCCAAGACTTCAAAGGACCTGCTGTATTCTTGGCTTCCAATGCTTCAGATTATGTGCATGGCACTATTCTGACTGTAGACGGTGGCTGGATGGGACGGTAAGAGGATAATGTATTTTTCCAAAGTCTCTGGACTTTGGAAAAATACATTATAAATAAAGCCCCTTCTTCTCGATAAAATCGATAACTTTTTCAGGAACAAAGAATTGTATATTCTTTTTTTCTTTAATCGCTTTTCGTAGAAAAGTGGACGACAGCTCCATCACAGGCGTATCGGTTACAGTCACAGACGGATGGCTTTTGAGCTCCCCTCCGTCGTATCCCGGCCTTGGATAAACCACTATCTTATAATCCCGCAATAGAATATCGGCATTTTTCCACTTATGTAGGCCTACAAGATTATCCTCACCCATGATGAGTACAAACTCCTTGTCTGGATATTTTTCCGAAAGATGAGTTAATGTATCTATCGTATAAGAGGGTTGAGGTAGTTTGAACTCGATGTCAGAAGTGCGCAGTTTGTCCATGTTCTCAAGAGCGAGATTGACCATCTCCAAGCGGTCATACATATTCCCCAAACTTTTCTTTTCCTTGAATGGGTTTTGAGGAGAAACGACAAACCAGACCTCATCGAGATCGGTATAGTTGGCCATATAATTAGCGATGATCAGATGCCCAATGTGCACCGGATTAAAGGACCCAAAAAATAAACCAACCTTCTTTTTCATAGTTTGTATGGAGATGTGAGAATTGAGACATCAGACATGAGAAAAGGATAAAGTAAGCTTTCTCTATACTCAAATCTCACGTCTCAATTCTCACGTCTCCAATAAATTCTAAAACCAACTCTTCAGCTTCCTTGCAGGCTGCATCTAAATCAAAGTTATTAAGCACCACATCAAACTTATCGGCATAACTCAATTCCAATTCAGCTTTTGCAAAACGTTCTTGTAACTTTTCTTCGGAATCTGTTCCTCGTCCGCGAAGACGTTCCTTCAACACCTCCAACGATGGTGGGTTGACAAAAATAGCCAGCGCTTGTTCTGGGAATTTTGATTTTAAACGAAGACCGCCCACCACATCAATGTCAAAAATCACCGCCTTACCTAAGGCCCAAATGCGGTCGATCTCCGATTTCAAGGTGCCATAGAATGTACCCGAATAAACTTCTTCGAACTCAATAAAATCGTGCCTTGCAATCTTATGTAAAAATTCATCTTTGCTAATAAAATAATAATCCTGGCCATCTACCTCGGTACCACGCAAGTCCCGAGTGGTTGCCGAGATGGAGAATTCCATTTTATCAGCATGGTGTGTTAACAAATGTCTAACTATGGTTGTTTTTCCTGCTCCTGATGGAGCGGAGAATATAATTAGTTTTCCACTCATACGATAATGACTATAACACGTTTAGCAATTGTTCTTTGATTTTTTCCAACTCTTCTTTCATACGAACAACAATTTGCTGCATACCCGCATGGTTCGCTTTTGATCCCAACGTGTTAATCTCACGTCCCATTTCCTGCGAGATAAACCCGAGCTTTTTACCATTGGAATCTAAAGCATTTAACGCCGTCAGAAAATAATCGCAATGACTTCGCAAGCGCACCTTTTCCTCCGTAATATCTAATTTATCAATATAAAAAATAAGCTCTTGTTCGAATCGGTTTTTATCGACATTCTCCTTACCTACAGCCGCATCCATATATTGTGCAATACGCTCTCTAATCAACGGTATGCGATCTCCCTCAACACCCTCGACTTCTGTCAGATAATCCAAGATCAGCCTAACCCTACTTTCCATATCGGCTTTTAATACTTTTCCTTCGTCGACCCGAAATGTATTGAATTTTTCTACTGCCTGATAAAAAGCCGCCAAAAGCACCTTTCCCTCTTCTTCGTCGACTTCATCTTCATTGTTAGCGACCACTTCGGGCATATTCAAAGCCAGGCCGAACAGGGAAGCTTGTGTGTCCCCGACTTGTTGGGCTATTTCCTGAAGTTGTACATAGTATTTTTTGAAGAGCTCGCTATTTATAGACGAAGCTTTCGCTGTCTGGTCCGTATACTCCGAAGAAATGAAAATATTTACCTTTCCTCGCTCGATAAGCTTGCTACATTCGCTACGTAGGGTCAATTCCTTGTCAGAAACCGTTTTGGGAAGACGAATATTTAACTCTAGAAACTTCGAATTAAGCGATTTTATTTCTACAGTATATTTAACTTTTTCATTCTCCTGCGCACCTACGCCATAACCGGTCATTGATTTTATCATATGCAAAGGTAAAAAAAGTTGGCCAATCAGTGTCTGTTTCGAATGATTCGCTTGATATTATAGTAATGATACCGAATATAATCATGAATCATCGCGATAAATATGATACCTACAGCCAAGCCAAGTATATACATCCCCACCTGTTTATACCCATAACCACCGATTACACCTCCGCAAAAAAAACTGAATACAATGGCGACTTTTAAATGTATACTTCTATATAGTTGTTGGTGCCTTTTAGAATTTTTGTAAAAGAACAGTTGGGACAACTCTATCCCCAAATCTGTAAATATGCCGGTAAGATGTGTTGTACGAACCACAGATTGGGAGACCTTGGTGACCATTGCGTTTTGCAAACCCATTGCAAATAATAAAATGCCTGCCACTACCTCTACACCATAACTTATACTTGTTGTATAAAACAGCATGGCTAAGCTAATAGCCAGTATTTCTATCATAAGGGGAATGATATAAGTCAACCGGGGGTTTTTGCGTGAAAAAATCTCTGCACAAAAATTAGAAACAAAAGCTCCTCCAAGAAAACAAATACTATACATTAAAAATACAGCGGCTAGCTTTGGACCACTATTAATTAGATGCTCCACAAAATAGGCAAAATGCCCAGTTATATTTGTCGTCAGCACCTGTAAGGCGAACACACTGGTGACATTTACAATGCCGGCAACAAACGATAATATAGATGCTAACAGAAGATTGTGGGAATAAGTTCTCCTCTTACCTTTATGTCTGAACATATTTTTGGCATAAACATAATACTTTAAATCTGGAAAGGCGATTCTGGCACAGGTTTTAGCTATGCACCAGCAAAAAAGAAAGCTATCCTTCTTTTTTGCTCATTTTTTCTTTAACAACTTCAAAAATAATCGGAAGTATGGAAAGAAAAATGATTAATAACACGACTTTGGAAAAGTTGTCGCGGATTATTGGAATATTGCCTAAGAAATATCCTGCCAAGGTGATTCCAACAACCCATAAGAAGGCTCCAACCACATTATAGGTTAAGAAAGTTCCATAGTTCATCCGTCCTATTCCTCCCACAAATGGAGCAAGTGTTCTTACAATAGGCACAAAACGAGCGATCACAATGGTCTTACTACCGTATTTTTCATAGAAGGCGTGTGTCTTTTCGATCTGTTCGTCTTTGACGATCTGTTTACCGAAAAGCTTGAACCGAGTCACGCGCATGCCAAAGTGTTTACCAATGGAATAATTCAGCGAGTCTCCAGTAATTGCAGCGACCAATAGTAGGATTATCATAATCCAGATATTCAGCTCGTTAGGTTGGGCAGCTAGCATTCCGGCAGCAAATAGTAAAGAATCTCCGGGTAAAAAAGGCATGACTACGACGCCGGTTTCTACAAAAATTATCAGAAATAAAATGAGGTAGGTCCAGGTCTGATAGTTATTCACGATCTCCAAAAGATGGTCATCAATATGAAGAACGAAGTCAACAAGCGAATAAATGAAGTCCAAAGCGATTTGTATTAGCCTAGATTATTCAACATGACCGGCATGACCAACATCAAAATATCTTCGTCATCTTCTTTGATAGCAGGCAACAGCAATCCAGCCCTGTTCGGTGTACTCATTTCTAACACGACCTCTTCGCAGGAAAGGTTATTCAACATCTCCACCAAAAATTTTGCGTTGAAACCAATCTCTAAATCTTCACCTTCAAACTGACAACTGAGTCTTTCGTAAGCCTCATTTGAGAAATCCAAGTCTTCCGCAGAAATGTTCAATTCTGATCCATTGATTTTCAACCTTACCTGATGCGTGGTCTTATTTGCAAAAATCACCACACGACGTAAGGTATTCAAAAACTGTGCACGATCTACAGTAAGCTTATTAGGATTATGTTGCGGAATAACAGCTTCATAGTCTGGATAACGTTCATCTACTAAACGACAGATCAGGTGAATACTTCCGAACTGGAAGAAAGCATTTGTGTTATTATATTCTACCGAAACCTCTGTATCATCCGCAGGGAGTGAAGACTTCAATAAATGCAAGGCTTTTTTAGGTAGTATGATGGATGTAGCTTTCTCGGCACCAACATCCGTACGACGATAGCGCACCAAACGATGCGCGTCTGTTGCTACAAAGGTGATATTTTGCTCGTTCAACTGTACGAACACACCCGCCATCGCTGGCCTAAGTTCATCGTTGCTTACCGCAAATATGGTTTTATTTATCGCCTCAGCTAAGATAGAGCCTGCGATTTTCACCGTAGACACATTATCCACCACAGGTATCTTTGGAAAATCATCGGCATTCTCGCCGCTTAATTTATATTTACCGTCACCTGCACTTATTTCAATAGCCAATGTACTTGTGTCCACAGAAAAGGCTACAGGCTGATCAGGCAATGTCTTCAGTGTGTCAATCAAAATTTTAGACGGCATAGCGACTCGACCTTCTTCTTTGGCTTCTATAGGTAAAGATGTCACCATACTGGTCTGCAAATCAGTAGCCGAAATGGTAAGAGTATTGTCTTTGATTTCAAATAAAAAGTTCTCCAAAATAGGAAGTACAGTACTGCTGCTGGACGCTCCACTGATGGCTTGCAATTGCTTTAATAATACTGAAGTAGATACAATAAATCTCATTTCTTGATTGGTATTTTATATGCAATAATACATAAAAAGTATCATATTTTTTCAAAGATTAGTAGAATAACCTTTTTATCGGATCAAGTCATTTAATATTTACTAAATTTGCTGTTGACAAGTTATGCGCTTTCAGGATATCATAGGACACCAGAGTATTAAAGAACATTTAATTGGCACGGTAAACAACAACCGCGTCAGCCATGCGCAGCTTTTTCTTGGCCCCGAAGGATCTGGAAGTTTAGCCCTTGCCGTTGCCTACGCGCAATTTGTCAATTGTGAAAATAAGCTTGATAACGATAGCTGTGATCAATGTTCCTCTTGTCGCAAGTATAAAAAACTCATACACCCTGATTTGCATTTTTCTTACCCGTTCTATGCGAAAGGAAAGGAGGAAACCGCGATCACCTATCTGGAAGAGTGGCGCCAAGCATTCCTTGATAATCCCTACTTAGGGTTAGGTTATTGGAGGGATCAGCTTGATGCAGGCAACAAACAGGCAAATATCAATATTGCCGAAGCCCATGACATCATTAAGAAGCTCAGTCTAAAAGCCTTTGAGGCGGAGTATAAGGTGCTGATTATGTGGCTTCCGGAATATCTGGACACACAAGGTAATGCCCTGTTGAAGCTGATCGAAGAGCCGCCGGCCAAAACCTTATTTTTACTCGTTGCCGAAAATCCGGAGAAGATCCTTAATACAATAATCTCGCGTACACAACTGTTAAAAATTCAGAAGCTTCAACATGACGAAATAAAAAATTACCTGATCGAACATCACGATACCGATCCTAAAACAGCGAATGAGATTGCTTTCATTGCTGATGGAAATATGCAAGAAGCCCTCAATCTTGTTCAGCAGAAGGGAGAAAATAAGACCTTTGACCTTTTAATAAACTGGTTTCGGCTCATCGTCACGGACAAGGGTGATCAAATTATTTCGATTTGTGAAGAAGAACTTTCAAAATTAGGTCGTGAAAACCAAAAAAGTTTCTTACTTTATGCCATCAATATGATGAGACAAATCATATTGATGCAACAGGGTCTTAAAGATTTGGTATTTTTGCAACAGGAAGAGTTGTCATTTGTAGAAAAATTTAGCGGACTTTTTCAATTTGAACAATTTCAAGAAGCCATTCATTTGCTGGAGAAAGCACATTATGGCGTGGAAAGAAATGGTAATCCTAAAATATTATTTTTAGATTTATCTTTGCAATTGATTTTATTGTTCAAATATCAAACGTTCCCGAAAGGGGCTCAATATATATAAAAAAATTATGGGATGTGGCAGTTGCTCATCCGGAGGTTGTGGTAGTAGCAGTAGCAAACTAGGCACTGTGCCAGCAGGATGCAATAACAATGGCTCTTGTATGACCAGCGGATGTAATAAATTAGATGTATATGACTGGCTTTCCGACATGGATTTGCCATCAAATTATAAACCGTTCAATATTGTCGAGATACGCTTTAAAGGCTCTCGGAAAGACTTTTATGTCAACACAGACAATATTTATCTGGAAATGGGCGAAATGGTCGCCGTAGAACCGTCCACTGGAGGGTTCGATATCGGCCATGTGTCTTTGACAGGTGAACTTGTTCGCCTACAGCTCAAGAAAAGTAAGGTGGATCCCGAATCTGTAGTCAAAAAAATATATCGCAAAGCAAGCGAAGCGGACGTGGCCAAATTTAACGTGGCGAAGGACTTGGAATGGGAGACCATGCATAAAGCACGTAAGTTGGCACTAGATCTTGGCCTCTCCATGAAAATATCGGATGTGGACTATCAGGGAGACAAAACTAAAGCGACTTTCTACTACACCGCAGAAGGCCGTGTCGATTTTCGCGAGCTTATCAAAAGGATGGCTGAAACGTTTCGTATCCGTATCGAAATGCGTCAAATCGGGATGCGCCAAGAGGCTAGTAGGCTCGGGGGCATTGGTTCTTGTGGAAGGGAGTTGTGTTGTTCAACATGGCTGACGGACTTCAAGACGGTATCTACCTCTGCGGCACGTTATCAAAATCTGTCACTGAACACACTAAAACTAGCCGGCCAATGTGGAAAGCTCAAGTGTTGTTTGAATTATGAGCTGGATAGCTACATGGATGCCCTGAAAGACATTCCCAACGACGTGGATCGTATCGAAACGTTAAATGGCATGGCCTACCTGCAAAAAACGGACATTTTTAAAAAGACGATGTGGTTTTCGTATCCTGGTGCCGAAAACTGGATACCACTGACCATTGACAAGGTTAAAGAATTTGCTGCGTTAAATAAAGGCGGGGTAAAGCCAGATGCTTTAGAATATACACCTCCGTCTTCAGAAAACAAAAAAGTCGTTGTCTTTGACTATGAAAATGTCGTGGGACAGGATAGTCTTACCCGCCTGGATGATAAAAACAAAAAGAAGAAAAAGAAAAAAAGCCGGTCTAAACCGACAAATAACAAACAAGAAGGAGCTTTAACTCCAAGAAAAGCACCTACTAACAAACCTGCTTCAGAGGAGAAACGAGAGGCACAATCTCCTTCCTCCGAAAAAGGTCCTCAAAAAGGGGAAACACCAAAGAAAAGGCGATTCAATAAAAACAAAGGTCGAGGTAGGAATGATAACAATACCGAGAAAGGAGATGAAAAATAAGGTCGGTTTTTTAGGTGTATTGTTGTCTTTACTTTCTTGTGGAGAGGGTCCATTTTATGAGCAAAATCGAATTATAGAAAATAGGTCCTGGACATACGATAATAAAATCGAGTTTCCTGTCCATATTACTGACAACACGTCACCCTATGCTGTTTTTATCAATCTCAGACATGGCCCCAATTATGACTTTTCCAATATTTTTGTATTAATCCACCAAAAAGGCCCACAATTAGTTGACACCGCCTATCGGAAAGAAATACCTCTTGCACAATTGGATGGACGATGGTTGGGAAAATCTGCAGGAGCATTATACACCGTCTACTATTTAGCACACCGAGATTTCCTCTTTCCGGACACAGGACTTTATACCTTTAGCATCGAACAAAACATGCGACAAAATCCTTTGGTTGATGTTTCGGATGTGGGCATCAAGTTGGTAAAAAAATGATACGCATTATCCGGTGGATATTATTGCCTTTTAGTTTTATCTATCAATTTATTGTATGGGTCAGAAACCGATTTTACGATCAAGGAATTTTCAAAAGTAGATCCTTTACTATACCGACCATTGTTATCGGAAACCTTGCCATTGGTGGCACAGGAAAAAGTCCAATGACAGAATATTTGATCAGATTATTGTCCGCAAATTATAAAGTAGCGACATTGAGTAGAGGCTATGGGAGAAAAACGAAAGGCTTTCGAGAGGTTTCGGTCGACTCCACAGCGCTGGAAGTGGGGGATGAGCCACTACAGTTCAAGCGGAAATTCCGGCATGTGACAGTCACCGTATCGGAAGATCGGTGTTTAGCTATTGAAAAACTGGAAAATCAACACGACCTCATTCTCTTGGACGACGCCTATCAACATCGTAAACTAAAGCCGGGCTTTTCAATTTTGCTCTTCGACTACGCTTCATTACAAAAGCCTACATTAACCTTGCCGACAGGAGATCTTAGAGATAACTTTTCTTCCGTAACACGAGCGGATTTGATCGTGATTACAAAATGTCCCGACATGTTGCATATCGAACAAAAACAGGCCATAGAACGCAAAATAAAAAAATATACATCTGTCCCCCTGTTTTATACGAAGATAGGCTACGACTCGGCAGTAGATGCACAACAAGCTCTTCTTCAGTCTGGCTTGCCCCACATGGATATCGTCCTGTTCTGTGGCATTGCGAAGCCACAGCCTTTAATAAGTTACTTGGAAAGTCAAAATAACCGGGTACATACGATCATCTTTCCAGATCACCACAATTTTTCGAGAAAGGATTATGAGCGGGTCATCGCCAAGTATGAGGAAATAGCCGGCGAACATAAGATTATCGTTACCACAGAAAAGGACTTCCAACGAATACAACGGGCTTTCTTCAAAGACCTCCCCCTTTTCTATATCCCCATTCATCTCCAATTCTTAGGTTTCCAAAAAGAAACCTTTGATCGACTGGTCCAAAACTATGTTTTACAGCAACAAAATGTAAATAACCCTTAATAAGGGTAGACCCACCATTTTTGTTAACAGTTGTTAAAAGAAGTTAAATTGTAACAAAAGCAATACAATTAGGGCAATAAGTAGTCGGCTTTTTCTGTTATATAATCGTACAACACTTAAATACATGGTTTTACATTTAAATTAAATATTATGAAAAGATTAATTTTAACAGGCTTGGGATTCTTATTTGCGATTACATTAACATTCGCTCAAGAGGTAGATGCAGAACAAAAGGCGAAGGAAACTGTAGCCACTTTGACTGAAAAGCTGACACTCAATGATGAACAACAAGCATCTATCTATCCGATTATTCTAGAAACGAGTAAGACAAAGCTAGCTTTGAAAGCAGATACCTCTTTATCGGCCGAAGATTTACAGCAACGCATCAGTACGTTGAAAGTGGAAACCCAAAGTAAGGTTTCAGAACAGCTTACGGACGAACAAAAAGACCTCTATGCTAAATACAAGGAGGAAAAAAAGAAATAAGAAGGATTTAGACAACAGGAGAAAAGGGGTTGAAAGCAAGTTTTTCGACCCCTTTTTATGTTATGAATTTTTTAGCTTTTTCTGAATATCCTGTACATAGGTTTTGAATCGCTTATCTGTTTCTATAAGATCTTCAACCGTTTGGCAAGCATAAATCACCGTGGAGTGATCCCTTCCCCCAAAAAAGCTACCGATCGACTTCAACGATGCTTTTGTATGATTTTTTGCAAGGTACATCGATATCTGACGAGCCTGTACTATCTCGCGTTTACGAACTTTAGATTTCACCATCTCTACCGGTACTTCAAAATATTCACAAACCAACTTCTGGATAAATTCCATGGAGATTTCCTTGTGCGTATTTTTCACAAAGTTTTTCAACATCGATTTAGCCAGATTTAGATCGATCTCCTTTTTATTCAGTGTAGACTGTGCTAAAAGAGAAACCATAGCGCCTTCCAACTCACGTACGCTGTTGTCAATTTGCGTAGCGACGTACTCGACAACATTGTTCGGAAGTTCTATACCATCGGAATACATTTTCTTTTTCAAAATAGCCATTCTTGTTTCCAAGTCAGGAACCTGAATGTCCGCTGATAACCCCCACTTAAACCGGCTCAATAATCTTTCTTCCAAGCCGGACAAATCTTTTGGAGCCTTATCCGATGTCAGGATGATCTGCTTTCCCGATTGATGTAACTGATTGAAAATATGAAAAAAGATATCCTGTGTCTTTTCCTTTCCGGCAAAATTATGGACATCATCCATAATGATTACGTCCATGGCCTGATAAAAATTCACGAAATCATTGATGGTATTATTCTTTAACGAATCCACAAACTGTTGGCAGAATTTCTCGCAAGAGACATAAATAACCAGTTTATCCGGAAGATTTTTCTTTACCTCATTACCGATAGCCTGAACCAAATGTGTTTTCCCCAAACCCACACCTCCATAGATCATCAAGGGATTGAAGGATGTTCCACCCGGTTTATTTGCTACCGCAAACCCGGCAGATCGAGCTAATCGGTTACACTCTCCTTCTATAAAATTATCAAATGTATAATTTTGGTTCAATTGAGGATCCACCTGCAGCTTTTTTAGGCCAGGTATTACAAATGGGTTTTTGATATTTTTATTTAAAGCGACCGGAACGGGTATAGACTGTTTTTTAGCCTCTGCACCATTTCCATTAGATGGTAGATTGGTTGTATATGGTATATTCGTTGAGGACTTTTCAAATACAATATTGTATTCCAACCGCCCCTGTTCTCCTAAAAACTTTTTGACTGTTTTACGAAGTATACCGACATAATGTTCTTCCAGCCATTCGTAAAAAAACAAACTCGGCACTTGAATAGTCAACACATTTCCCTCTAACCGGATCGCCTTTACTGGCTCGAACCATGTTCTGAAACTTTGGGGAGGGATATTGTCTTTGATGACCTGGAGGCAACTATTCCAAACGCTTGAAGATGTTTTTTCCATTCTAAAAATGTTAATAACTTGATAACCAATTAATGACCGAAAAGCTGTTCATAACTTTCGCTTCCAACGAATATGACAAAAATTTCTGAGCTAAAGAAATGAAAATCCAAAAAAAATACAACTCACTTTTATACAAATACTTGCGTAAAAAAACACACTATTTTAATCCTAAAACATGCTACACAAAAATTTTTCCACAAGCCTGCATTACTCCTGTATCCAATTATCAAAAATCTCTTTCCGTCATTAGGTCTATTAAAAATGTGGAAAACTTTAGATGAGTAAATCTACTTATTATTCAACTGATTTTCAAGAAAAAAGCCACAAAAATTTGTGGCTTCGTCTCTTTTGCTGTTATACGTTGATTGTGCTAACCAACTAAAGACTTAGTCGGGGCAGCTTTTGTCAATTTACGGCATTCTTCAGCTATCGCTCTTTCATCATAACGACAAATACGTTGCAAATCCGCCTGCTCGCCATGCTCAACAACCGTATCTGGGATCCCTAGGCGAACAACAGTGGTTTTATATTGGTGATCAGACATAAATTCGATAACAGCGGAGCCTACACCCCCAGGCAAACAGCCATCCTCAACAGTGATTACTTTTTGGAATTTTTTAAAAACCTCGTGCAATAGATTCTCATCCAAAGGTTTTGCAAAACGTAAATCATAATGCGCTGGGTGAATCCCTTCCTCATTGAGTGCTTTGATGGCCTTCGCAACATCATTACCTATATGTCCTAAACTTAGTATAGCCAGATCTTCTCCATCGACCAATCGACGTCCCTTTCCTATTTCCAAGGCCTTAAACGGTCTCTTCCAATCGATCATAGCACCATTACCTCTTGGATACCGAATCACAAAGGGGCCCATATTGTCCTGTTGTGCTGTATACATCATATTACGCAACTCCTCTTCATTCATTGGAGAGGCGACAGTCATATTAGGAATACACCGCATATACGCGATATCATATGCCCCATGATGCGTCGGGCCGTCTGCTCCCACTAAGCCCGCCCTATCCAAACAGAATACAACATTTAACTTTTGAAGTGCAACATCATGAATAACCTGATCGTATGCGCGTTGCATAAATGAGGAGTAGATATTACAAAAAGGAACTAAACCTTGTGTGGCCAATCCCGCACTAAATGTAACAGCGTGCTGCTCTGCAATACCTACATCAAAAGCGCGATCAGGCATAGCTTGCATCATGATATTCAACGAAGACCCGCTTGGCATAGCAGGAGTAATTCCCATTATTTTGGGATTAACCTCCGCCAGCTCCACCAACGTGTGCCCAAAAACATCCTGATACTTGGGCGGTTGGGGCTTTTCCGCAACAGATTTTTTAATTTCGCCCGTAATTTTATCGAATAGGCCAGGGGCATGCCACTTGGTCTGATCTTTTTCAGCCAATGCATATCCTTTCCCTTTGACTGTGACAACGTGCAACAGCTTTGGTCCATTGATATGCTTTAAATCTTCAAGTGTTTTGACTAACTTATTTACATCGTGGCCATCCACAGGGCCGAAATATCTGAAATTTAACGATTCGAATAAATTCGCGTTTTTTAGCAAAGTACCCTTAACACTTTGCTCCAGCTTCTTTGCCCATCCGTACGCATCAGGGCCATTTTTAGATATCTTCGCTAAAATAGCAATCAATTCATCGCGGAATCTATTGTAGCTTTTCGACGTCGTGATACTAGTTAAATATTCTTTCATCGCTCCAACATTAGGGTCTATCGACATACAGTTGTCGTTTAGAATGACTAATAGGTTGGATTTTTCGATACCCGCATGATTAAGCGCCTCAAAGGCCATACCACCTGTTAGCGCTCCGTCTCCAATTACTGCGACATGTTGTTTATCATGCTCTCCTTTATAAGCAGAAGCAACAGCCATACCCAATGCTGCTGAAATCGAGGTCGAGGAATGTCCTACACCAAAAGCATCATACGCACTCTCTTCCCGCTTAGGAAAGCCAGAAATCCCTCCCAGCATTCGGTTCGTATGAAAGACGTCTCTTCTTCCTGTTAATATTTTATGTCCGTATGCTTGATGACCTACATCGAATATCAGCTGGTCATAAGGTGTATTTAACACATAATGAAGTGCTACCGTGAGTTCTACAACGCCTAAACTTGCCGCAAAATGTCCCCCGTGAACAGAAACAACATCGATAATAAATTGTCTAAGTTCTTTACAAACCTGTTCCAGCTCCGCTTCTTTTAACTTACGAAGGTCCGTTGGATCCTGAATATCTTTCAAAAGTGCTCCCACTTCTATTTGCATGCCTTTAAAAAGTTATCAAATAAGTTACAAAGTAACAATTAATTTCCATAAACTATGGTATATATATACAAAATAAACGGGGACTTGTTTGACTTTATTCTACTAAAAAAGAATATTATATATTTCATTTCGTTATTTTTGACCTAACATATGGAATCGGCCCATTACGAAATAAAACTGGAACAATTTGAAGGTCCTTTCGACCTGTTGTTATTCTTCATCGAACGAGACGAATTGAATATACATGATATTCCTATCTCTCGGATTACGGATGACTTTCTGGATTATCTCCAACAAATGCAATCTCTTAATATCGAATTAGCTTCAGAGTTTATTTTTGTAGCTTCTACACTGATGCGTATTAAGGCCAAAATGTTGTTGCCCAGACCTGAGCTGGATGAAAACGAAAATGAGGTGGACTTGAAGCAACAGTTGGTTCAAAAGCTCATCTTATATAAACAATTTAAAGACATCTGTGAACAACTAAAGATATTTGAATCCAACCGTGAAAAATTACATGCTCGTGGAAACATTTTTTATGATATAAAAAATACTAAACGGCAGATCATAGACGAAGAGTTGGCTTCCTTTGATCTCTATAAATTGATGATGGTGTACGAGAGAATGATGTACAATTTTACCCATCGTGTACAGCCTATCGTCCATACTGTCGTCAAATTTCCCTATACGATTGAACAACAGAAAAAGGCGATTACAGCATTGATCGAGCTAAACAAGAAACTTGATTTTCAACATATTATAGCGAATTCTGAAAATAAGGTACAACTTGTTTTCAATTTCTTAGCCATCTTGGAAATGCTTCAACAAAAGCTTCTCGACATCGAAGTTGGTATAGGTTTTAATAACTTCTCGATTGAAAAGAAGTCTGTTAACTAGGTGTTGAAAGCGTAGATTTGTCCAATACTTTCTTCAAATAAGCAAACTGATCCTGCCTAGGTATAGCGGCGAGTTGTCTCCAAGCTTCTATTCCAGCTTTTAGAGCTTCCACCCGTACATCAGCGAATGCCGATATCTTTCCATCTGGATTATCGGCATTTTCCAAAAAACCGTCCACAATACCATATTCCAAGGCCTTGCCTGCTGTAAAGTAATCCGTATCCAAACATAATTGCAAGACCTTTTTCTCCGGCATCACTTTCAGTAAACTTGCCATGACCTGAAAGGGAAATATTCCCAAAGTCAATTCGGGTAATCTAAATCTGACCTCTCTTTTGCAATAAACATAAGTACAACCTAGAATAATTAAAAATCCACCTCCAATAACGTCGCCTTCGACAACGGCAACAGAAGGCTTCAAGAGGTTATAAAACACTTCTCCCAACGAAATGTCTCGGCTTTCTATCTTGGAATTTTTTATATCGCTGTCCGGATCTTCGAATGTGCGTAGATCCATGCCTGCACAGAATATAGGACCTTCGGCTTTGATGACAACTACTTTTACAGCGTTGTCATCATTCGCATTCTGAAAAGCATGAGCGATTTCATTGACCATTGTCGGTGTAAAAGCATTCCGTTTTTCCGGCCTTGCAAGCGTCAGTATAAACTGAAAACTCTTTTTTTCAACCTTTATGTAGTTATATTCCATGCTCATCACGAATTAACCTTTGAAAACTATCCAGCAAGTTAGCAATTTCGGCCGTCTTTGTTTGGTGAAAATAATCCAACAGTAATTCCATCGGTAGATTTCCCACAAGATCATCTTGGGCAAAAGGACAACCGCCAAAGCCTAACATAGCACCTTCGAACTGTCTACAACCGGCGCTATAGGCCGCTTCTACCTTGAGCAAAGCACTTTCGACACGACTGTGAAAATGAGCGCTTAGGTGCAAGTCCGGGAAAGCAGCTTTTATAGCCCCAAAAAGCTCTTCGATCTGCTGGGGAAAGGCTTCCGATGTCGTATCAGCAATAGAAAAACGGTTGATACCCAAGGTGGCCAGCTTTTCTATCCATTCTAAGACCAGCTCTTGGCTCCACGGGTCGCCGTAGGGATTGCCAAAGGCCATCGAAATATATATGACCAATTCTTGTCTACATGGCGATAATATTTCAAGAATCGTTTTTACCCTTTGATACGATTGCTCAACCGTAGAGTTGGCATTACGTTGTTGGAATGTTTCCGAGATGGAAAAAGGATAACCCAAAAAATCTATTTTATCAAAGCTAGCACCTATTTCTGCTCCTCTTTCATTAGCTATGATGGCCAATAGTTTGGTCTTGTTCTTCTTGTCTACACCTTTTAGCACCGCAGCAGTATCCTTCATCTGCGGAACGGCTCTTGGTGAGACAAAACTCCCAAAGTCTATGTATTCAAACAAATTGGTAGCTATCAATGTATTGATATAATCTATTTTCTTATCCGTAGCGATAAAATGCGGTATACCTTGTATAGCATCCCGGGGGCACTCCACGAGCTGTATTTCTTTACTACTAGTCGACATCTTTTCTGATTTCACGTGCAATAACCATTTTCTGTATCGCACTCGTTCCCTCCCCAATGGTACAAAGTTTGGCATCCCGGAAAAACTTCTCTGCAGGATAATCTTTTGTAAAACCATATCCCCCGTGAATCTGCACACTCTGATTGGAAACTTCGACCGCCACTTCTGAAGCATAATATTTTGCCATAGCGCTTTCCTTTGTCACTTTTTGGCCCGTATCCTTCAGATGTCCAGCACGGCGTATCAACAACTCCGCCGCGTCTATCTTAGTTGCCATATCGGCCAACGCAAAACTAACGTCCTGAAAATCAAAAATCTTCCTATCGAACTGTTCTCTTTCGTTGGCATACTGCAATGCACATTCGTAGGCCCCCCGGGCAATGCCCAAAGACAGCGCTGCAATAGAGGTACGTCCACCATCCAATAACTTCAGTGCCTGAATAAATCCTTCTCCTACCTCACCGATAATCTGACTTTTATGCACACGACAGTTGTCAAAAAATAAACTAGCCGTCTCCGATGCCCGCATACCCAGCTTATCTATTTTTTTTCCAGCAGTAAAACCCGGCGTATCTTTTTCAATGATAAACGTCGTGACACCATGCTTATCCCTTTTCTCTCCGGTACGAACCATGACCACAGATACATCTCCACTGATGGCATGCGTGATGAACGTTTTAGAACCGTTGATTATCCAATAATCACCATCTTGGGTAGCTGTTGTTGCCAACCCTGCCGCATCAGAACCCGAACCTGTTTCTGTCAACGCCCAAGCCCCAATCCACTCCGCTGTGGCCAACTTTGGCAAATACCTGGCTTTCTGCTCTTCGTTCGCAAAGGAAAAAATATGGTTTGTGCAAAGCGAATTATGCGCGGCAAGAGATAATCCTATACCTCCACAGACCTTGGATATTTCGTCCAGAATAGTAATGTATTCCTGATAACCCAACCCCGAACCATTAAACTCTTGTGGCACCAATATGCCCATAAACCCCTGTTCACCTAGTTTTTTAAAAAGCTCTACAGGAAAATATTGCTTTTCGTCCCATTCCATGATGTACGGTTTGATATGTATACGGGCAAAATCTCTTACACTTTTTCGAACCAACGCTTGTTGCTCGTTTTCATGAATATATAACATATGTTCTTTGTTTATCTTATTAAAAAAAATACAAATTCACGGGACTTTAGTAGTTTTCTAATTCTATGTGTAAAAACAAGCCAGGTATTGAAAATGTTTTAAAAACAGCCTACTTTAAACATAATGAGAACAGCTTCACCCCTTGCTGTATCGAAAACAACTTCCCCTTTTATGCGTTTGATTAAAAGGGCACATTATAAAATAGCTTGGGAAAGAAAAAGTATAAATGCAGCCAAACAAATCCTATAAATTATGGAAAACTTATTAGGCATACTGAAGAGCAAGTATGAAAAACTTCTTTTAGGAGGAGGGATAGGCAAAATTGAAAAACATAAGCAAAGAGGTAAGTTAACCGCTTGGGAACGTATTATTTACCTCTTGGATGAAGATCGTCCTTATTTAGAAATTGGGGTATTTGCCGGTGATGGTATGTATGAAGAGCACGGGGGATGTCCCAATGGAGGTGTTGTTGTAGTCATGGGTTATGTTAAAGGACGATTATGCATTGTCGTATCCAATGACGCTACCGTCAAAGCCGGGGCATGGTTTCCTATTACCTGTAAGAAGAATCTAAGAGCGCAGGAAATAGCCCTGGAAAATCATCTTCCTCTTATTTACCTAGTCGACTCGGCTGGCGTATACCTGCCCATGCAGGACGAGATCTTTCCGGATAAAGAACACTTTGGCCGCATATTTCGGAATAATGCGAAATTATCTTCTATAGGTATTCCGCAAATTGCGGCCATCATGGGATCTTGTGTTGCCGGAGGAGCTTATCTTCCCATTATGTCTGACTATGCCCTTATCGTAGAAGGTACAGGTTCTGTATTTTTAGCGGGTTCGTATTTGGTTCGCTCATCAATAGGAGAAGTGATTGACAACGAAACTTTAGGGGGCGCCTCAACACATACCGAAATATCGGGCGTAACCGATAACAAATATCCTGATGATGAAAGCTGTCTGGATGCGATCAAGAACATTGTGGATAAGTTCGGCACAAATACGAGCGTACCTTTTTCTCGAACAGAAAGTCTGGAACCAGAGTTTCCACATGAACATATCTACAAATATCTGCCCGAGAATAGGTTAAAACCTTACAATATGTTGGACATCCTTCGTGCTATCGTCGACAAGGATTCTTTGGAAGAATATAAAAAAGATTATGGCAAAACTATCGTCTGTACGCTAGCAAGAATAGATGGCTGGGCTGTGGGAATAGTCGCTAACCAACGGGAAATCGTAAAAGCTAAAAAACCGGGGAACACACAGGAAATGCAAATGGGTGGCGTAATCTATTCGGATTCGGCAGATAAGGCCGCTCGCTTTATCATGAATTGTAACCAACAAAAGATCCCTTTAGTATTCTTTCAGGATGTTACCGGATTTATGGTCGGAAGTCGCTCCGAACAGGGAGGCATCATAAAGGATGGCGCCAAAATGGTCAATGCGATGGCCAATTCGGTTGTTCCCAAATTTACATTTATCGTGGGCAACAGCTACGGTGCCGGTAATTATGCCATGTGTGGAAAAGCTTATGACCCACGTTTAATCTATGCTTGGCCAACCGCACAGATGGCCGTCATGAGTGGCGCATCCGCCGGGAAAACACTGTTACAGATCCAGGAAACTGCATTAAAAGTAAAAAACGTCGACCTCGCTGAAGAGGATAAGAATATATTATTAGCAGAAATAGAAAAAAAATATAATGAGCAGCTAAGTCCGTATTATGCTGCTGCAAGATTATGGGTGGATGGCGTCATCGATCCTAAGGAAACACGCAAAATCATTTCCATGGGTATCGAAGCAGCTTCGCACAATGCGGATATCCCTCGCTATAATGTAGGGGTAATACAAGTGTGAGGATCACCTTAAGGCATCAATATCTCCGGGTTTTGTCCTGCGGTGTTTTTTGCAATCTTCTTCCGGATTACTATTAAAGAGAGTGCTGTAAGCCGTTATGAAATCCGCCTCTTCAAAATGTAGGTCGGCAATTATTTCCTCTAGCGGTCGGTCATTCTGCCGAATCCATTCCCGGGCTTTATCAAGCCGAGCGACCTGAATCATCTGACGAATGGTTGTTTTCTTCTGACTGAAGGCGCGTGTCAGGGTCTTTTCCGTCACACATAGATGATCTGCCATTTCCTTTCTTAGAATTTTACGGTATAAGATATGTTGCTTAATATAATCCAGCGCTCTATAATACAGGGCCACTTCTGCGTGATTGACCTTATCTTCAAAAAGGACAAGTTCCTCTTCAAACAGCTCAACTAATTGGTTGACATGATATACTATTTTTGCAGGCAAGGAGTATGCACCATAAGGCAGCCCTTGGATTTTATCCAAGATACGTTTCTGTTTATAGCCGATTGGGAATGCTTTGTCTGGCCGCATCGATTCATTTGTAAAAAGAAACCCGGTAATCTTTTCGTATTCAGCCTGCAAGGCCGGGAGTTTATCGCCACGGATACCAATCAAGGATAACCAGGTCTTTCCCCGGTCGATCTGAAGGATCGTGTTATTTTCTCCATTTTTAAAACCTACATATTCCGCCGCAGTGAGATGCTGGACCGTACCATTGTTAATGATGGACTTTCCTAAGAATTGAAATGCCATCCACAACATATCCCCTTCATGAAGGAGCTCGAAAGCTTCAGGCTGCTCCAGGTTACCCTTGATCCCTACGACCCGTATATGCTCGACATCTTTATAAGTTGCCTTAAGCCCCGGTGCGATCCATTTTGTTTCTTCAGCTTCCAAAAAATGAAAATAGAGACCTTCCACCTTTGGCGTTTCCGGACAAAAGATCAGGTCATGCAGACACGGTTTTAATATATGGTTAACAGAGGCGTTCAATTTGTCGTTTAAGTTACCGTTTTTTTGATGTAGTGACAAGAGGAGGTTATGTCTTAGTCAAACTTTTCAATGATATAATCATTAACCCGATTGGCGCGCTTGTACACTTTTTCTGCGCGTTCCTTTACCCGGTTATACATGTTGAATACTTGAGAGCCATAGTCAAAATAGTCTCTTTGCAGTTGCCTCACTTCACCATGGGCACCAAAAAACTCCTGCTGATCCCTATCCAGTGAAACAATATCTACCGAAACTTCCTCATAGTGGCGATACACCTGGTGTATCAATTCGTTTCCTCCCGGCGCACACCAATCTTCGTGATCATAGATAAAGTCGGCCCAACTGTCAAACCACGCCCATTCCTGCATCAGGTCTTTGTATAATTCTTGCATGTCTGTAAGATGGTTATTAACTTCCGTTCTAAACTCTCCGATGCCGATACTGAAATCGTGATCAAATGGCGGAAGTTCCACGTTATCTACCAGTTGAAATCCCACCTCCAGAAAGCTTACCTGCTGTTCGATAGGCAATAACCTATATTCCAGTTCCGTTATCTGTACATCCAGTTCAAACAGGCTGTCTTTATGCATTAAGAGGTTTTGTTTGGTTTCCCAGGTCTTGTCATGCATGGCATAATAGGCATCGAGTGCTTCCTCTTCAAACTCCGGTGTCTGCTTTTGGAGATCAAACCGGAGTATAATGGGGCGAAGTGGATGTTCTTTAACAATTGTTTTCATCTGTTTTTATTATTAGACGTCGCTTTTTAACTCTTATATAGGAAATGGAGCTATCGAAAATCCTTTCAGACAGCTCCATTCATGATGGCAGTTATTACAATGCAAAAGTGGATATCACATCCGAATAATTAGGAACGGTATCCCTGCCGAGATACGTCACCCGGAACTCGTATTCCTGGAATGCCTCCAGATTGCCGATCTCGACTACAGATTTGGTACTTAAGATGCTTTTCCATTCTGTATCGACTCCTTTTTTACGATGTTCAAACTGATAATAACGCGCCTTCTTCCAGGGTGCAGCCTTTGCCTGTACACGCAAGGTACCCAGTCCCTCCGGTTCTACGCGCAGATAAGCGGCCTTGGGGTTGCGCTCTGTATCGAAAACAGGGTCTTTCGAAGGCGCGAAGCCCGCGCTTAGAATAATGGTCCCATTACCCTTAGCAATAGTATCCACGTACTTACCCAGTTCGTAGATCACATTTTCCAATTCTGCACGCTTTTCATTCCTGGTCGAAATGGCAAGCCTGTCATTGAATAGCGCGGCTGTTACACTGTTCCGAAAGACAGTAGTCGCTGTAGTTAATGTAGCCAAACTTGGTGTTGGCGTTTCAAAGATACCGCTGTTCGTCGCGATATGCTCTGCGATGTCCTCTGCAAACTGAATTAACTGTGCTGCATCGAGGTCTTTGAATGGTGTTGTTGGTTTTTTCATAACCTTACTTTTTTTAAATTTTGTTAAACATTTAATTAATATTTCCTTGTTAGCTAACGGTACAAAGATGGGGACAGTGAATAGCAAAAGCCGAAAAATTATGGGACATAAAACGGGGTAGGGCGAAAATGTTTTTGTCCCATTTTTTTAATACACTATTAATCAGTTTATTATGCAGGAATATTGTATGTTTTATGGAATCCTGTCAGTTTACACCACAGTGCCATTTGACTAGAGTCGAATCCGATCTGACCATAGGTAAACACAATCTGACCATGGTTGAATCTGATCTGACCATAGGTAAACGCAATCTGACCATGGTTGGATCTGATCTGACCATAGGCAAACGCAATCTGACCATGGTTGAATCTGATCTGACCATAGGTAAACGCAATCTGATCATGGTTGAATCCGATCTGACCATAGGTAAACGCAATCTGATCATGGTTGAATCCGATCTGACCATAGGTAAACGCAATCTAACCATGGTTGAATCTGATCTGACCATAGGTAAATGCAATCTGACCATGGTTGAATACGATCTGACCATAGGTAAATGCGATCAAACTAGAGTGAAGAGTAAGCTGACTGTAGTTGAATCCGATTTGACCAAAGGTAAATATGATCTAACCAGAGTCAAAATCAGTATGACTAGAGTCTAATATCTGTATTATCGACGAACTTTCAAAATATTATGAACGGCTGTTACGCTGTCTATATTAGCTTTTATATAAATTAGCCGTATCACTTATTTCAACATATTCCTCCAAGCATTCCGGATTACGCATGATATCTTTAGAAACAGCTTTGTCCAACGGATAACCCGAAAAAATCTTCTTTATCGGTATTTCCAGCTTCTTGCCGCTTAGGGTATAGGGTATATCTTTTACCACATAAAAAAGATCAGGGACATGTCGGGGGCTACATTGCTTTCGAAGTTCGCTTTTAATCGTATCGACAATATGATCTACTCGTTGACCTGATTCCAACTGCAAAAATAAAATCATTTTACTTTCGCCCCTTTCGCTATCAATAGCTATTACCAAACTATCGCGGATACCACCTACGGCATGAACCACATTGTATATTTCAGCTGTACCTATACGAATACCACCTCGATTCAATGTCGCATCAGACCGGCCATACATCACGACGCCACCATGATCATTGATCAAAATCCAGTCACCGTGGCTCCATACCCCTTCTTGTTCCGAAAAATAGCTTTCCTTATATTTTAGATTATTCGTGTCCTTCCAAAAATAAAGAGGCATGGACGGCATAGGTTGTTTAATAATTAATTCACCTAGCTCATTATATACTTCCTGGCCTTCGTCATTCAATGAAACAATATCGGCCCCTAAAGTCCGACATTGAATTTCACCAGCATACACCGGTAAATAAGCACAACCGGACAGAAATGCACTGCATACATCCGTTCCTCCACTTAACGAGATAATATGAGCGTCGGGAAATTTATTCTGTAGATTTTCAAATGTAGTCTCGGCTAATGGCGAACCTGTAGACCCAATAACTTTCGGTTGATAATCCTTAATTTCCAAATCATGTATGGTTGAAAAATAAGACGCACCACCACCTAAATGTTGTACATCCGCATGTTTCACAAATTTCCAAAAATCTGTATGATTGTTATAATGTATTGCACCATTAAATAAACACAGTGTGGCACCACATAATAGTGATGATAAGGCATAGTTCCACATCATCCAACCTGTGGTTGTATACCACAGAAAGTTATCTCCCTCTTGCACATTTTGGTGAATAGCCAAGGCCTTATAATGTTCTAAAAGATTGCCTCCGGTACTATGGGTGATAGCTTTAGGATTTCCTGTTGTACCCGAAGAATATAAAATCCATATCGGATGCGCAAATGGTACCCTGCTAAATGTTAATGCTGTCGGCTTGTATGTCGAAAACAGCTGTTCAAAATTGGAAGAACACACGTCTACGACAATTTCTAAGGTTCTAATCTCTTCTTTTAATTTCTTTATCGTTTCTTCTTTTGAAAATATCTTACCATTATATTGATAAGAAGTTTCAATAAATAAAACCTTTGGTTCTATTTGGGTAAACCGGTCTAAAATACTCCTATCACCGAAATCGGGAGAACAGCAAGACCATATTGCACCTAAGGAATTAACCGCTAAAAATAGGACTATAGTTTCGACTGTATTGTTTAATACGCCAACAATTCTGTCGCCTTCTTTGACACCCTTTTCCACAAGAAATTGTTGAAGAACGCTTACCTTATCAGCTAGCTCTTTCCAGGATATTTCTATAAGTTCTTTTGTTTCGCTGGCATATTTCAGCGCAGGTCTTTGCGGATGGGCTTGTTTAAAAATGCGTTCAGCATAGCTTAATGAAATTCCGTCGAACCAACGTGCATTTATAAATGTGTCCGATCCCTTTTTCCATTTCAATACCTGATCATAGGTGCCTGAAAAGTCAATGTTAAAATAAGCCAGTACTGCCTCCCATAGATCTTCAGGTTGATTTATAGACCATTGATGAAAAGCGGTATAATCTAAAAAGCATCGTTTATAATTCTGTTCAACATATTGTTGAAAACTATACAGTATGGATGATTTTATGTATTTTTCAGATGGTATCCAGATAGGCTTTTTCATCTTGTTTACAAATGATTATTAGCCTAAAGATAGGGAAAATGGAGAATAGGTAGGTTAATTAATCTTTGCTTTAAGCTGACCGTCTTTATTAATTTCTAATGGATATTCTTGAATTTTTATACCATAAACATTATATATCCTTATTATAAAATTCATTCCATCTTTCATCAACTTTCCACATGCTGGATATTTTTCATCGACTTGCAAAAGCATAGAAGGAATTTGATCCAAATAGGGTTCCGAGAGTGTTTCTTCTTTGGTATCAAAGATAAAATCGAGACTTACCGTTCTTTTATCTAAACTATACGCTTTCGTATGTTTTAGATTGGCATTCGAAATGGCTTCTTTATTTTCATTATATTCCGTCACAAGTTCATATACCCTGGCTTCCTTATTTTTACAGGAAATAAAAACCAATGGAAATAGCAGTAGTAAAAGAAATCTATTCATTACATTTTATTTTTAAAAGCATTCCAACCCTGGGCTTTGATTTCATGTACGTTTCCAGATTTAGATATCATCATACACCCCGAATTGGCTTCAGTGATATGACCAATAATCGAAATATCCATTTGTCCTTTTATCTTATCGTAGTCGGATTGTGGTACAGTAAACAGAAGTTCATAATCTTCACCGCCATTCAACGCACATACCGTGGGATCTAATCCAAATTCTCGAGCGGTTTCATAAGTCATCGGATCGATAGGAATTTTATCCTCATACAACTTACAACCCATATTCGAAGCTTTACAGATATGTAGTATCTCGGAAGCTAATCCATCAGAAACATCGATCATCGCATGAGGTTTCACGTGCAACTCAGCCAATAGTTCTACAACATCCTTTCGTGCTTCTGGTTTCAGTTGACGTTCGACAATATAATCCTTTCCTTCCAGGTCGGGTTGTATATTCGGATTTTCTAAGAATATTTGCTTCTCACGCTCCAATAACTGTAAGCCCACATATGCACCACCTAAATCTCCCGATACGCAAAGCAAATCCCCCTCTTTTGCACCTGAACGATAAGCTATATTTTCTTCATCAGCATAACCAATACTGGTCACCGATATAACTAGACCTTGTGTGGAAGACGATGTATCTCCTCCAACCAAATCTACATTATATTTTTTACAAGCTATTAAAGCACCTTCGTAAATTTCTTCGACGGCCTCTAACGGAAATTTAGATGATAAGCCGATGGAAAATGTAATTTGCGAAGCCATCCCATTCATCGCATAAATATCGGATAAATTAACCTGGACAGCTTTGTATCCTAAATGTTTGAGCGGAACATACCGTAAATCAAAATGCACATTTTCCAATAAAAGATCGGTAGAAATCAGTGTTTTCTTATTCGAAAAATCCAATACTGCAGCATCATCACCAATTCCTTTTATAGAAGATTTTTCTGTTAATTCCACCGTTTGGGTGAGATGTTGGATCAATCCAAACTCTCCCAACTCATTTATATCTGTTTTGTCTATGTTATCAAACATTTTTACGTTTTAAAAGAGCAAAGATTTAATACGATATCCTTTTATAATCCTAATTTAGCTGATATTTCCAACATTCGCTCAATGGGTCTTCGCGCACGATTGATCACATCGTCTGAAAGGATAATTTCAGGTTGTTCGTAGTACAGGCAGTTATATAGCTTCTCCAAGGTATTCAGTTTCATATGCGGACAATCATTGCATGCACAAGCATTATTCGGTGGAGCTGGAATGAATGTTTTATGTGGACTAGACTTTTGCATCTGGTGTAGAATACCAGATTCGGTAGCAACAATAAATGTTTGACTAGGATCTTCTATGGTAAATTTTAACATACCCGAGGTAGAACCTATAAAATCCGCCTGAGCCAATATATGATCTTCACATTCGGGGTGTGCTATAAATTTAGCATCTGGATATTCGTTTCGAAGATCTTCTATTTTCTCCTGGGAAAATATCTCATGTACCATACATGCACCATTCCACAAGACTAAATCTCTACCTGTTTTCCTTTTCACATAGTCGCCTAGATTACGGTCGGGACCGAAGATGATCTTTTGATTTTCGGGAAGACTTTCCACAATCTGTACAGCGTTACTCGAGGTACATACGATATCCGATAAGGCTTTTAGTTCTGCCGTACAATTGACATAGGTAATCACTAGGTGATCGGGATACTGTTCTTTAAACTTTGCAAACAGGTGTGGCGGACAACTATCCGATAATGAACACCCCGCTTTCAAATCGGGCAACAAGACTTTTTTCGAAGGAGAAAGAATTTTAGCAGTCTCCGCCATAAAATGTACACCGGCAAATACGATGACATCTGCATCCGTTTTTGCCGCTTGTTGTGATAAGCCAAGACTGTCTCCAATATAGTCTGCCAAGTCTTGAATTTCGGACTCTTGATAATAATGTGCTAGAATAACTGCATTCTTTTCCTTTTTAAGCCTTTTGATTTCATCTACCAAATCAAGAGTAGGATTTATTGGCACATCAATAAATCCTTTCGCCTGCAAATCTCTTTCAAAAGTTGTATTCATCTCTCTCCTTTTGTTATTTTGTCAAACCGTTTGACTGCTTAACTCTACAAAAGTAATCAAAGAATTTCAAACGAAATTCACATTCCCTTTTTTCAATAAATAATAACTCTTTTATATAAAGAGAATCTTATTGTTTATTAGGATGTTGGTAATGGGGATAATTGTGTTATATAATACTTTCAAATAAGGATCTTAGTGTTTTATTCACATGTTATTCACATTATTTTAATATTATATAATTGATAGTCAGATATGTACTATTTTATGGATTATTTTTTCCATAGCTAAATGTTTGATTCTTTTTGGTTATCATTTGTTAATATTACCTTCACATTGTCGTAATACTGGTGGGTATTTGTGGACATTTTTTAGGAGTTGTGGAGTAATAGAAAGTTTTCATTTTTAATTCACCATTTATTTACAAGTTTTCCACATATTTTGTTAATTTGTTAATTCATATAAGGTTAAACAAATATTATGTCTTTTAGAAAAATAGACTTTTTGATTGTAGGATCGGGGATAGCTGGTCTTAGTTTTGCACTTAAGGCTGCTAAACTTGGTAAAGTGTTGATAGTCACGAAGTCTAATGAAGATGAATCCAATACAAAGTATGCCCAGGGAGGTGTTGCAGTGGTCACGGATCATACGGATAGTTTTGATAAGCATATTCAGGATACGCACGTGGCAGGGGATGGACTTTGTGATCCTGAAGTTGTGGAAAATGTCGTGAAGGAAGGGCCAGCTCGGATTGCAGAACTGATAGCTTATGGTACTTCATTTGATAAAGAGGATTCAGGGGAATATGATTTGGCAAAGGAGGGAGGTCATTCTGAGCATCGGATTTTACATTATAAAGATATTACGGGATATGAAATAGAACGTGCGTTATTAGCTAAGGTACATCAAGATCCAAACATTGAAATATTAACACATTACTTTGCGGTGGATCTTATTACACAACATCATTTAGGTATTCATGTAGACAAGAAATCTACAGATATAACGTGTTATGGCATATATGCACTTAACACCTATTCGAATGTTGTGGAAAAGATTTTGGCGAAAGTTACCTTAATGGCTACCGGAGGAGCGGGGCATATTTATTCATCAACGACTAATCCTACCATAGCAACTGGTGATGGTATCGCTATGGTGTATCGGGCAAAAGGTAAAATTAGGAACATGGAATTTATTCAGTTTCACCCCACAGCATTATATAATCCCAGTGAGTATCCCGCATTTTTAATATCGGAAGCTGTACGTGGTTTTGGTGGTATACTGCGTAGATCTGATGGAGTTTCTTTTATGGAGGAGTATGATGAAAGAGGTTCATTGGCGCCACGAGATATTGTAGCGCGGGCGATTGATGCAGAGATGAAGAAATCTGGGTTGGATCATGTTTATTTGGATATTACACATCGCTCGAAAAATGATTTGTTATCGCATTTTCCAAATATTTATGAGAAATGTCTTTCTATAGGATTGGACATGACGAAGGATTTTATCCCGGTAACGCCGGCAGCGCATTATTTATGTGGAGGAATAAAGGTGGATGCATTTGGTGCGACATCTATACATCATTTGTATGCTTGTGGAGAATGTTCTTCAACGGGTCTTCATGGGGCCAATAGATTGGCTTCCAATTCATTGTTAGAAGCAGCTGTGTATGCACACCGTATTTTCTTGGATGTGCGTTCTAAATTTGATGCGATAGATTTTCAGGAGGCTATACCAGATTGGGATGATTCGAATACCAAACTTTTGAATGAAGATATATTGGTGACACATAATCTGCGGGAAACACAAAAGTTTATGAGTGATTATGTAGGTATCGTTCGTTCAGATTTTCGTTTGGAACGTGCAATGAGAAGACTTGGGCTTCTGTATGAGGAAACAGAGTCTTTTTATAAGCGTACTCGATTGTCTGTAAAGCTTTGTGAGTTGCGTAATGTTATTCAGATAGCATATCTGGTCGTGAAATCGGCTATGAGTAGAAAGGAAAGTAGGGGACTGCATTATACGACAGATTATCCAAAGCATGCAGATACGTTGAAAGATACTATTTTGTAGGTAGGGTATAACTTTAAAGCTATGGCAATTATACTACCTGTTGAAGATAAATTTCCTAGGATAGGAGAGCATACTTTTGTTGCCCCTAATTGCACTATTGTAGGAGATGTTCTTATTGGGAATCATTGTTCGATATGGTTCAATGCTGTTGTGCGCGGTGACGTCAATTATATTCATATTGGAGACTATACGAATATACAAGATAATGTGACTATTCACGGCACTTTCGAACGTAATGGTACGGATATAGGCAACTATGTAAATGTTGGTCACAATGCTATTGTACATGGATGTACGATACATGATCATGTCTTAATAGGAATGGGAGCTATTGTGATGGATAACGCTATTATTGAATCTCATGTAATTATTGCCGCCGGTGCAGTAATTTTAGAAAATACGAGATGTGAAACCGGTTATTTGTATGCAGGTGTTCCCGCTAAGAAAATAAAGCAACTTACAGACGAGCAACTGGCTTTATTACAAAAGTTGCCTCATAATTATGTCTTGTATAGCTCTTGGTTTAAAGAAAGTTAAGTATTTGAAGTTAATCAAATTTTATATCTAGCTTTTCATTTTGCTCCCAGTTGGCGCGTATGGTAAATGTTTTTTCAAAATACCAGATAGGTTCGGCCTGTGTTTGTGTGTAGTAATTTGCTCCATCCCATCTGCCGTTATTGTTTAGGTCTTTTATGATACGTATACTATATTTTCCACCTGGAAATTTTAAATAACTCATCGTATTTTGATTACGGATTATTTGACTATCGTATACATTCTTTTTTGATTCGTCGATAAGTTGCACAATATAATCGGTATCTTTTTCTAAACCATTTAACGCAAAAATGATATCGCCGTAGTTATCCGATTCATCCAAAGTAAATGTTCTTTTTGTTTCTTTGTTGGTATCATTAAATGGTGATAATATGGCATTTTCCTCGATAATTAACTCGTAATTTTTACTGGCTTTCCAGTTGTAGCGAATATGGTATAAGTTTCGGTTTAAGGTATCTTGTTGTAATTGGAAGTTTCTTCGGGATACCGAATCTTCCAGTAGTTGTATTTTGTTTTTATCTACGGATGTAATAGGCGTTTTTGAAGTAAGTGTGACATGCCTTATTTTATCTACTTTATTCGTGATATTGAAGAGAGGTAGAATTTCTTTTTCATATTTATCATTTTTACCTCTTCTTATTAATATGGTATCGAGTATATTTTGTTCGTTAGCTAACTGGAATTTTATAGAGTCAAATTCCAGTTTTTCAACAAAGACATAAGCTGAGTCATTTGTTTTGGAGAATCGGACAATTTTCGTAGGATCGAGGTCACTAGGATCTATAATATGCAACTCAGGGTTATCTAGCGGTTGATTGAATGTCAGTAATATAGAGGCATCCTTATCTATTTTCTTTTCTAAAGTTCTATACTCTTGAGGTTTCCCCTTCGAATATTCTATATGGATATTCGAAATATCTTTATCTAAAATGATACTATCCGATAAGAAGCCTAATAATTCATCCGGCCCATTATAAATTCTATCGTTATTTTGTTCTTTTAGGGCATAAATTCGGTAAATATCTTCACGTAAATTTCTAAATTGAAAGTTTCCTGAAGTATCTACAGTGGTAAAAATATTTGCTTTCTTTTTACCAAAGATAGAATCCTGACGTGTAGGTATTAATAAGATCTTCACCTCTTTATCTTCCTTTTCATCGAAAACTTTGGTATACGCGTTGGTTACAGATCCGGATATGGTTAAAGAGTCTAGTTCAGGTCCTGTGGCAAAAACGTAAGTGTAATTTACAATAGGATTTCCCTCATTGTAATCTACTAGACCTTTACCAAAGTTTATGGTGTATGTTGTATTTTCTTCCAGAGAGTCTGGTAAGATAATATGGAGTTTCTTTTTTCTTACTTTATAGTCTGGTTGCTTTTCGACATCGGGTGTTATACTGAATTCTTTATATTGATTATTTAATTTAATGAATTCATCGAATGTCAATACAATTTCTTTATCCGTAAAATTACGGGTGAGGTTTTCAGGAAGTTCAGCTAACAAGACAGGTGGTAAGGAATCTTTCGGTCCACCGGTTGGTCTTTGCATATTTGCACAGTGGAAAAATGTTAAGGATATAAGTGATATAAAGCACAGTAACACCAGTTTTTGAAATAACGTGCTTTTAAGCGCTTTTGATGAATTATTTTCTTTTTTGATGTCAGTAGTCATAATTGTATGAAAAATGTCCTATATCGCTTTATTTTTAACCGTATAGTTTTTATATTAAAACACTGATAACCAGTATTTTAACTCATGTATACCATTAATACACTAATATCCGAGGGTGAGACACCAGAAATTCTTGATGCTTGGCCTAGGGTCCGTGGTTTTACTTTTACCAATTTTTCTCGTGCTTCTATTGATAATGAAGTAAGTGAAGAATAATCAAAATTAGGATTAATTTCTTTATCCTCCATTTTTTTCATTTTGTTGACGATTTCCATTTCTTTTTCAAAATAGCTATCGTATTTTACTTTTATTTCCGCTTGTTCAATAATATCTTCTTTGAAGGTTTTTAAAAATTCATTGAATTCAGTATTACCTTCTGCAATATGTTGGATACTCACTTGCGGTCGCGATAGGATATTGAACAGTCTAGCTTTTTGGGAAATGGGGGTAGAATTTTCGCGTTGTAGTATGGGATTAATACTTTCTTTATCTATATTATGGTTTTTCATGTATTCCACGATAGCATCAGAATTTTTTATTTTTTCATTTACAGATTTTAATCGCTCATCCGAAACCAATCCTAACTTATGGGCGAGTGGGGTAAGTCGTATATCTGCGTTGTCTTGACGAAGCAGTAGCCTATGTTCTGCCCGAGAAGTAAACATACGATAAGGCTCTTCGGTTCCTTTGGTAACGAGATCATCTATCAGTACCCCGATATAGGACTCTGATCTTTTCAGTATGAGTTCGTGTAAATCGTTTATACGCTGATGTGCATTCACACCAGCTACAAATCCTTGTGCACCGGCTTCCTCATAACCTGTGGTACCATTTATTTGTCCGGCGAAAAAGAGATGTTTTACGCGTAATGTTTCTAATGTCAAGTCCAGTTGCATAGGAGGGAAGTAATCATATTCTATGGCATAACCTGGTCTGTAAAGTTTAGCGTTTTCAAATCCTGGTATAAGACGTATCGCTTTCTGTTGTACATCCTCTGGTAGTGATGTAGAAAATCCATTTACATAAATCTCAACTGTTTTGAAGCCTTCCGGTTCGACAAAGATTTGATGTCGGTCTCGTTCAGCAAAGCGATTTATCTTGTCTTCTATAGATGGACAGTATCGTGGACCTAAACCCTTAATACGTCCAGTGAACATCGGCGATTTTTCGAAACCGGTTTTAAGAATTTCGTGTACCTTATCGTTGGTATAAGTGATCCAGCAGCATCGTTGTTCGTTAGGAATGTCTATTTCTGTATAAGAGAATCTACCTCTTTTTTCGTCTCCCCATTGTTCCTCCATAAGGGAATAATTCAAACTTCTGCCATCTACTCTTGGGGGAGTTCCGGTTTTCATACGCCCAGATTCAATGCCTAAGGAGACTAATTGTTCGGTTAATCCAGTTGCAGATTTTTCGCCTGTGCGGCCACCACCGAATTTCTTTTCGCCTATATGAATGATGCCATTTAGAAAGGTACCGTTTGTTAGGATTACGGCATCGGCTTCTATGCGTATTCCTAGCGAAGTGATGACACCCTTTGCTTTTCCATTTTCTACGATGACTTCTTTGACGGTATCTTGCCACATGTCTAGATTAGGCAATGCCTCTAATTGTAACCGCCATTCTTCCGCAAAGCGCATCCTATCGTTTTGCGTACGGGGGCTCCACATAGCCGGACCTTTCGATTTGTTAAGCATCCTAAATTGTATCGTAGATTTGTCTGCTATTACTCCGGTATAACCTCCCATAGCATCTATCTCGCGTACGATTTGTCCTTTTGCTACACCTCCAATTGCTGGGTTACAACTCATCTGAGCAATGACACCCATATTCATTGTAATAAGCAGGGTGGAGGATCCCAGATTAGCGGCTGCTGCTGCTGCCTCGCACCCAGCATGGCCTGCACCTACTACAATTATATTATATTTATTAAACATATTCAGTATTTTGTTCCACGTGGAAAAACTAGATTACCAGGTGTTGTTTCACGTGGAACGGTTACACGTATTCTCCTAATTCCAACCAGCGCTCGGATTTTTTGTCGAGCATGTTTTGAATTTTTTCTATTTCTTCAGCATTTTCGGAAATCTTAATATGGTCCGTTAGCTCGTTTAGTAGTTTTGTTTTTGCCAGTATAGTTTGTTCCAATTCAGCAATATCAGCTTCCAATTGTTCATACTCCCGTTGTTCTTTATAGGTGAGCTTTCTTTTTATCTCTTCCTCTTGGTGTATTTCGATTTTATTTCTATTTGCTGCCTTTTTTGATTTTAAAGACTCTTTCTCTTCTTTTAATTTTTGCTCCTGTTCAAATTTAAAATCAGCATAGTTGCCATTATATATGGTGACTTCTCCTCCTCCTTCAAAAATAAAAAGTTGTTCTGTGAGCTTATCTATTAGATAACGATCATGCGATACGAGAAGGAGAATGCCAGAAAAATTAAGTAAAAACTCTTCAAGGATATTTAATGTATCAATGTCTAAATCATTTGAAGGTTCATCTAAAATTAAGAAATTAGGATTAGCCATCAATACACGCATGAGTTGTAATCTTTTTTTCTCTCCGCCGCTCAGTTTGTTTACAAACCCAAATTGCTTTTCTGGTGGAAATAAAAAGAGCGTTAATAATTGAGATGCGGTAATCGTATCGCCATTGGCCATCTGTATATAGTCGGCAACATTTTTTACAACATCCAACACGCGATCCCCCTCACTGAATTGTAGTCCACCTTGTTTATAGTAACCGAACTTTGTCGTTTCTCCAACTATAATAGCCCCCTGGTCCGGAGATATTTGTTGTGTAACCAAGTTTAGAAAGGTACTTTTCCCTGTTCCATTTTTTCCTGCGAGACCGATACGATCGCCCTTCTTAAAAATGTAGGAGAAGTCTGAGATAATTGTATTATGGTCAAATGACTTACTTACGTTTTCAATTTCTAATATTTTGGAACCTTGTCGGGAAACCTTTACACTGAGTTGAACTTTGTCGTGTTGACGAGGTCCTTTTGATTTTTCTTCTAGCTCATAAAACGCGTCAATTCTGGCCTTTGATTTTGTACCTCGGGCTTTGGGTTGCCTACGCATCCATTCGAGTTCCGTGCGCAATAAATTTCTAGCTTTTTCTGCACTCAGGGTGTCATTGTATTCGCGATTTGCTTTTTTTTCTAAGAAATAGGCATAATTTCCCTTATAGTTGAATACACTGCCTTTATCAAGCTCGCGTATTTCTGTAGATAAATTATCTAAAAAATACCTGTCGTGGGAAACTGTAATTAGGGTCTTTTGACCTGTAGTGAACAGTTTTTCCAGCCATTCTATCGTCTCTATATCCAAATGGTTGGTCGGTTCATCCAGAATATAAATATCTGGCTCATCGATGAGGAGTTTGGCAAGAGATAGTCTTTTTTTCTGTCCTCCAGATAAATCGCTAATGCGTTGATTATAATTCGTAATCTGAAGACGGTTTAAGATCGTCTTGATATTATGTTCATATTCCCAAGCATTCAAAGCGGTAAGTTTATCGCTTAAATCAGCCAATTTTTTTTCATCAATAATCTCATTATCAATTACTTCCTCGTAATCCTTAATAAGTTGTTGCTGTTCATTGTCTGCGCTAAATATGAAATCGTTGATGGTATTTAATCCATCAAAATTTGGATCTTGTGCAAGATACCCTACTCTTATACCCTTTTCTTTTACAACACGCCCTTCCTGTGCGGGAAGGATCTCGGCTAAGATTTTTAAAAGAGTAGACTTTCCTGTTCCATTGATACCTACTAATGCAACCCGGTCTCCTTTTTGTAAAGAGAAATTCAGGTTTTTAAATAACCATCTATCATGGAACGAATGACCAACTAGTTCTGTACTTAAGATACTCACGCTAATTTTTTTATTTCTTCAGATTTATATATATGTACTCCATCGATAGAAGAGGTAGCCGCAGTGAGCATAGCTCTGGCGACCGTTTCAGCAGAAATACTTCGAAAATGTTTCAAGGATCCTAGCATAAATATATTAAATATAGGGCTTAGCTTTTGAATGATGCTTTCCGTCAATCGATGTTCTTTTCTTTTTCCTATCAATAAGGATGGTTGGAAAATATAAGTGTGGGTGAAATTTAAGTTAATAAGACTCTGTTCTACTTCACCTTTCAATTTTAAATAGAACTGTTTGGAATTCATATTAGCTCCTATACTCGACACCAGACATACTGTGTTACATCCATTTTTTTGAAGTAATTGAGAAACAAGGATCGGATAGTCGTGATCTATCTTATGATACACATCCTTATCCGGAGTTTTAGCTTGCGTGGATCCTATACAAGAGAACAACACGTCTACTTTCAGATCTTTTATTTTGTCTTCAATATTGTAGATATCTGCAAATATCTGTACCAATTTCGAACTTTCTTTGTTCACACCCTTTCTACTTACGGCAAATATAGACCCATATTTATCGTTTTTCAGCAACAAATCCACAACAATTTCCCCAATAAGACCATTGGCACCTAATACTAGTGCTGTTAACTTTTCCTGAACCATAGACAAATACAAAAGTAAGTAAATATTCGTTTTTAGTTTGTTAAAAAAACGAGGCCCAGACCCATTTTCCAATAATCCAAATAAGAAAGAAGGTTCCCAAGCACAAAACGAACAAAATAACCAATATAACGATCAATATTCCTTTTGCATTTCCCTGGTGTTTGTTTTCGAAATAATGTTCGCGAAGGAGTTTCACATTCTTTTTATTGGCTTTATGAAAGAAGTCAAAGGCATAACCGAATAGAGGAATAGCTCCTATTATAGCGTCTAATAAGCTATTTAAAAGCATTTTCACGACAACTTTGGAGCCGGCGCCATTCCGAAGCATGACGAGAACTAACAGCAATGACGTCCCGAATGCAATAAACTGACCGCCATAGGGGATTAAATTTAAAAGGGGGTCCAGTCCAAACCGAAACCCCAAAAAATTAAATTTGTCATCTAACAAAGAAGAAATGCGGTCGAGCCGAGAGAAGTCCTTCTTCCGTCTTTCCTCTTTTTGAAGATCATATTTATCCATTATTTCAATTCAAATACGCCGTCTACATAGCAAGTGAGCTTAAGCGGACGAATATCTATATTCAGACTTTCAGCTTCCATACCGCCAGTGCTGTCAAGACTTGCTGCTTTTGCATACATACGAGGTACAGGAATAAGATCATTAAAATTAATGCTGCTGTTGTCATTAATGACCAATACCTTTCCAACCGACTGGCCATCTGCTGCCGCCAGGATTTCTGCATTGTAACGAGCATCTTTAACAGCAGCTGTTTTGAGTTCTTTTTCTATTTCGCGTTTTTGCGTATGGTCGTAGCCACTAATGGAAGTACTTTGGAGTCCCTGTGGGTCAATCTTATCCATCATACTGTTCAATCCACTCAGATTGGTCACTTTTATGCGATACTGACGAGACTGGAGGAGTTCGTTATTTTTCTTTTTCGTATCGTAATTGTAACTATAAATGTTTTGTATAGTGAAGTCTTCTTTTTTTACACCAGCCGCCATGGCTGCATCGAAAAGCTGCTTTTCTAAAGTTTCAATGAAGACTTTCTTTTTTAAATTTCCGTCCATGTAGAACTCCTTGAGACTGATCGAAAGGTAAATAATATCTGGCGTTACCTCGCGTTCGGCATAGCCTTTTGTAGCCACTTTCCGACTACTTTCAACATTTATGTTTTGCGCATTTGCCATAGCTACATGTGCTATGAATAGTATTAAAATAAGTCCTTTTTTCATGATTTCTATGTGTTGTTAAGCTGTTTCTAGTAGGATAGACAAAGAAAATGCCATAATGTTTAAACAGATTTTTTTAAAAAAAATAAAGCAATTGATTTTTAAATATTATCTTTAAAAAAAATACAATAAAATAATGCAAGAAGGTAAAGTAAAATTCTTTAATGAGACCAAAGGTTTCGGTTTCATCATCCCATCATCAGGCGAGAGCGAAATTTTTGTTCACGTTTCAGGATTAGTCGACAAAATTCGTGAGGGCGATGACGTATCTTACGAAGTTGAACAAGGTCGTAAAGGTCTTAACGCGGTAAATGTAAGAGTTATCTAAGCATAGATTTTCTAAATATATTTATTGTAAAAAAGCCCGAAAATTGCGATTTTCGGGCTTTTTTATTCTTGGAAAAGTTGTTGTATTTTAAAAACGATTAATATCATCCCGTTGGCCGACAAAGGAATTCTCTCTATCGATTTCTTTGGGATCTGGACCAAATTCATTGGGCCCTGTATCTCCTTCAAGAATAAGCAAATAAAGAATATATAGGTTTACAATAGGAATAAAACTGAGGATGACATACCAAGTCGGTTTACCGGTGTCATGCAAACGGCGAACTGTAACAGCCAAACTCGGGATTAATAATGCGATGGAAGCAATCCATATGACGAAACTTAATAAACCACCTAGGATACTGCTCACCCAGGAGATAATACCGATAACAATGGATAAAGCAAAAAAGATAAGGATGACGTATAAAGTATACATCCAGTATTCTTTCCGACGCGCTCGTCCTTCAAAATTAGCGTAGTTGTCGCGAACGACTTTTAAGAACCATTCCATAGATTTTTGTTTTAGTTAGTGAAGTGTGTGAAAAATTTGGTACAAACTTTTATCAAAAATAATCTATTTTTTGAAAAATGGAAATTTAATGAAAAATTTCTTCCAACACTTCCAGCGAATTAACGGTTCCAAAATTATCTGCATGTAATCTATAAAAATTGACAACCTGTCTTAAGATGTGCAAGCGATCTTCTTGCTTCATTTTAATTAGAGCTGCCTCATCATAGCTGCTACCCAATACGGCATGGAACAGCGAAGTGTGGGGCTCTTGCAGGACATAAGTATGAGCAGGAAGGTTATAGGTAAAGATGCCTTCAGCGAGATCAAAATAAGGTGTTTTTTCAGGTGTGAAAGTGGGCAGATAACCCAAGAACCTACTTAATTTCATCAAAAAGCAAAGATGAAAATTGGAAACAGGTGACCGTGTCTGGTCAAGCCAGAGTACAGATTGATGAATGAAATGAAAAAGGTGGCTGTCCGACTGTTGGTGTTTTAAGACTTTAAACAACACCTCATTCAAAAACAGGGCAATAGAGCTTTTTATAATATCTATGGGGATTTCTTGAAGAAACGGTGTTTGCTGGGCCTCTTTAATACGCTGCAGAGTAGAGGTTTCTTTAACATATACAATCATTTCCAAAAGATGGAGTGGCTGGAGCATATTGATATGGATTTTGGCCTTTGGTTTCTTTGCTCCATGGACGATATAGGATTGTAAACCAAATTCTTCCGTGAATATCTGGACTACGACACTATTTTCAGCGTAATTAGATACCTTTAAGACAATACCTCGGGTTTTGGCGATCATTATTCTTTCCTATCTAATTTTATTGTTGCCCTTTTCCAGATTGTGAATTGTTGAAAACTATTTCATCGCTCACAAACAAAGATAGTACTATAAAACATATACATTTGTATAAGCCTTTCCGTTTGGGATTATTTTTTATTAATTCTTCTCTTCTGTTGTAAATCCAAAAAGAAATATAGATATTTGCAAACTCTTTGCAGAATATGCATAGGGGTTATCGTGTAACTAGACAACATTAAAAATAAATACCATGTCAAGAATTTGTGATTTAACAGGCAAAACGGCATTAAACGGAAATAAGGTTTCGCACTCAAATGTTAAGACCAAACGTAAGTTTTACCCAAACTTGCAGACCAAACGTTTCTTTATTCCAGAAGAAGATCGTTGGATTACTTTGAAAGTATCAACTTCCGCAATCCGTACAATTAACAAGAACGGCATTTCTTCCGTTATCGATAAATTTATCAAAAAGGGATACGTTTAGTAGAAACGTGCCTGTTAATTGGATATTTTAATGAACATTAAATCCGCCAGCTGGCAGATTATAATAATATAAAACAATGGCTAAAAAAGGAAATAGAGTACAAGTAATCTTAGAGTGTACTGAGCACAAAGAAAGTGGTCTTCCAGGGATGTCTCGTTACATCACTACAAAAAACAAAAAGAACACTACAGAGCGGTTAGAGCTGAAAAAGTTCAATCCTGTACTGAGGAAAGTAACGGTACATAAAGAAATTAAATAATTCATCGTGTTGGCGTTTTGCTAACAGTTTAAAAATACAACAATACCATGGCAAAGAAATCGGTAGCATCCCTACAAAAAGGTGGTGGTAAAGAGTTTACTAAAGTGATTATCACGACTAAGTCTGCAAAAACAGGCGCATATGCTTTCAAAGAAAGTATGGTACACAACGATAAAGTAAAAGAAGTTGTGGCTGCTGGAAGCAAATAAGCAGAAAAATTCTTTTTTAAAGTTTTTCTTTAAAAATTTAGAAAGCCGTTTTGGTATAGTCGCCGAAAGGGCTTTTTTGGTATATTTCCTCTATGAGAAAGCCCTTAGCGGCAGAGGATAGCTACCATAAATTCACTTTTATATGCTTATATTGCACATAAAAGTGAATTTATGTAGGTTTGGATTCTTGGAGCAATGATAGAAGAGCAAAGACAAAAGAATAGGACAAACAACACTTAGGTTTTTGATTTTGCAGTTTAAATTTTAATTTGTCAAGATGGGATTATTTGATTTTTTCAAGAAGAAACAAGACACACCAGAAGCTCAAGAGGCTTTAGATAAAGGGTTGGAAAAGACCAAAGAAGGCTTTTTGTCCAAGATCACCAAAGCTGTTGTTGGAAAGTCTACTATAGATGATGAAGTCCTAGACAATTTGGAGGAAGTGTTGGTAACGTCAGATGTGGGTGTAACAACAACATTGAAAATAGTTGATCGTATTCAACAGCGGGTTGCTCGTGACAAATATATAGGTACGGATGAACTCAACCAGTTGCTCAAGGAAGAGATTCAAGAGCTGTTGGCGGAAAACAACAGTAACGATTTCGAAAAATTTGAGTATGGTGATCATAAACCCTATGTTATTATGGTTGTTGGTGTTAATGGTGTGGGTAAAACAACAACCATCGGAAAACTAGCCCATCAGCTGAAAGAGGCCGGCAACAAAGTTGTATTGGGCGCAGCGGATACTTTTCGTGCTGCCGCTGTAGACCAAATTAAATTATGGGCAGAGCGTGTAGGCGTACGTTTAGTTGCTCAAGCCATGGGCTCAGATCCTGCGTCAGTAGCATTCGATACGGTACAATCTGCTGTTTCGAATGGCGATGATGTTGCGATTATTGATACAGCAGGACGTTTACACAATAAGGTTGGGCTTATGAATGAGCTGGGTAAGATAAAGAACGTTATGCAAAAGATTGTTCCCGGAGCACCTCATGAAATACTTTTGGTATTGGATGCCTCTACCGGACAGAATGCGATCGAGCAGTGTAAGCAATTTACAGAGGCTACAGATGTCAATGCCTTAGCCTTGACAAAATTAGATGGTACGGCTAAAGGAGGGGTGGTCATCGGTATTTCGGATCAATTTAAAATACCTGTGAAATACATTGGAGTTGGTGAAAAAGTGGGAGATTTACAGCTTTTTAATAAGCGAGAATTTGTTGATTCACTTTTTAAGTAAGAGACCATAAACAAGGTGAACGAAGGAGACCGATTTAGCTCTTCCGCTCACTACGCAATACTACATTAATGAAAACAAAACAAAGCAAGGTTACTGTGAAGGAAAGTAAACCTCGGGTAAATGTCGTGACATTGGGCTGCTCCAAGAATATCCACGATAGCGAGGTATTGATGGGACAATTGAAAGGTAGCCAAGTTGATGTCGTGCATGAGGCAAATGATATACAGACAGATGATATCGTTGTCATCAACACCTGCGGCTTTATAGATAATGCTAAACAAGAATCTATTGATACCATATTACAGTTCTCGGAATTAAAAGATCAGGGAAAGATTAAAAAGGTGATCGTTACAGGTTGTTTATCCGAGCGGTATAAGCCAGAATTACAGGCTGAAATTTCCAATGTCGATGCGTATTTTGGCACCAATGATCTTCCCGATTTATTATCCACTATAGGTGTAGATTATCGTCACGAATTGTTAGGCGAGCGTTTGCTGACCACTCCGGCACATTTTTCCTACTTCAAGATAGCAGAAGGATGTAATCGACCCTGTTCCTTCTGTGCTATTCCGTTAATGCGGGGTAAACACGTTTCAAAAAGCATAGAAGACCTCGTTCGCGAAGCGAAGTTCTTGGCATCAAACGGAACAAAAGAGCTTATTCTTATCGCACAGGACCTCACCTATTATGGTCTCGACATTTATGGAAAACGAAATTTGTCTGATCTCCTTCGTCATCTATCAGATGTAGATGGTATAGAATGGATACGACTCCAATATGCTTACCCTTCCGGCTTTCCGATGGATATCTTAGACGCGATGAATGAGCGTAGCAATATCTGTAATTATTTAGATATGCCTTTGCAACACATCTCCGATCCGATGTTGAAATCTATGCGACGAGGCACAACGAAGCAAAAGCAAATAGATTTAGTTAACGCAATCCGTGATAAGGTTCCCGACATCGCACTACGTACAACGTTGATCTGTGGGTATCCTGGCGAGACAGAGCAGGATTTCAACGAAATGTTAACCTGGGTAGAGGACACCCGTTTTGACCGCCTTGGCTGTTTTACATATTCCCATGAGGAGAAAACACACGCACACTTGCTGGAAGATGATGTACCTGCACAAGTAAAGCAAGACAGGGTAGATGCCATTATGGAGATTCAACAGGGTATTTCCTATGAAATCAACCAAGCGAAAGTCGGCGGTACTTATAAAGTGTTGGTCGATCGAGTTGACGGAGACTACTTTATAGGCCGTACAGAATATGATTCGCCAGAGGTAGACAACGAGGTGGTATTAAGTGCGAAAGTAAACTATGCCCGTATAGGCGATTTTGTACAAGTGAAAGTGGATCGTGCAGAAGATTTTGATTTGTACGGAACTATTGTAAAGTAAAGAACGAGTTTAGTTGATGACCTTTTTGGTTTAGTTTTTGTTAGTATATCTGAAAGTTATGAAATAGTAAACCTAAAAGAAGGAATAGATATGCATTTGTGGAATAAAAAATACGTATTATTAGCAGTTATAGTCGTGATGTTTTCAGCATGTAATCGATATTATTACCAACCGAATGCTGTGAATGCTCCGATGTTAAAAGAACAAAACGACCTAAAATTAGGTTTGAATGGCAGTTTCGGAAATGAAGAGATTGATAATCACAATAACACCAGTTCAAACATTAATTTCCATGCAGCTTATTCCCCCATTAAGTATGTGGGATTAATGACTACCTTTTCTAATTATAAATATGATTTTAGGGAAGAGGATGCGGCTGCAGGAGATGTAGATGCACACGCCACGCTGTTTGAGGGAGGTGTTGGAGGATATTATCCTTTGGCGGAAAATGATAGAGGGCTAAAACTTGTCGCCGATGCCTATGTCGGATATGGTGGTGGAAAACTGAACAGTGATGTGAAGATGGATTTCAACAGATTGTTTATCCAACCAGGCCTTAATTTGACTTTCCCCTTTTTTGATGTAGGACTGGCCGCGAGAATATCAGGAATAAAGTATCAGAATTTTGATGCCAACGGGATGTCGGCAACCTATATAGAGTCCAAGGGGCTGACAAATATTACAAACGACAGGCACTTCTTCTTTGAACCCGCATTGACCATGCGTGGAGGCTATAAATTTATCAAAGGTCAGCTTCAGATTGTTAAAAGTGCGGCGTTTGAAAATATTCCATGGAATGCAGACGGTACGATGGTAACGATGGGCGTACATTTTTCACTTGAGGAATTCTGGAAAAAATAGCCACTAGGTCGGCTTATACGGTTTTTACAAACTTTTCGTCGTAGTTTTCGATATCGATGATATAATGATTTTGTATTAAAAAATCATACAGCGGCTTTGCTTCAGGCGATACATGAAGATTTTTTGATGTGACGATTTCGTTATTTTTCTTATCCAGATATGGGTAAGCATAAAGTTTGACATTCTTGCTAAACATCCCTGAAATGTAGGATAAAAGCTCATTGGTATAATGTTCCTTGTTGTAGTTTTCAGAGTTGAATATATTCCGTAAGTTCGAAACGTTGGTTGCAATTCCTACATTCCTCGGCTTGAATGTCTTGACAAACTCTGCAAGATGGTTATTTCGTCTAAAATTGGAAACCATGATATTGTTTCCTGTGGAACAAAGTAGCTCCGCACGATCCGCGAAATACTTTAAGTCCTCACTGGTTAAGTCGAGGTTCTCTTCAAGCACATTTCCCATCAAAACTTCTATTAAAACGACTACATCTTCTGCTTTGGCACCTGTGTTTTTCTTGAATTGATCCACGGCCAGGTTGAAGAGGTCGAAGTTGGGTAACGATTTCTGACGATATTTTGTACGGAGAATAATAATATCTTTTTTATATAGATAATCCTTGATTTGCGCGGCTTTACCGTTAGGTTTAAATATGGCAGCATTAGCAAAACCCTTGGCAATCAGGTATAGGTTAAGTAGACGACCATTGGTGCTTTCAAAAACAGGACCACTTACTTTTACCAGATCAATCTCTACCGAGCCTATGGAAAGATTATCTACCAACGATTCGATCATGGTTTGCTGGTCATCTGCATAATAATAAGCTGCAAATACCAAGTTTACGCCTAATATTCCTAATACTTTAGATTGTAAGCGTGTATCGCTATCCAACAATCGGACATGAATAATAATATCATTCGTTGGACCATCCACTTCATGTTGAAACCGTATCCCTAACCAACCGTGTGGATCATTGGTTTTCGTAAAATTCAATGTTGTGACCGTATCCGCAAAAGCAAAAAACCGCTTGGAGCTGTATTTCTGGCCATGCAAGCGCTCGGTGAGTAGCTTAAATTCGTGGCTCAACATTTTTGTTAATCGGGCACGACTCACATACCTTTTGGAGTCTTCTACCCCATATATCGCATCACTGAATGCCATATCGTATGCCGACATGGTTTTGGCAATCGTTCCAGATGCCGCTCCCGCTTCGAAGAAGTTACGCGCAACTTCTTGTCCTGCTCCAATCTCTGCGAATGTGCCATAAATCTCCCCATTTAGGTTAATTTTTAACGCTTTTCGTTTCGTTTCAAAAATCTCTCTGGCCATAAGACAAAGGTACGAAAACAGATGAGATTACTGTAAAAGCCCCAGCTTCAAAAACGCATAGAATAAGGCAGAAGAGTGAAGAGCTTGACCGAGCTGATTATTGAATAAAAAAGATTTAGCCTCCTCTATGCTCATCTCGACGACTTCGATGTCTTCCGAATCATCCAGTTGCTGATCCTGTATCTTTTTCCCTCCTTGCAATAAGTAGGTATAGGTGATGTTGCCACTTGTTGCCGGGTTGGCGAACAGCTCACAGACATATTCGATGGAATCAAAGGCATACCCCGTTTCTTCGAGCAATTCACGACGCGCAGCCACTTCCGGGTCTTCATCCTTTTCTACCACTCCTGCAGGTAACTCGACTAGAATTGTCCCAGCACCATGGCGGTACTGCTTTACAAAGAGAACGGTATGGTGTGCCGTTATGCCTACCATATTAACCCATGTCGGGTATTCCAGCACATAATACTCTTCTTTTATATTACCATTCGGTAACTGCAACTTGTCTACACGTAAGGTTGCCCACGGTCTTTGAATAATATAGCTCGAATCGAGCAAAGTCCACTTTTCCATCATTAATCTTTCACAATATCAGCCATGATGTTCTTCACCTTATCATTTAATTTCTGTGCGATAGTCGCATACTGCGAGATATCAATAAGACTTTCCCGAACAGAACAGTAAAACTTGATCTTCGGTTCTGTTCCCGAAGGTCTGGCCGAAATCACGTCACCATCTACGGTAATGAATTGTAAAACATCCGATTTTGGAAGTGCTATTTCTGTTTTCTCCCCCGAGGATATATGTATTACTTCTCTTCTTTCATAGTCGCGGATCTCTTTAATCGGAACGCCGCCTATAGATTTTGGAGGGCTATTTCTTAAATCAAGCATCATTTGCGTGATTTGTTCTGCACCAGCTTTCCCCTTTCTTGTTAGCGAAATCAATTTCTCTTGATAGAAGCCATATTTACGATAAAGGTCTACTAAGACATCAAAAAGAGATAAGCCTTCACTCTTGAAATAAGCAGCCATTTCGGCAATAAAGGCACAAGCGTTTACCGCATCCTTGTCGCGCACCAAATCGCCAACTAAGAAGCCGTAACTTTCTTCTCCGCCAACGAGATATTTCTCGCTTCCCAACAAGTTCGTCATGACTTCTCCAATATATTTAAAACCAGTTAAGGTCTCGTAGGAATTCACATGAAAGCTAGTCGCTATATCGGCGATGAGGTTCGTTGTAACGATGGTCTTGACGATGTAATCGTTCTCTTCCAGTTCTCCCTTTGATTGCTTCGAAGAAAGCACATAGTAGGTGAGCAGGCTGCCGATCTGATTACCATTTAGTAGCTGGTACTCCCCCTCGTTATTTTTAACAGCCAGACCGACTCGGTCTGCATCCGGATCTGTAGCCATGATGATATCGGCCCCTACCTCTTGTCCTGTCTTTTTTGCCATGGACATCGCCTCCTCTTCCTCCGGATTAGGGTACACTACCGTTGGGAAATCCCCATCAGGCTTCGCCTGAGCATCTACGATGATGACATTCTCAAAGCCCCAAGCCTCCAGCATTTTGGGTACGATTGTAATTCCTGTTCCATGTATAGGAGAGTATACGATCTTAAGATCTTTTTCCGCTTTCACCGTCTCCGGGTGTATACTTAGTCGCTTATTTGCTTGGATATAGAGGTCATCAAACTCCTCGCCAATCAAATGAATGTTATCGTCTATCCGACCGAATTTGATTTCTGAAACTGACTGGATGCCATTGACTTCCTCGATAACATTCTTGTCATGCGGAGCAACCAGTTGCCCCCCATCATTCCAATATGCTTTAAAGCCATTGTACTCCTTTGGATTGTGCGACGCCGTAAGCATTACCCCACCTTGGCATGCAAAGTGACGCACCGCAAAAGATAGTAAAGGTGTAGGGCGTAAGTTCTCAAATAAATAAACAAGAATATCATTTGCAGAAAATATATCAGCGACCAAATGGCCAAAATGTTGAGAGTAGTTACGGCTATCGTACGAAACAGCTACCTTAATCTGTTGATTGGGAAATTGTTTTTTCAAGTAATTCGCCAGTCCTTGTGTAGCCTTACCGATCGTGTACTTATTCATTCTGTTGGATCCGACACCCATTATTCCCCGCAGCCCCCCTGTGCCAAATTCCAATTCTTTGTAGAAAGAATCAACTAACTCCGTTTCTTCTTTATGATCAATCAACTTTTGAATATGGTCTACTGTCTCTTGATCATACTCCGGAGACAACCATTTATTAATACGATCTTGTGTTGTTTTTTCTATATTCATAGTGGAAATATTGTCGAGTAAATATAAAAACCTTTTGTAAGAAAGATCTCTTTTGGAACATTTTTAAGCATCGCAACCTCCATATGCTCTATCCAATACAGACACATACCATCGGCCTTTGTATTTTTGAACATGAAAGACCAATGGGTTTTTGGCAGTAACAATCACACGAAAACTCGCGTTCTCCCTGTTTCTTATTTCTTCGAGCGCTACACGACTGTATGTAGCTTCGTTGAATTCTTTTTCAAACAAAGCAATTTGAGTCAATTGAGTAGGATGGATCGTGGTGTCACAGACAAGTCCTTGTTTATCCCATTTTTCTGTTCCACAATCGAATTTCGGCAAGGAACCGAATGTTAGTGCATACGTGTTTTCCAGCGATGGATAAGGGTAATAATCCGGCACGGGATGAGCCAAGTCTATACTATCAACGGTTATAAAGTTATCCGAAGCACCAGGGCGATAAATAATTGTTAAGCCCAACTCCGCGTGTAAAAGGCTGTTTAATTTGGCTTCGTCCTGACTGGCATAAGCCCGAACAAACCGTGTAATTACTTCCGAAAGATCTTGCAGTTCTTCCACATCATTTGACAAGATATGAGAAACGCTGTCTTGTGGGTTTTCACTAGTTTTTTTATTACTCCGATTGCAAGCAGACAAAATCAATAGGGATACAAAAACAACAACAATAATTTTTTTCATTGGAATAATTTTAATCTATCCTTTGCGTTGTGTAAGGTTTTCAATGATTGTTTTTAAGATGGACCGTGTACTTGGCTTCCACCATTGGGCCAAAACCTGACCGATCGCTTCGTCATGATTTTGGGTGAGATTTGCCAGTAGTTCCTTTCTAAAATTTTGCTTTGTATTTTGCCAGGCATTTCTTTCAAACTGCATTACACTTTTCACTTTTCGTAGAGCGGCATTTTGAATACGGGCCAAGGCAACAACCTCGTCCACTAACCCTATAGACAGCGCTTCCTGAGGATTGAAAAGACGGCCCTCTAATAAACTACGATAGGCTTGTCCATTGCCCAACCAAAAAGCGTAGAGCTTAAATATACTTTCGGGCACGGTGAGGCCGATTGAAACTTCATTTAACCCAATGATATAATCACCCTCGGTCATAATCCTATAATCGCAGCACAATGCCAACACACAACCTCCTGCTGGGCTATGACCGGTAATCGCCGAAACAGACGGTTTGGGAAAAGCCATAAATTTTTGTAGCAACACCAAGAACCTATTCCAAAAGGCCCTCATTGCTTCTTCATCGTAATCATACAAGGTTATCAAGTCCAGCCCGGCAGAGAAGAAACCCTCTTTTCCAGACAGAATGAGTCCTTCGATAGCAGGATCTTGTGCGGCAGAATCTATCGCCTCGATAAGCTCATTGACAACCATAATATCTATGGCGTTCGATTTTCCTCGATCCAGTAAGATATGATAGATATGATCCTCCGTTCTTGTTCGCAAAAAATTCATAATTCTTCCTAAAAGATAAACACGATAAGCAGCCTATTGTTCAGCAGGTGAAAAGATCTTGAACAAGTTTATGCCGCCAAAAATACGTTATACAATTTATTTCACCTCAAATAGTAGTGATCTCCGCCCCACCCTTCCTGTTAAGTCAACGCCTTCCAACACCATGAGATACTTGCCAGGCTCATCGGAGGTGAAGAAACCAAATGTTGCTTTTCCAGTTCTATCGGCAACTATGCCGGGCTCCCAATGGATCGTGGTGCGCAAATCCCTTGCCAGCTTCACTGAACTATCCACATCGTATTCCGGTTTGTAAAATGTCCGTGTCGCGTATAATCCTTGGGGTTGTATGGTCAATAACCCTTTAGGAACATAATTGCTCATGGCTGAAGATCCAGTTTTTGAAGTCAAAATCAACAGTCCATTTCCGCCATTCATACCGTATATAGCAGTATAATTCGAGTTGCGTAACACTTCTACACTTTCAATGTCCATAACATTTATCATAGAAATTTCCTCAGCTTCAATAAACATACCGTCCAACACCACTTGCATAGGCACATTCCCGCGGGTGTTATAAGGCACCCCGCTCATCCAGGTCACGCCCATTAGTCGCCCCATCAAACACATCTCCAAAGTAGCACAAGTAGAAAGATCATCAGCCGTGAGGACCTGGTCAGCATTGCCCGGGCCATTTAGGTTTGTCGAGTTCTCAGACACGGGCTTTCGGGCTGTTGCTCTCACCACGACTTCTTCAATAGTGATGCTTTTCTCCATCAGTCCCGTTTGTTCCAGTTGTGCAAAGAACTGTTTGGATTGGTTAATCTGATCCAAGAAACGGCTATTTACATCATTTATTTCCAGAGGAGCGTTGCGGTTAGCCGTTATAGGTGGAGCTTGCTCGGAGTCAACGATGATGTCGATATTTTTTTTATCTTTTTCCGTACGTGCAGACACTAAAAACTTTACGCTGTCAGGGAACAATAAGTATCCAAAATCGAAATATCCCTCCTCATTAGACACCGTATCCAGAAAATCCATAAAGTTCTTTGTCGATATAAGCTGAACTTTAGCATTTGATTCAGCCGCCTTCCGACCTAGCTTTTTAGTGTAACCGGCAATCTTTATACCTTTCTCCGCCTCAAATTTTGGTTTGATTTCCATACCAATACTATCCCAACTTATGTTGCGCCACCCTTGAGTCAACATAAGATAATCAAGATCACCGTTATTCACTTTGCCCTCTTGGAAATAGTATCCAGGGTTTTCAATAAAACCTTTTAAATCCGCACTTAGCAACAAAGACGTAAGGATGTTAGGTGCATTTTGGTAATCATCCTGTATCTTGGTGAGATTCACAATACTTGCCGACAATGCTGCGACGCGCAGACTATCTTTACTGTCACCAGCTAAGATGCTGACCTGAACACTATCCCTTGCCCCGTAACGCAGTTTGTCTAAAGAAGCAGTCAGGGGAAGGCTGTTGTCCTCTGAATAGTTAAAAACGGCTCGTTCCACAATCGGCGTAAACTGGCTGTTCAATATACTTATCGTAATAACCCCTGTGGGCAGCATAGCCCTATTGACCGAAAATACCAATTCATTTTTATTCGCCTTCTGTTTAGAGACAAAATATACCTGCCCCAGATGGTGCACAATGAAGTATAAATCTTGATGGTCCACATAATTTTTTGAAACATTGACCTGACTAATTATACGGTCTTTATTTTTCGTGTTTAAAATAATCGCATAACCTTCTGAGACGACTTCGGGGAGAGCAACATCGGTTGTGCTACCATCTTCAAACACTGCCGTAGCAGATAAAGGAACGCCTTGACCGATAAAAGCAAAAGAAGCTCCCATACCTAAATCATTGGTTTCTATAACCGATAAGGTGTCCGTTCCGGATTTTATAAAAACTTTAGACTTAATAGCTAGCCCTTGAGAATTTATCGATTTTACCGCGATATTATTAAGCGTGCCTTCTAAAATCTTCCCCCCTTCCGCAAAAAGTTGCACACTGTTTTTAGAAGCTGGATTAGCTGGTTTGATAATTTTATTGATGGCAATCTTTTCCAGATTATCAAAGCGGAGTTTAATCAAAGGATTCTCGAGCTTTTTGTCCACATCAATTATTAATACCCCTTGCTCGTCGGTCGATGCGCGCTTTTTCCTTAGGGTCTCACCATCCTTAATCAATTCATAACGAACCGAGGTCTTACTTAAGGGAATACCACTTAAGCTTTTCAGCGTAATTGTATATATATCGGCTTCATCGGTATGCGCGACAGAAGTAATGGTCTGTACGTTATCTATTCTACCATTACTTATTTGTATCGTTCGATCGTAAAAGTAGCGATCATCATAATTCCGCATCCAATTTGTATACGCTCTAATCCGATAAGAACCTGCCGTAAGGGTGTCTATAAGCGATAAGTCCCCTATTCCTATTCCATTTATGAGCGGTATTTTTATGGAGCTTACCACCCTTTCCGATGGATCGATTAATTCGACATAGCCAATGTTACTTAGCTTAGAGAACAGGTTTTGGATACCAATAGTCGTATATGCCTTAAACCAAATTGTCTCACCAGCGGTATAGGAGTATTTATCGAGGTGTAAGTATATCTTTTCTTGCGGATTGACTCCATAGGTATAATCTACTTTATCTAATACTGTCTGAATATCCTGACCCACAATCCTTTGTGCACAAAGGAGTACAATGAGTAGATAAAAGGCTCTTTTCATGCTTGTTTCTAGTGAAATATGATATCACCACGGAAAGTTAAAAAATATTTAGATAAATAGATGGTGATGGTCTCTAATTTTTTATGTTTTCTAAGCATACATCAATATATTTGCGCTATGAATATTTTAATAGTTGGTTCAGGCGGGCGCGAATCTGCCTTTGCCTACAAGATATCCCAAAGTCCGAAACTTACAAAGTTGTATATAGCACCTGGGAATGCTGGAACAGGGCAATATGGCATAAACGTGGATCTTAAAGTTACAGATTTCGAAGGTATTGCTGCTTTCGCATTAGCTCACGCTATCGAGCTTGTTGTCGTAGGGCCAGAAGAACCACTAGTCAAAGGTATTCATGATTACTTTTTAAATAGAGAAGATATTAAACATATTGCTATTGTTGGACCACAGCAGTTGGGCGCACAATTGGAAGGGTCGAAAGATTTTTCTAAAGCATTCATGTTGAGGCATAACATCCCTACTGCAGCTTATAAGTCCTTTGATAAAACCAATTTGGAAGAGGGGTTAGCTTATCTGGAAACACAAAAGCTACCCATTGTTTTAAAGGCTGACGGTCTTGCTGCAGGGAAAGGTGTATTAATATGTGAAACCCTTGATGAGGCCAAGAAGGAGTTAAAGGCAATGATCGCGGATGCAAAGTTTGGAGCAGCAAGCAGTACGGTCGTTATCGAAGAGTTCCTCAAAGGAATTGAGCTATCTGTTTTTGTCCTTACGGATGGAGATTCTTACAAAATCCTTCCTTCGGCAAAAGACTACAAACGTATAGGTGAGGGAGATACTGGGCTTAACACGGGAGGTATGGGGTCTATTTCCCCGGTGCCTTTTGCAGACGAAGCTTTCCTGGCGAAGGTAGAGGACCGTATCATTAAACCCACAGTTGAAGGGTTGAAGAAAGATAATATCCCTTATAAGGGCTTTATCTTCATCGGATTGATGAACATGGACGGCGAGCCATATGTTATCGAGTATAACGTGCGTATGGGTGATCCGGAGACAGAATCTGTAATGCCGCGCATCGAGTCAGATCTAGTGGATCTCTTGGAGGGGGTCGCAAAAGGAGATTTGGTAAGTCGTTCCTATACGGTGAGCCCTAAAACGGCCGTGACTGTAGTATTGGTGTCAGGCGGATATCCCGGAGAATATGAAAACGGTAAAATCATCTCGAATATTGAAAACGTAAAGGAATCGATGGTATTCCATGCGGGAACAAAAGAGGTTAATGGCGAAATAGTGACTGCCGGGGGACGAGTGTTGGCCGTGACAACATTACAAGATGATCTTTTTACGGCATTACAACAAGCAACCGCAGACGCAGGTCGTATATTTTATCCAGGAAAATACTTTCGGACAGATATTGGGTTTGACCTGATTTAAAAATATCCTTTTAGCTGTCAAAGAATTAGGGTATTGATTCAAAAAATATTTTGGAAAATATGCCAAAGCTTTTATATTTGCAGCACCAAAATGAAAAGGCCCGTTCGTCTAGGGGTTAGGACGCAAGATTTTCATTCTTGAAACAGGGGTTCGATTCCCCTACGGGCTACTAAAAACGCATCAATCACACCCGATTGGTGCTTTTTTTATGCCATGGGGCGAGAAATAGGGCGAATTGATGTGGTTTGATTTGGACTGTTTTGCTTTGTTTTGGGTAGTTTACTTCCCCCATAGCTGCCCCTTTTTTGATTCTTAATCTATCTAGTTCGCTATCTAAATCCATCTGTCACTATTTAGAAAGTTGCGTATATTTGAAAGTTAGCAGCAACTATAACAGAGAAGTGCGAGCAAAAGAAATGAAAATAAAATTCGAAGAATATAATACGGAATGGACAATAGAATTTGATAAGTTAAAAGCAGAGCTTCTTGAACTAATTAGCTTTCTCAATCCTAAGATTGAACATATCGGCAGTACTTCTGTGGAAGGATTATCTGCAAAACCAATTATTGACATTTTGGTCGGTTTAAAACGCGAAAAGGATTTAGACAAAACCGTGAAACCTTTAATTGACTATGGATACATTCATTATGATATATATAATGAAGATATGCCTTACAGAAGATTCTTCGTAAAGCATAAAATGGGTTATTCAAACCCGTCAATTCCAAGAATAATTATGAAAGCAGACCAAGTGCCGACAAGTACAGAAGAACACAACAACCGGCTTACTCATATTCATATACTGCCAATTGACTCAAAACATTGGACAAGACACGTTGCATTCAGAGACTATCTAAGGGACAACCCACAAATAAAAACCGAGTATCAAAGATTAAAAGAAGAGCTTAAATCAAAGGAATGGCGTAATGGAAACGAATACAATGATGCGAAAGACAAATTTATCAAAGAAGAAGAACGAAAAGCAGTGAATTGGTACAACAACAGAATGCAACTGACTGAAAAATAATATAGTATGCTGCTGGAAAGCCCCAACCGAAGCCGAACGCCTCGAATCGTTGTGGTGCACATTAAAACAATGAACAAAACAAAGGATATTGGAACAATGGAAATTATTATTCGCAAGGAGAATCAGACGGACTATAATATAGTGTTTGAGTTAATCGAGAAAGCTTTTGAAAAATTAACATTAAGCGACCACCGCGAGCAGTTCCTTGTTCAAAGACTGAGAAAATCAACCGCATTTATTCCTGAATTGTCAATGGTAGCCGAAATCGAAAATAAAATTGTCGGACATATTTTGCTTACTAAATTGAAAATAAAGAATGGACAAGATGAATTTGACTCATTAGCTCTTGCGCCAGTTTCTGTACTTCCAGAATATCAAGGCAAAGGAATTGGTGGAATGTTGATACGAGACGCTCACAAAAAAGCAAGAGAACTAGGACACCAATCAATAATATTACTTGGACACGAAAAATACTATCCGAAATTTGGTTACAAGCAAGCAGACAATTTTGGAATTGAACTACCTTTTGATGTTCCAAAAGAGAACTGTATGGCAATTGAGTTGACCGAAAATGGCCTTGATGGAGTTAGCGGAACAGTTGAATATCCGAAAGAATTTATTCTAAATCAGGCTAACTAAAAGCATCATTTTCCAGACGAAAATCATTTTGTCAAGTAAAAACGCCCTGTAGGTAAAATAATGGGGCTAAATTTGCAAAGAAATGATACCCTTATACTGATTCTATAGAAATTTTAAAGTATAAAACAGATGCGAAAACTATCACTTTTCATTGCGACGAGTTTAGACGGATACATCGCAAAACCTAATGATGACCTCGGTTTCTTGAAATTAGTAGAAAAAGAAGGTGAAGATTATGGCTATGCGCAATTTACGACAAAGTAGACACGTTAATATTGGTAGAAAACCTATGATTATGTGCTTAAAGAAATCGGTTCTTCTCATTACGATAATGGAGAAAGAAATGTATATGTTATTACAAGGACGAAAAGGACAAGTGTTGGTAAAACTACATTCTACACAGGGAACCCAGCAGAATTAGTATATATCCCTTTAATATTTCCTTGCGCAGCCCTTCGCACAAATAGTGCTAACTGTTATTAATCATATCGGCATAGATACGAGGTCTGTATAGCAACCTTTACCCGAAACGAAGAGTTTCTCGGCACGTCAAAGCTGTTTCCATCGCGGTAAGTTTTCCATGTCTCTTCCCCATACGGCAAGACCTCCATTTGGCCCTCGATCACAATCATTGTCTCCGGGCTTCCCGTGTTGAACATGTACTCTCCCGGTTCCATAACGCCCACAGTCGATTTTCCGTTGACCCGGTTATATCCCAGAGACTTTACGCTTCCTTCAAAATATTCATTTACCTGAATCATATTTCTTTGTTGAATCTATGCTCAAAAATACTCTTTTTTGTGCCAAAAAACCAATATCTATTGTTGGGATGCTAAAAACATCACCATCATTACGGGGTACCGTTGATGGTCGGGGAACACAAATTTTTGTTTAACTTAACGGTTGATATGGAGGGAAAAAATACTTACCATAGGGGTCGGTGCATTGAATCCACGAAACAAACTGACAAAAAAGAAGAATGAAAAAAGTAATTGCAGCATTTCAATCCACACTTTATTACCACTTTTTTGTTTGTAGATAAGGCAGAAGAGACCCAGATACCAGATCGGATGGAGCTCGCTCTTTGATACAGAGGAAATGCTGGCGACTGTTATAGATGTATTCAACGCGAAAGAGGGACAGGCGCAGAATTTTGAACGGTTTGAAGGATTTTTTGAACAGCTAAAATATAAATAAGATGAACAGCAATTTATTATTTGACTTTATTGTCAACAAGGAAGACAAGACTATTCACATCACGCGTGAATTTGATGCCAGCCTTAGGCTGGTATGGCAGGCATGGACAACCCCGGAGCTACTCGACCAATGGTGGGGGCCGCAGCCTTGGAGAGCCGAAACGAAGACGATGGATTTTTCGGAAGGCGGTTTTTGGCTCTATGCCATGGTAAGTCCTGAAGGTGAAAAACATTGGAGCAGAGCCGATTTCGTTTCCATCGTAAAGGAAAAATCATTTTCCTCTAAAGGTGGGTTTAGCGACGAAAATGGTGTTCTAAATCCTGCATTTCCGCAAAACTTATGGGAGAACACGTTTGTGCCGGTAGACCATAAAGTGCGGGTAGATATGCTGCTGACCTACGATACGCTTGCCGACCTCGAAAAGGAAATCGAGATGGGCTTTAAGGAAGGTATGACCATTGACTTCCAACAATTGGATGAACTGCTGTCAACCTTGAAAAGTTAGAACGATATGGCAGCAACAATCTCACAGGATACCCTAGGAGAAGATATTCCCTAAATTTGAAGATCTCGCTATGCCGATCATTAAATATAAACGGCTAAGGTATATCTTTGTCCACAGGGTAAACTTCCCTGTTGTTTCAAACAGATTAAAAATTATTAAATTTAGGTTGTTAAACATTATAAAAAGAAAAACCAACAAAAATGTCTGTCGTCAGTGTTTTCAATAACGGAAGCCAAAACCGAAGAGACTAAAACAAAAAATGGAAACAGCAACAGCGGACAAATTGATTTTTGACAGTGGATATTCCGAAGTGAACGGACTGAAAATGTATTACGAAATATATGGACAAGGCAAAACCCTTGTGTTAATTCACGGTGGTGGTTCGACAATTCAATCCAACTTTGAAAAAGTTATTCCATTATTAGCAAAAAACAGAAAAGTTATTGCAGTTGAACTACAAGTGCACGGACGGACAAGCGACAGAAACGCAGACTTGACATTTGAACAAGATGCGGAAGACATTGCAACACTTCTCAAGAACTTAAACATTGACAAAGCCGATTTTTTCGGTTTCAGTAACGGAGGTACAACAACCATGCAGATTGCTATTCGACATCCCGAAATAGTTGATAAAATTATTTTGGGCTCTGCACTTGCCAAACGCAACGGAGTTCCCGAATGGTTTTGGAGCTTTATGAAACAAGCGAAATTGGAAAATATGCCCGAACAACTGAAAAAGGCATAC
>JBEBWF010000002.1:0-117100 GCA_040392285.1 Sphingobacterium sp. | reverse complement strand
GTGCTCTACCAACTGAGCTACTTTCGCTTGAAGTGTTGCAAATATATGTAGAAAATTTAAAAAATGAAATTTTTGTCCTTGTTTATGGTTCTATTATTTGTAATAAGCTCAATTTGTGTAAATTAATTTTTACTTAAGGTAGTTATTTGCTTAATATAGTGTCTATGGCACCGATTTTGCCTATTTTTGTTTTTTGGTTAGGATTATGGAATTAATGAAGCAACTTATCTTGGCATTTCTGCTCTTGCCGCTGTACGTCTTGGGAGACACTTATCCTGAGGTAATCTTTGATAATAGTTTGATTTCTGGAAGTTATGCCAAAAGTCATGTCCAATACACTGGAAATAGTTGGGTTGAAAATGTAAATAAACATTTACTTGTATCCGATACATTGTTTTTTACACCCGGCAATGCCCTATCGTTAAAATATCTCTCCGCTCCAGCAAGTGATTGGACGGTAGATATCCGTTATAGCCGACAAAAATTTCTTTACCGTGTTCTGAACTCAGACTTCTTAACCTTCCGTTTGTTTGTTAAGTCTCAAGGAACTACCCTTAAGGATCTTCCTCAGATTTTTATTACACAACGGAATACGAAAACGGATACATTAGCTATTGGTAAGTATGTTGCTGATTTTAAATATGATACTTGGTTGAAAGTTCGAATACCTTGTAAAGATTTTAAAGGGTTGGATAATGATAAGCCGATCAATGGCATAGCCCTTTCTCAGCAAGGGGCATCCCGAGCTACTCATCATCTTTTTTTGGATCAAATTGAATTCCTGCCTAAATCCTATTCTGAAGCAAAATTGTCATCACCAGCTGTTTTGATTGCGGCAGATGCCTATGATAAGATGGTTCATTTAAAATGGCAGTTGCCGTTGACACCGAGTATTCGATACATCAAGATTTATCGGTCTTTGGATGGTAAGGATTATACACCAGTAGCAATAAAGCCTATTTATATGCAATCTTGCTTGGATGATGTTCCGGTAATTGGCCAAAAATATTTCTATAAGATCGCCTGGCTGGATTATAATTATAATGAGTCTCCTTTTTCTATTGCAAAAGAAGTGCAGACGATGGAAATGGCGAGTGCAAAGCTGTTTAATTTCATCCAGCTTGCCCATATCAATTACTTTGTAGAAAACTACGACATCAACAGTGGCATGTATATGCCCTACAGACTGAAGGAAAAAGCCGTCGTGTCGACCAAAGAAACCGGGGGGGCTATCTTGTCTCTCCTTATTGCCGTTGAGCGGGAACAGGTTTCCCGGCAAGCGGTGTTTAACCGGATTTCCCGTATGGTTGATTTTTTGTCAAAAGCCCAAAATTATCATGGTGTATTTCCGGCTTATTTTGATGGACGTAAAGGTGTTCCCGAATACGTCTTTGGCCGAGAGGAGTATGATGTTATGGCGACCTCTTCCATCATTGAAGCTTTGCTGGTTGCCCGGCAATATTTTTCAAAAGACAATGATGAAGAGTATAACTTGAGAAACAAAATATCCAACCTGTACGATCGTATTGATTGGCGTATGTTGACCATAAAAGATTCGTCCGATATCCTGAGCAAGAGTATCGCTTTAGACAAAGCTCCATTTCAGGGGAGGGACGAAGCTATAGCGGGACCCAATTATGCGATGAATACGTACATGCTGGCCATAGGGTCTTCAACACATGGTCTGCCGGTATCATCCTATGCACATTCCGTATACCATTCGTATGACTCCGTTCGGTTTTCCAAAATCGAAGAGGTCGATATCGATGTCTATGCTGATAGTCTTTCTGCGGATTCGGTTATCCAAAGTAGGGTGCAGGTGCTACGACAGATTGATACTTTAGTGCAAGTGCCTATCGTGGACAGTTTGTCTGCTTATGGTGAATGCCTGTTGTTAGGGGATATTAAGGGAAGCCTGTTGGATCTTTATAAACCCTTCTTAACCCTGAAGCCAACGCTTGTGTCTGATTCAATCTTTCATTGGAAAGATATCCTTACCTCTTATGTAAGGTTTGTTAAAAGGAGAGATAATGAATTGGGAGTTGGTGTAAACCATAGCGATATCTGGGGTTTTTATCAATACGGCCGACATGGAGGGGGATATCGCATTAATCCGGTTATTGGCCCTAGTGCGATTATCGTAGACCAAGAAGCGGGTGAGAAGGCTTTGTTGGCACTCTATCATAAATTCGGTACCAACCTTTTTACAGAGTATGGATTTCGGTCATGGCTTGATCTGAGAAACGATGATGTCTCTGACGAATACTTAGCTGTTAATCAAGCAACATTAGCTATTATGATGGAAAATGCAAGAACAGGATTTATCTGGGATCTTTATGCGCAGATACCCGAATTGCAGTTAGTTCGAAGTAAATTGTTTGTCCCAGAAATATCAAATAAAGAATAATATGTATATATTTAAGCCTGATTCCGTTTTGGAATCTGGTGTCAGTTTTTTAAATTCAGTTAGAAGAAGATATGAAAAGAATTATACTATTTGGTGCTGTTGCATTAAGTTTAAATATCGTTGCGTGTAAACAGCCCTTGTTAACGGTCAATCCGGGTGCCGTGGTCACAAAGGATGGTACAGATGATGGGCTTAAAAATGTTAAAAGTGAATTTGAAAATGCCGCCAGAACAGACGAAGGGATTAAATTTACCTTGTCATCCGATCTTTTATTTCCGACTAATTCTTCCTATCTGACTGAGGGCGCTAAGACACAATTAAGTAAGCTTGCTAAAATTTTAAAAGAGGATGCCAATAAAAAAATCCGGGTCGACGGTCATACGGATGCGACGGGTACGGAACAATATAATCAATGGTTGTCCGATAAACGAGCAACCTCTGTGAAAGTTTACCTCGAAGAGGCAGGGGTTTCCGGTTCTCGTATATCCACCAAGGGTCTAGGACAAACCAAGCCTGTTGCAGATAATAAAACACCCGAAGGACGTGAAAGAAATAGAAGGGTAGAGGTGATTATTCTTAACTAAGCAAATTCTTAGTTTCGTTTTTGATTAGTCTCTAGTAATTACTTATTCACACCGATACGTTTATACTTATTAGTCTGTACCAAACGATAGCTTATCCACAGTACAACAAGCCAAATGGGGATCAGTTCTACCGATACTTTCAATCCGGTATACCACATCATGATCAAGACGCCCAATAGAAACAATAGGCATATATAATTGCTCCACGGGTATAAAAAGCTCGGGAATAAGGTTTTTTTATGTCTAATTCTTTCGCTCCTTTTAAAATGAAGGTGGGTCCAGCTAATCATAATCCAATTGATGATTAAAGAGGATACGACAAGGGACATCAAAATCTCCAACGCCTTTTCGGGAATTATCCAGTTGATGATAATGCAGATAAATACGAGTGCTGCCGACACCATGATGGCGAGGATTGGTGAATGATTTTTATTTAATCTTTTCAGAAACCGTGGAGCATTACCTTGTTCAGCCAAACCATAAAGCATCCGGGAGTTGCTGTATACACAGCTGTTGTATACCGATAGTGCGGCAGTAAGGACAATAATATTCAGCACGTTTGCAATAAGGGCCGTGAAATAAAATGTTTTGCCAAATAAGGTGAGCTGATGACTGTTGAGGGTATTGAATACCTCTACAAAAGGACTGGTATCGGCAGTAATAGATCGCCAAGGCATCAGCGAAAACAGGATAAACAGCGCCCCAACGTAAAAAATCAATATACGCACCAACACCTGATTGGTGGCTCTTGGGATATTTTTTTGTGGGTTCTCTGCTTCCGCAGCCGTAATACCGACTAGTTCTAACCCACCAAATGAGAACATGATCATCACCAAAGCAGCCAGCAAACCTTGGTAGCTCCCTTCATCAGTGGACGAAAGCCATCCTTTCGGGAAAAATCCACCATCATTGTATAGATTTTCAACACTTGCCCGCTCACCCCCTGTGCCACTTAACAATAGATAAGATCCAAATATAATCATGGCGATGATGGCCGCAACTTTGATAATAGAAAACCAAAACTCCGTTTCACCATAGACTTTTACCGAAGCAAGGTTGATAATATTGATAAGAATAAAGAAAAAGAAGCTGGATAACCAAAGAGGTACTTCTGGCCACCAAAATTGGATGTATACCCCAATTGCCGTCAGTTCGGCCATACTCACAAGAACATACAATATCCAATAGTTCCAGCCCGAGGCAAAGCCAGCAAATGATCCCCAATACTTATTGGCAAAAAAACTAAAACTTCCCGATACAGGTTCTTCAACGACCATCTCGCCTAACTGGCGCATAATAAAAAAAGCGATAATACCAGCTATGGCATAGCCAAGAATGACCGAAGGACCGGCCAATATAGCAGCCTTACCAACCCCCAAAAATAGTCCGGTACCAATAGCACCTCCTAAAGCAATCAGTTGGATATGGCGGTTACTTAAGCCACGTTTTAACTTTTTGTCATCTGTAGATTTGTCCAAGGTGTTATAGATTTTTATTTACCTTATTATGAATAGAAACAGTTCCTATGCCCAGTATTTCATCCCAATAGGTTCCTATTCTTCGGTGGTATACGAGGATGAGGTAGTCATTGCCGGTAGCGTAAAAAGTGTCTGAGAAAGCATCCGTTACAACTTGTCCATCGGGCGTTTCCAAGACATATTCATAATCGTATAAACCCTGTTTTAGCATTAAGGTAACTTCCCACAAGCCTGAATCCTTGCGGTATACAAGTTGGTTTTCCGGTGTTCTTTCAAAATTATTAAAGCCACCAACCACATAAATCTTGCCTTGTACCTGCTGGTTGGTTTGGAGCGAAAATCGCACGTGAGCATAGTCGCTTTGGGTTTCTACATCGCTGTAATCCAGATTTCGAATGAAAAACTTACCATTTTCATCGTATGTATTTGCATAAGTCGAAGTTCCATGATCATCATCTGTGAATAGAATAACGTTAACTGCGGTATCCAACTTTAATTCCCTAACCTGTCCCGAAGCGGATTTCGTGCTCCGTAAATCAGTGTATCTAAATTCATTATTCCCAAAGAAATCCAGGGTCTCGTTGCCATTGTATTTTATTTCATGGTTGCCAATAAACATCGGTTGCGTTAAAACCATCTTATTATCGTAGCGCTGATTTTGAAAGACATGTAGCTGTATATCGCGGTGTGGATTGTTGATGGTTAATGCGGACGTCCGTAGATTGATATTAAGCTTCTGATTGGTCAGGCGCTTATTGGCTTGCAAGGAAGGTGAAATCGCGCTTTCAACCTGAATTAATGGGCGTACGACATAGAATTTTCTCGTGATGATGAGCCTGCTCTTGTCAGCATCTTCATATACCTTCAATAAATAATTCCCTGCGACTTTGGGAGCAATATATTCATTTGGAAAATGGCATACATAATGCGTGTAAGGTTGTAGCGTGCCTTGCGACACCTTATAGTCATCGATCCTGTCTTCATTATAGCCTATGGCATAATCCAAAGCATTCAGCCTGCTAGGTACCCAGTCGGCATCACAGTGTTCGATACTGAAAAAATACGTTCGTACGTCTCCACGCAGATCGTCGAAAGACAATAAAAGTTGCTCTGAGCTTCCCAAAACGTATATTGGGAGCTGATTCTCTTTCCCTGTCGGGTAAAACTCGACGGTGCGGATGTGCGGTAGATAATTCTTATTGTCGTAAACTAGGGTTTGCTCAGGCGATTGCTCGATATACTGCCTTGTTTTTTTTCTTTTTTGAGCCTGCACATCGCATAGACAGAAAAACACCAAGCAAGAAATTGCAAAACATCGGAGAGCAACTGTGGCGGTATGGGATATAGTAAGAGGGGGGAACACGCGGATATTTTAGTTGTTATCTCATTTGAATAATTTTGTCGACAATGTACTTCGTGTGGCCGCGCCAAGGTAGTACACCATGATATTCCTTGTAATGTAGATCAAAGAATTTTCCACTGTTAACCTCCAAAAGTTGGAAAATGGAATCGCTTTCTATCGAAAATACAAATTCATTGCTGGCGATCGTGCCTGTACGTCCGCTGCCAAAGCCTTCTTGGATCAGTTTGCCCTCATACGTTTTAAAAACGTTGCCTTTTTTTACCGCGTAGTTGAGGTATCCGGATTTGACGCCTTCACCGAATACGAAATAATATTTAAAGTAGACGACACCAGCAAGACCAAGTGCAAGTATCAGGAGCAGCCAACCCAAAAATGATTTCACTTTGGAGCGCTTCCTTTCTGTTGAATGTATTTCTTCCATACGCTATGCAATATTATTCAACTAAAGATAATATATTGTTTGCACATGAAGAAGTGAAGGGAAAAATAAAATAAATTAAGGGTTGACCCGCTTTTGGTTGTCTTAATGAATAGAAGCAGGTCAAAAAGGAGGATATTTGCACTGCTATTATTTGCAATCGTTATATGTTAGCTAATAGAGAGAAAAATTTTGAAGCGGTTTTCCGAAAGCATTTTAAGGAATTGCATGGCTACGCCTATCGCATACTAGAAGATACAGATGTGGCCGAAGAAGTCGTTCAGCATGTTTTTTTAAAGCTGTGGGAAAGAGACTGGCAAGACAATATCCAAACTTCGTTAAAAGCATATCTATACCGTGCGGTATACAATCAAAGTCTGAATTTGCTGAAACGGCATAAATTGCAGCAGCGTTATGAAACTTATCAGGCTATACATGCAGCCACGCAACACGATATGCATCGCAGCGATACTGAACTCAAGAGACAGTTGCAACTCGCATTGACCAAGCTACCTGAGAAAAGCAGAACCATCTTTGAGATGAGCCGGTTTCAGGAACTACGTTATCAGGAGATTGCGGATAGCCTCAACCTATCCTTGAAAACGGTAGAGGGGCATATGACGAAGGCGCTAAAGCACCTCCGTCTGCATTTAGTTGACTATCTAACAATTTTGATTTTATTATTCATGCAGAGGTTATGAAAAAAGAGTGGATCGCAAAATACATCAACGGTGAGGCTACAGCCGAGGAACAGACTGATGTCGAGCAATGGATTAAGGAAAATGCCGGACATGAAAAAGAATATCTGGATATGAAGGAAATATGGGAGATAAGTGGGCAAGGGAAGGTAGCTCCAGTGGTCAATATTGACATTGCTTGGGCTAATTTTATTCGTATGCGTGACGAGCGCGTAGCACATAAGGAGGGGATTGTTCATGCATTAACCAATAAACGAACGATAGGATGGCGTGCTGCCATCGTTGTAGGGATATTGGGTATCTGCTCTATTTGGTGGGCAAGCCATTCCTTAACCGAAGAGCTTGATCTGAAAACCCAGGTGCAAACCCAACGCAGCCTATTACCAGATGGAAGTGTAGTCAATCTGAATAAAAATACGACTTTGCACTATCGCAAAAGTTGGTTGAGTAAAAACAGGGAAGTCTATCTCCAGCAGGGTGAAGCATTCTTCGATGTGAAGAAAAACAAGGACCAGCCTTTTGTAATTGAAAGTGGTAAAACACGTATTACGGTATTGGGAACAAGCTTTCATGTACGTCGGGAAGCGGATGAAACAGAAGTTATCGTCGCAAGTGGATCAGTCAAGGTCAATTATGCCAATCAGGAAATTGTATTGAAGCCTGAACAAACGATTACCGTTTCTGACACAAGTAAGTTTCAGCTAAAAATCGATACGGTACCCGATCATTTATATCGCTATTACATACACCAAGAGTTTGTTTTTGAAAACACACCGCTTTCTCGGGTCTTCGCCACTTTAGCGAAGGCATACGAAGTACAATTCGTAGTCGATAACTCCGAGAAGGGCAAGCTTCTGCTCACCGCAACCTTTGAACAGCAAAGCCTTGCTGAGATGCTTCAGGTTATTGTTCAAACATTCGACCTAAAAGTCGAAAAAAAAGGAAGTAAATTTTACATCAATTAGTTGCTATGTCTAAATACAGAATTATTAAGAATCTTAAAATAATTATATACATTATTCGGAAAGCAAAACTGTTTGCTGTGTTTGTTTTCTTATTCACTTCGTATTTCCAATTATCTGCACAAAACAAGCTCGGTGCATCTATTCGTATGCCTCGATTTGAGCAAACGAGTATCCGACAAATTTTTGCTTCCCTCAAAGAAAAGCAAGGGTTCGAGTTCTCGTACAATAGCCAGCTTTTTCAACTAGATAGTATTGTTTCAATACCTTCGTTTAAAGGTGTTTGTATCGATTACCTAGAGCAAGTGTTGGGTGCAAATTACGCCTTTAAAGAAACTATCTCACACATTATTATCACCTATGCGCCTCAGCGGATGGCCGTGGAGGTCAATGTTCATACGAATGAAGGTAATCGGGCTGTTGTCTCCGGCTATGTCCGGGATTTGCGTACTGAAAAAGCTATAGCTGATGCAAGTATATATGACAAGCTTACCTTTCATGCTTCTACATTATCGGATAAGAACGGCTATTTTCAGTTGGATGTCAAAAAGCCCGATCACACGGTAGCGATAGCATTGAGCAAAGCCAATTACAAGGATACCTCTTTGATGGTGCTGCTGCCTGTGGAGGCTTTAACACTTGTCGAGAAAAGGAAAATGGGGTATTATATCGGTTATGACAGCGAAAAAAATATATTCAATAACTTCTTCGGAAGACTGTTTACCGGTTCGTCGCAACGTATCCAAAGCATGAACCTTGGTGGCTTTTTTGCTTATAGTCCTTTTCAGATATCCTTAACCCCAGGATTGAGTACGCATGGATTTTTCGGATCGCAAGTGGTCAACAATTTTTCGGTAAATATTATCGGAGGCTCTGCAGCAGGTGTTGACGGCACCGAGTTAGGAGGAATATTTAATGTAAGTCAGTATGATGTACAGGGCGCCCAGTTTTCTGGTGTCCTAAATGTCGTAGGGGGGAATGTGAGTGGTTTGCAAATGTCCGGTGCAGGAAATGTCGTTGTACACGATTTTAATGGAACACAGCTAGCTGGCCTATGGAATAAGGTCGATACGTTAAGAACAGGGATTCAGGCTGCTGGAGGGATTAATTTTGCGAATGAATCGAGAGGTCTACAGGTCGCCGGAGCAGCGAACGTTTCCCAAGGGCGTGCTGGAAGCCAAATCGCGGGAGCGGTTAATATTGCAGACAAGGTGAGGGGTGTACAGTTTGCTGCCCTTTTGAATATCGCGGATAGCAGTGACTACCCTATTGGAGTACTGAATTTTATTAAAAACGGGCGTAAACAGCTATCGTTGGAAGTAGATGATAGCCGTTTGTTAAGTTTTCAGTTTCGTTCTGGCGGGCGTGTCTTATATAGCTTGATTGGAATAGGAAAGTACGTCGATCAGCCGGATTTCCAGTATGCGACGACGTTTGGATTGGGTGCACAACTTTTGAATAGACGTAAATTTGGTTTAGCCACCGAGTTGGTGCAAAGACTAAATTTTGACAAAAAAATGCATATTCAAGATGCACAGCGTTTTTCATTTAGTGTTATCCCCAGCTTACACGTGACGAAACATTGGCATGTGTATGCAGCACCTTCTTTCGTCTACTCCGAAGCAACAGCTTCGAGTACGATACCGGGGATACACTGGAAAGCCTGGGGTGGTGATCGGTTTCAAAACACATTTCATGCAGGTGGTGCAATTGGCTTCTCTTACGTATTTTAAGAAGAGAACTTTTTAGTTAAATTTTTTATTGTTCGCAGAGAATTTTATATCTTTTCAATGCAGCCATTATTCCATCATCATCAACCGAAGTAGTGAGGTAGTCCGCGACTTTTATAACATCGTCCGTTGCATCACCCATTGCGACACCTAAAGCGACATATTCCAACATTGAAATGTCATTACCTCCATCACCGAAAGCCATGGTGTTTTTTCGGGGAATATTATAATATTCTAGAAATATCTTTACTCCCGTTGCCTTGTTGTTACCTTTAGCATTTATATCAACAAATGAGGGATGCCATCGATTTCCTTCACATCCCTTTAACACGTCTTGGATAACTATTTTTTCTTTTTTTTCCGTAATATATGCATCTATTTGAAAAACGCCATATTTAACAATTTCTTCAATTGGTCTAACGGGGGGTAGGGATAAGTTCACTAAATTATGGATTGCTCTTACCGAATTATCTATATAATTTGCAAAATTCCCTTTTTCTGTCATGAATATACAAGGAAACTCGCTATGCGTTTGATACCTTATCAGCTTTTGTAAATCATCATCTGAAATCAATCTTCTATACAGAAGTTCCTTTTTGTCTGTAGTACAGTAAGCTCCATTTGCAGTTATATAACCGTCAAATTTGAGATTCCCAAGGTGATTGATATCCAACAGTGAACGTCCTGTTGCAACTATTAGCTTTATGTTTTTTTTTCTTAGCGCTTCAATGGCTTGAAGTGTGGACGGAGGGATCTTATGCGTATTAAAGCTAACTAATGTACCGTCTATATCGAAAAATATAGCTTGTATATCCATTTATCTGTAAATAATACGTTGAGAATTATTAGAGATTCCGTTTACTTTCTATAGTATATGTAAATGAATCTGCACGGTAACATCCAATATTGTATTCGATAGGGTTGTTGTTGATATCGTATACATATCTTTTTCGTATGAGTATAGGTTCGCCTTGTTTTATCTCTAATTTCGCAGCAATAAATGAGTCCGCTGCCGCAGCACTTATCTCTTCCTTTGAGGTGAGGGCTACAATGCCATAGTCTGACTCAAGTATTTCATAAAGAGGGCGATTGAAATTTTCAGAAGCTGAAATAGGTATTTGAGGATTAAATTCAGAAATGAAATATACGAAGGGATAATCCTTCTTTCCTCTCAGACGTTCAAGTCTCATGACCTTTGTACCCATTTTTATATTAAAAAAGGCTGCAACATCCGATGATACCTCATGTCTGAAGATCTGTAGTTCGAAATTATGGATTTCTATACCTAATACTCTCATTTCCTCGGAGAAACTGAGCCAATTACCAACACCACTAAAAATTTTCTTTTTTTCGACACGTGTTCCTACACCTTTTTTTCTAACCAATAGCCCCTCTGTTGTTAATGTATTAATTGCCTGGCGTAGGGTATTACGCGATATTTTCAATTGTTCAGACAAATCAACTTCCTTTGGGAGATATTGTCCATCTCTATATTCAGGTTTGTCTATAAGCTTTCTAATTAGCTCTTCCGCCTGTTTATGAAGGGGTATGCTGCTGGTATGGTCTATTTTTAATTTCATATCGTTTCCACAAAAATAAAAAAAATAACGTGATTTACTTGTTTTTTAAAATAAAACTATATATTTGCTCTATCATATGTTTATACATACTAATCATATGACTAAACAATTATACAATTATAGACATGTTAAGTACGTACAAGAAGAAGCCCACGATTGAATTAAATGGTTTTGTTGCTCAAGGATGGAATAACATTATTTCTGTTTTGGAACAGCAAAAAACAAGCAAAAATGTTGTTGTAATAGATTGTTACACTGGAGTTAATCTTAGCGAGCTGAGATCTCGATTTAGTCAACTAAACCCTACTCTTTTTATTGACACGAAAGATTTATTTATCTCCAATTCCGAAGTAGTATCATTAACAGAGCGGTTTATGACGGACGATGTGCTATTTGGATATATGTCCAACGTTTCGCTATCTGAATATTTTGATCCTAAAAAATTAGATTCAGCTAGGCAGGCAATTGAGGAAGCAAAGGGCAATGTCTTGGTTTTTGGTCATGGGGCCCATCTTGTCAAACCCGGCGATATATTGGTTTACGCTGACATGCCACGCTGGGAAATCCAACAACGTATGCGCCGTCAGGAAGTAGAAGGCTTAGGGATTGATAATAGTAAAGAGCCTTTTTCATTCCAATATAAGCGAGGTTTATTTAACGATTGGCGTGTATTGGATAAGTATAAACGGTCTATTTATTCCGACGTAGACTATTGGCTGGATACGGTCGTTCCTAATGATCCCAAAATGATTGATAGGCAAACTTTTTATGCTGGAATGGATAAGGCGGCAAACTCACCTTTCCGTGTTGTACCGTTTTTTGATCCCGCACCTTGGGGTGGTCAATGGATGAAAGGAGAATTTGCTCTTGATCCATCTAAAGCCAATTATGGGTGGGGGTTCGATTGCGTACCGGAAGAAAATAGTTTGCTGCTTGAAATCGACGATATTGTGTTCGAGATGCCGTCGGTGAACCTTGTATATACTAGGAGTAGACAACTTTTAGGTGAGCCGGTAGAAGCGCGATTTGGTAAGGAATTTCCCATTCGCTTCGATTTTCTAGATACCGTAAAAGGGGGTAACCTCAGCCTTCAGGTACATCCAACAACTCAATATGTACACGACAACTTTGGGCTGACCTATACACAAGATGAGAGTTACTATATCGTAGAGGCAAAGGAAGATGCGCATGTCTATCTTGGTCTGAAAACAGGTATTGATGATAAAGCTATGATCGGAGATTTGGAAAAGGCAGCGAATGGGGAACTTGTCTTCGAGGCCGATAAATATGTAAATAAATTTCCGGCTAGGAAACATGATCATTTTCTCATCCCAGCGGGAACTATCCACTGTTCAGGGATAAATGCTGTTGTACTCGAAATCAGTTCTACGCCAAACCTTTTCACTTTTAAGCTCTGGGATTGGCAACGCCTGGGCTTGGATGGTAAACCTCGCCCGATCAATGTGCAAAGAGGAAAAGAAGTCATCGACTGGGAACGTGATACCCAGTACACCGAGTCAAAACTGATAAACCACTTTGAGATTATCGCTAATGGTGACGGATGGATTGAAGAGAAAACAGGGCTACATCGAAACGAGTTTATCGAAACCCGTCGGCATACATTTTCAAAACCGGTGACACACTATACTGACGAAAGTGTCAATGTACTGAATCTGGTAGATGGGGACGAAATTATAGTTGAAAGCCCTACAAATGCTTTTGAACCAATGATTATTCATTATGCCGAGACATTTATCATCCCTGCCAGTGTGAGAGAATACATAATACGTCCTTATGGTATATCAGAAGGTAAAGAGTGTGTGACGATCAAAGCATCCGTAAGAATATGAAGGATTAAAATTAGGAACAAACACCATGAATAACACAAAAGAAATAAAATCGTCCTTCTTATTTATTCCGATATTTCTCAGCTTTTTTGTTATGGGCTTTGTCGATATTGTGGGGGTAGCAACCAACTACGTTAAAAAGGATTTTGCATTATCCGACGCTATGGCCAATTTGATACCCATGATGGTGTTTGTCTGGTTTGCCGTTTTTTCAGTTCCGACCGGTATACTTATGGGAAAGATCGGACGTAAAAAATCAGTAATTCTATCATTAATTGTAACGGCCGCGGCCATGTTATTTCCTTTATTCTTTTACAATTACCTTGGCATATTATTTTCTTTTGCATTGTTAGGAATTGGAAATACCATTTTGCAGGTAGCTCTAAATCCTTTAGCAGCATCTACAGTGAGCAAAGAAAAACTTGCAAGCACACTTACGATGGGGCAATTTATCAAAGCTATTTCATCGTTTTTAGGCCCTATAATAGTAGGTTTTGCAGCAAGTCAGTTGGATAATTGGCGCTTGACATTTCTTATCTATTGCATTACAACGGTTATATCTATTATCATTCTTTGCACGGTATATATTAAAGAATCTTCGGAAACAATTGAACAGTCATCATCTTTCAAAGAAATATTTTCCTTGCTGAAGGACAGATACCTGGTTTATTGCATTATTGTCATCCTGTTGATTGTCGGTATTGATGTTGGTTTGAACACCAGTATACCTAAGCTATTAATGGAGAGAGTTGATATGCAACTAGAAGAAGCCGCATTAGGTACAAGCCTATACTTTGCAACACGTACAATAGGAACATTTATAGGAGCACTTCTGCTAATAAGACTATCTGCTGTAAGATTCTTACAGATAACCACAATAATAGCTATTCTAGCATTTGTGGCCATGATGATAAGTTCGTCCCTATGGGCGTTGCTTATCGCTATTGCTGTAATAGGTTTGGCGTGTGCGAATGTATTTTCCATTGTTTTTTCCCTGGCATTACAGCATAATATGAAGCATTCAAATGACATATCAGCGCTGATGATCATGGGTGTGTCCGGTGGGGCCTTGTTATTGCCATTGCAAGGATTGATTACTGATATATCCACTTTTACAACGAGCATGTCTGTTATTCTTATAAGCATGTTAATAATAGGGTCTATTTCATTTAAATTAAAATCCTGATACCGTTATGTATGATTACGATAATCGCATTGTATTGACACTAGACGCAGGTGGAACAAATTTGGTGTTTTCAGCTATTCAGGCCAATAAGGCGATTGTTAAACCTTATTGTTTACCGGCTTATGCGGATGATTTAAATAAATGTTTAGCAGCATTAATTGAAGGATTTACATATATCTGGACACAATTGTCCACAGCTCCGATAGCAATCAGTTTTGCATTTCCTGGACCTGCCGATTATAAAAACGGGATTATCGGTGATTTGCCCAATTTTCCTTCATTTCGCGGAGGTGTCGCGTTAGGACCATTTTTAGAAGAACACTTTCAGATACCCGTATTTATCAATAATGACGGTAACCTTTTTGCATATGGAGAGGCTTTAGCAGGAGCTTTACCAGCACTCAATAACCGATTAAAAGCTCAAGGATCGAATAGAGCATATCGAAATCTAATTGGAATTACCTTTGGAACCGGTTTCGGTTCTGGAATAGTGATAGACAATAATTTATTAACGGGAGACAATGATTGTGGGGGAGATGTATGGGTATTCCGTAACAAATTGTACCCGGATAAAATTGCGGAAGAAAGTGTGAGTATCCGAGCTATTACACGTGTATATAATGAATTTGCAAAAGCCCAGGATGAAACCTTGGCACCTAAAGATATCTTTCTTATCGCTGAAGGTAAGAAAGAGGGGGATAAGGATGCTGCAATAATAAGTTTTGCTCAGTTTGGTGAAGTCGCCGGTGATGCAATAGCACATCTGCTTACTTTCACAGATGGCATTGTAGTGATCGGCGGGGGAATTATGGGGGCTGAGAAATATATTATGCCCACACTTATAAACGAGATAAAATCTACTTTAACAACTTTTGCAGGAGATACGTTGCCTCGATTACAGATGGATATAATAGATCCGAAGGATGAAATCCAATTCAAACAATTTATTTCCGATAAAAGTATACAGTTGCAAATACCTCATACAACAAAAACAGTCGACTATAATCCACATAAAAAAACCGTAATTATGAAAACTATACTCGGAACGAGTCAAGCCGTTTCATTAGGTGCATATGCCTATGCACTCCACAAACTAGGTAATTAAATTAAAATCTTTAAGGACTAAATTATGATGTCATGAAAAATTATTTATCAATTACAAAGAGTCGTGGACGGACTCTACACTTCTTCCTACGAAGAAATAAAACATTTTATCGATCCTTTCTATCAGTATGCTTTTTTGTACTGCATCTCGCGGTATACGCTCAGGATAACAAAATAACATTAGAAGGGACAGTCGTGAATATAAATGATGAAGCTATTGCCGGGGCTTCGGTGAGAGAGTCGGGAACAGCACATGCAACGATAACGGATAAGGAAGGACGTTTCATATTGCCCGTATCTTCATTAAATACAAATTTGACCATCTCATACATCGGATACGAAAATCAAGAAGTTTTTGTTTCTGGAAAAACTAATGTGCGAATCGTATTAATTAAAAGGAATAGAGAACTCGATGAGGTGGTTGTCGTAGGATACGGCACGCAGAAAAAAGTGGATCTTACCGGGGCCGTTTCTTCTGTCGATATGAAAGAATTAGAGAGTAGACCGGTTATCAATGTCGTAGAAGCATTGCAGGGAACAACACCTGGACTAACTATCCAACAAAGTAACTCGCAACCGGGAAATAGGCCGTCTATTCATATCCGCGGAGTAAATACGTTGAACAATAATGATCCGATGGTCATCATTGATGGTATCATAGGGGATATTCAAAATGTAAATATCAACGATATTGAAAGTATATCTGTTCTAAAAGATGCCGCCTCAGCAGCGATCTATGGATCACGAGCATCTAACGGTGTTATTCTAATCACCACAAAAAGGGGAGGCAAAGGAGCTCCGCGTGTATCATACGATTATATCTATGCGGCTCAAACTCCAACTTTTATGCCACAGCTAGTAGATTCATGGGTCTACGCAGAATTGAGAAATGAAGCCTTGTTTAATTCCGGCAGATCTCTTCAGTTCTCATCCGAACAAATAAGAGATTTCAGAGCAAATGGGCCTAATGCTAATTGGATGAGAGAAATATATCGTCCAAGTGCCCCACAACAAACACACAATCTTTCTCTATCGGGTGGCAACGACAAGACAACTTATTTAGTTTCGGGTGCCTATACGGATCAGGAAAGTATGCTCCAAGGACCGGATTATGGACTTGAGCGCGTTAATTTCCGTACAAATATAGAAACTCAGGTGTCCGAACGATTCAAATTCAACGTGTTGGCGGCCTATGCGCGCAACACCTTAAAAGATCACGCCTATTGGACAGAATGGATTATTGAACAAGCAACGCGTATGCCATCTATATATCCCATAATAGATGCAGATGGTAATTATACTTACCCCAGTGGCAGTAATTCCAATGCCCTGGCCAGATTAGAGCAGGGAGGTAAGCGTAATAGTGCGAATGACGATTTATCAGGAATTTTAAATACTGAGTTTAAAATTGTTGACGGGTTGAAGTTGAGCGGAATGATTGGAACTCAACTCTATTATAACCGCCTGAAGGAAAACCGCAAGGCTATACCAGATTCGGGAGATCAGGAGAACCGGATGACAAATAGCTCCCAGCGTATCCAAAACATCACTTCTAACCTGATCTTATCATATGATAAGACATGGGGCAACCATACATTCAACACATTAGGTGGGTATTCTTATGAAGGAGGAACCGATAATCGCTTCGAAACCTTTAGACTCCTAGACGAATCAAATTATGATATCATGGGAGGTGAACAGACTTCCAACACTGGGAACCAAGAGTGGCAAACAGAATGGTCTATCTATTCGGCATTTTTTCGGTTGAATTATAATTTTTCCGATAAATACCTGTTTGGGTTTAACCTCCGTAATGATATGTCATCCAAGTTCCGAAAAGGCAGCCGGTCAGCATGGTTTCCTTCCCTATCTGCAGGGTGGAAAGTGTCTGAAGAAAGCTTCTACCCCGAAAGTTTAAAAGGAATCCTACCTTTTGCCAAGATCAGGACATCCTGGGGGCTCGTTGGCAATAACCGCATCGCGGACTATCAATACCAGGCTACTGTTAACACCGCGCAAGGATATAATTTCGGAGAGACCATGTATCCCGTGGCTTCTTTCGATGTCACGAATGCCGATCTAAGATGGGAAACGACAAGTATGTTCAATATCGGAGCGGACTTGGGCTTCCTAAACAATGCGTTGACCTTTTCGGGAGAATATTATGTGAATGATACCTACGACATCCTGATCAATATCCCTGTCCCGGGAGTATTTGGAGGTGGTGCCCCTATTCAGAATGCCGGAAGAGTACAGAACAAAGGGTGGGAATTATCGGCACGTTATCAATTGAGAACAGGGCAAGTAGACCACACCATCTCCGGTAATTTTTCGGACAGCAAAAATAAGGTTATCGATCTGAAAGGAACCTATTGGATCAATGGTTCTGATGTGAACACGATTGTACGAGAGGGATATCCGATAGATTCTTACTATGCTTTCCGTTGGGATGGATTTTTTCAAACACAAGACGAAGTAAACCAAGGACCTCGTTTGGATGGCATCATCCCCAAGCCAGGTGATATACGCTATCTTGACAAAGATGGAGACGGGCTTATCAAGGAGGATGACGATCGCTTCGTATTGGGCAATAGATTTCCCCGCTTCTTATATGGGGTCAATTATGCCGCACAATGGAAAGGCCTTGATTTCTCCATGTTCTGGCAAGGAGTCGGCCAACGCATCGTATGGCTTAGGGGAGAGTCTGTAGAAGCATTTCACAATAATAATGAAGGACCTGTATTTGATTTTCACATGAATCGCTGGACACCGAACAATCCAAATGCGACTTATCCCCGTTTGACCGTAGGGGCCGAATCAGCAAACAACGCCACTAAATCAAGTTTCTGGCTTGAAGATGCCGCCTATTTACGCCTCAAAAATGTACAGCTCGGCTATACCCTACCTACTCGGTTGACCGAAAGATTATCAATAGATCGATTCCGTATCTACGCAAGTGTCCATAATGCGTTGACATTTTCGGATATGAGGGTAGGTTGGGATCCCGAAACGGCTGATGGATCAGGTCGTATCTACCCGGTAAACAGAACGTATTCGATAGGATTGAATATTAACTTTTAAAAAGCAATCACATGAAAAAGCACATATTACGCTATACTATAGCAACCGCCATAGCATGTATATTTTTAGTATCCTGCCACGATCTTGACCTTTCCCCGCATGATAGAGAAACGGACATCAATTATTGGAACAAGCCGGAATCAGCTATTTATATGATCAACAAATGCTATCAAGGAATAAATAATAATATCGAGGTTTTGTATTCGGATGCGATGACAGACAACGCGTATACCAAAGTATCAAATACGCAGAATCAGGCTGTAGGCAACGGGTCGTTTTCTACTGCTGATGGTTATGTCCAGTCTGTATGGGATTATCGGTATGCAGGGATACGTGATTGCAATTTGTTGTTAGACAATATACAGTCCGTTCCAGGCCTGACCGATGAATTGCGCAACCGTTATATTGGAGAAGCCACATTCATCAGAACCTACCATTATTTTGAGTTGTACACCAAATTCGGTGATATTCCTTATTTCACCCATACCATTTCTATTGGCGAATCAAGAACTATAGGACGAACACCTAAATCGGAAATAGTCAATAATTTACTAAACGAGTTATCGGTTATAATAGACAACAATTATCTACCTCCTTCATATGGCGGGGAAAATGTAGGGCGAATAACTCGCTGGGCTGCTATGGGGCTTAAAGCCCGCATACTGATGTTCGAAGGTGGATCAAGGTATAATGAGGTCATCCCTATTACCAACAGGATTATGACAGAGGGTGGTTTTACATTGTTTGGTGATTATGGCGATCTGTTCACGGTTCAACATGAAAATAATTCAGAAGTGATGCTGGATGTACAATACAAGGCCGTAGATCGGGAGCATAGTATACAGTACCATTTTCTGCCGCCATCGTTAGGAGGGTATTCACAGCTTTCGCCTCTTCAAGAGTTGGTCGACGATTATATCACATTGGATGGATATACAATAGGAGATGCCCCTACGTCTAGTTACGATCCGGCTGACCCTTTTACCAATCGAGATCCACGTTTGGCAGCAACTGTTGTTTATACGGGGAATTCGTACACACTAGCCGATGGGTCGACGCATATCGTCGATAGTCGCAAAGGGGTAGCACCTGATGGTCTCGACTTCTCTTCCGATGTTTCAGCTACAGGATATTATATCAAAAAGTACTGGGACAACACCTATAGGGCGAATCTCATGTCAGGCCTCAATATCATACTGATGCGCTACGCCGATATTTTATTGATGCATGCCGAAGCATTGGCAGAGCTAGGTCAGCTGGATGCGACTGAATGGAACCGCACTATACGGTTGATCCGCAGTCGGGCGGGATTTACTGATCTTAGGGCTTTAGATTTTCCAACTACAGGTAACCTCATAGCTATTGTTCGTCGCGAGCGTAGAAGCGAATTAGCACTTGAAGGATTGAGACATAGAGATATTATACGTTGGAAAACGGCTGAACAGGTGCTTAATGGATGGTGTCACGGTATATATACGGGAGATGCGGTTGGTACAGACAACGGTTATATACGTGTTGAAAATAGAAATTTCGATGCAACAAAACATTACCTGTGGCCTATCCCGCAAAATGAAAGAGATTTGAACAACAATCTCACCCAAAATCCGCAATGGTAACATTTAAATTAAAATATTATGAGACATTTATCATTATCCATCGTAGCAACAGTCCTGCTTTTATGCAGCAGTTGTTCAGACGACTATCAGCTTTCTACGGACTTTACAGTTCCGACCGAACTGTCGTCGCCAGACAAAGTAGAACTGGACGTGACATCCTCGAACACTATCGTGCTATCATGGAGTGGGGGAGGAGCCAGTGACGGTTCCTATGTGATATACGAAGTCCTCTTTACAAGGAAAGGAAGCGATTTATCCGAGCCGATAGAGCGAATAGCAAGTGATTTCGGTGCACAGCCTCGGCTAACGTTAACACATGCTACATTAAACGCTATTGCCCGTAAAGCAGGTATAAGCCCGGGTGAGACAGGAGAGATTTCATGGACAGTGATCACCTCGAAGGCCGGAGATGTTAAAACCGTCGATCTGAGAAACGACATAGAGGTGACCCGTGGCGAGGGAATAGACAATATGCCTGATCGCTTGTACTTATACGGCTCTGGGAATGAAAGCAGTGGAGCAGAAGGTTCGTTGTTCCGAAAAGCTTCGGACGGGATCTACATCATATATTCCCGAGTATCAGGTAGTGGAAGCCTTGAACTGAAAGGAAAAACCGGTGAAGAAGAATTTGAGTATTATTTGGACGGTACAAGGTTAAAAGATGGTGCGGGAACGATCAATTTGGTGCCAAATGCAAATCCATACAGGATAACTGTGGATTTCAATACGTTGTCTGTCAAAACAGAAATTATATCCAATGTTCGGTGTATTTGGGGGGCTACGTTCGATGTAATCGGCAATCTATCTTACATTGGTAATGGTAGGTTTTCAGCACCTAATTCTGTTATTAGGTTTATCGATCCAAGCAGACCCGATACGAATCCTCCGAGCTGGTTGGGTTGGCTAGAGGAAAGATACTATTTTCTCGCTACCGTGGACGGTGGTGATAAGTGCTGGGGAAGAATGGACGGTGTAAGCCCTGAAAGGCCTACCGGAGGCGAGCCACTATCTTTCTATGAACTCGGAGAATTTTCGTGGGATCAATGGGAGCATCTTTGGAAAATGAAAGGTGATCTGGATAATAAAAGAGCCACTATAATCATAGATACCAACAAAGAAAATTTGATGATACACGAATTTTCCAACATTACCAATCTTTAAAACGGAGGATGTCTAAAGCCATCAAATTTGATGGCTTTAGACATCCTTTCAAAAATGTAAAAACATGAAAAAAATACTATATCTACTGACAGCCGCTTTTATCATTACTTCCTGTGATGATGGTTCGGAGCCTTATATAAAACCCGATAACGGAGGAATACAACCGGGAGAAAACGTACAAGCACATTTTAGGGCTAAGGAAATATTTGATCTCATCAACCAATATTATAAAGCGGGAGATCTATTCAGGGAGAATTATCCAGCGCAATCGGGCGATGGCACGTATTCCTATCTTTGGCCTTATGACGGGGTTGTAAGTGGTGCAGCCCAGCTCCATGCTTTGGGATACAACGTTAGGTATGGTGATATTATTGACGGATTTGAAAAGTATTACCGTCAAACTGCCCATGGTAATGGTATTGGAGGATATGGTTCGTCCACCAACGGAACAACAGGAGGAGGTACCCGGTTTTATGATGATAATTCGATCGTTGGGATCAGCTTAATAGAAGCTTATCACTTGACAGAGAATGCTGCTTATCTTGAGCGCGCATCGAGGATTGTACCTTTTCTTGAAAGCGGCATTGATAGCCATTTAGGTGGTGCATTATGGTGGAATGAAGATTATCGATATAATCCAACAGCGGCTGAGGCCAATAAACCCACTTGTTCAAACGGATATGCTACCCTTTTCCTGCTAAAGTATCATGAGGTATGTCCTGAATCGGAAAAGCCTCAGGTATTAAGCTTTGCCACAGACCTGTATAATTGGTTGCGTGCCAATCTCTATGACCCAGACACTAAATGTTATTGGAATGATAAGGCTGCAAATGGGACTGTAAATACTCGATTGTGGACCTATAATGCAGCAGTGATGGTACAAAACGGCATACTGTTGTACAAGATTACGGGAAACAGCCAATATCTGGACCAAGCAAAAACAACAGCACAGGGAGCCTATGATTATTTCGTCAGGACTCGTAACGGAATTCTCGCTTATACGGATCACGACCCTTGGTTCAATACCAAATTATTAAGAGCATATATTGATTTGGAACCTTACGACGAAAAGGCTAAAACCTACATTGCTACTTATTTCAGTTTTATAAACAATGGTTATAATAAAGCCAGAACAAATGTCGGATTCTTCTATGAAGACTGGACGGGTGGAAGTCCAGGAAGGTATTATTCATTGCTTATGCAGGCCGCTGTTGTGGAATCTTATGGGGCGTTGGCTGTGTATAGGAAAGAAGTTATAGACTAAATCGCATGAAACATGTATCCTCAATAGTGTTGAGCATTTGTTTGTTTATTGTCGATATAAACGCACAAGCACAGCAGAAAAATGCCTATCTCCATCGGGCTGAAGAAACTTTCAGTCTGGTTTGGAACAAATATCGCGTGCCCCAGCATAGTTTATTCTCCGAATACTATCCTAACAGCCATAAAGCGAACTTAACATATTTTCAAGGAGAAGGGCACCACACAAAAGAAGTGTCCTATCTCTGGCCCATGAGTGGCATATTCTCATCTGTTACTGTGTTGATGGAGCTAAATCCACAAAAATATACAACGTATCTTGATTCCATGGTCACTGCGGTAGAACAGTATCTGGATAAAACCCGTATTCCTTACGGTTATCAAGCTTATCCTTCCAAGTTTGAAATTGTAGACCGTTATTATGATGATAATGGGCTTGTGGGTATAGATTATATCGATTCATATGCTGTAACAAAAAATCCAGTTTATCTAGAAAAAGCAAAAGACGTCATGACCTTTATCGAAAGTGGATGGACTGATGATTTTGGAGGCGGCGCCTCTTGGCTTGAAGGGATAAGAGATCAAAAGCCTGCGTGCACCAATGGAAAAGCAACGGTGTTGGCGTTAAAAATATATCAGGCTTCGGGTGGGAAAAAATATCTACATTACGGCATGAAATCGTATAACTGGATGTTGTCTACGCTACGAGACGACTCCTTGAATATCATATGGAACGCATTGCTAACACCAGACAGTGTAAGCAGCAATGTTCAGAAACATGCTTACACCTATAACACAGGCACGATGATTCAATCGGCTGTTCGTCTCTACAAAATCACAAATAATACAAAATATTTGGAAGATGCAAAGGCGTTGGCAGAAGGCTCTTACCAATACTATTTTGATTATACCGATAACGGTATACCTCGTGTCAAGGATATGCCTTGGTTTACGGTGGTTCTATTCAGGGGGTATCAAGAATTGTATGAGATCGATAAGAATCCTAAATATGTGAATGCGGTAATCGAACGCGCAGACTGGGCATGGGAACATGCCCGCGATGCAGAGGGGCTTTCCTATCATGATTGGACAGGCCAAGCAGATGAGTCTAAAAAACCCAAATGGCTACTCGATACCTCTTGTATGGCTGAGCTATATGCCCGTATTGCCATGATTAAAGAGTGATACATTTCAAAAATAATTTCTTATTAAGTTTAAAATGAAAAAAACAAATTTACTTTTACTTATAGCTACCTCTCTGTTACTTGTAGTCTCGTGCAACGGAAAAAGAAAGACGGAAGATAAATTATCAGACTATGTGAATCCTAATATAGGATCGGTACATAGCCGCTGGTTTTTCTATACACCTGCTGCGGTTCCTTTCGGAATGGCCAAATTGGCTCCCTCAACAAATGGTTCTTATGGAAATAAAGATGGCTGGGAAGCAGTAGGATATGAAGATAACCATACTTCCATCGAAGGATTTCCGTGTTTTCACGAATTCCAAATAGGAGGGGTAATGTTAATGCCTGTTGTCGGTGAATTAAAACGCCTTCCGGGTCGGCTGGAGAATCCTGACGAAGGCTATCGTTCACCTTTCAAGAAGGAAAATGAATATGCAACTTCTGGTTTTTATTCGGTGTTGTTGGACAAGTATAACACCAAAGTTGAACTTACAGCCACCGATCGGGTGGGGTACCAGCGCTATACATTTCCACAGTCTGATGAGTCGTATATCTTATTTGATATAGGCAATAGACTGGGTGAAAGTGGTGCCGTAGAAGATGCTTATATCAAAATGGTGGACGACACTACTATTGAAGGCTATGTCGTGACCAAGCCCGAGTATGTCAAGAAATACCAGCCTGAAGCAACTGTTAGTATGTATTTTTATGCAAAGTTGAGCAAACCCGTCGGCGACGTTCAGACATTCTTAAGGGGAGCTACGGGGGGACCTCAAAAAGAGATAAAAGGAGTAGGCGCCACCCTTGCTGTCAGGTATAAGACTTCAGTAGAGGAACAGGTTACGGTAAAAATTGGACAATCCTATACTTCGATTGAAAATGCAAAATTAAATTACGAGATGGAAGCGGCAGGACAGGATTTTGATGCCGTCAAAGAAAAGGCGTTGCTCAGATGGAATGATATGCTGGGGCGCATAAAGGTAGAGGGCGGCCGTCATGAAGATAAAGTGAAATTTTATACGGGTCTATATCATGCATTGTTAGGACGCGGACTGGCCAACGATATCAATGGTGCATATCCGAAAAACGACGGGACGATAGGTCAAATTCCGCTGGGTAAAGATAATGAGCCAGTACATCGTTATTACAACACAGACGCTATCTGGGGAGGGTTCTGGAATCTTACCCAACTGTGGACTATCGCTTATCCGGAATATTATTCAGACTGGGTGAAAAGCCAATTATTGGTCTATAAGGAAACAGGGTGGTTAGGTGATGGAATTGCGAACAGTAAATATGTCTCCGGTGTGGGCACTAACTTTACCAGTCTCGCCATTGCTGCTGCCTATAACTGTGGAATTCGTGATTTTGACTACAATTTAGGTTATGAAGCAGCGTTAAAGAATGAGATTGATGGCCGAAACCGGCCAGCCGGAGCAGGGAAGTTGGATGTGGCAGCCTTCGTAAATCGTGGCTACTGTCCTTATATTCCTAGTGATGATTACTTTATCACAAAGCAAGACGAAGGATCTGTATTTGGTGCATCACATACCCTGGAATATTCGTTTAGTAGTTATGCTGTAGCACAATTTGCAAAACACCTGAACAAAGAGGAAGATTTTCAGAAACTTTCTGCGATGGCATCGAACTGGGCAAATCTTTTTGATTCCGACACCCAGCTTATTCGTCCCCGCACATTGGATGGAAAATTTTTAAAAGACTTTAATCCAATAGCCGCATGGACAGGCTTCCAAGAAGGAAATTCGATGCAATATACTTTTTACGTTCCTCATGAGCCCGATAAATTGATTGATAAAGTAGGACAGGAGACTTTCAATAATCGTTTGGACAGCATATTTATCCTTTCCCAAAATGATGTATTTGGAGGAGGTAAAACAGTCAATGCTTTTGCCGGTATACATGCGCTATATAATCATGGCAACCAACCTAACCTACACATCTCTTGGTTATTTAATTTTTCTGGAAAACCATACTTGACGCAAAAATGGGTCCGCACGATATGTAATGAATTCTACGGAGTTGATGGTCTTCATGGTTATGGATACGGACAAGACGAAGATCAGGGACAGTTGGGGGCTTGGTATGTCATGGCGGGCATAGGTTTATTTGATGTCAAGGGGCTAACAGAGATCAATCCTGAATTCCAAATCGGAAGTCCAATATTTGATCGGATTGAAATCCAATTAAATAGAGACTACTATAAAGGGGATAAGTTTATTATTGAAGTGGAAAATAACTCACCCGAAAATATATACATCCAGGCCCTAAGCAAAAATGGAAAAGAACATCATTCTGTATTCATGCCGTTCGAGAATGTTGTAAACGGTGGCGTGTTAAAAATAAAAATGGGAAATGAACCAAATCTGCATTTAAAGCATTAGGAAAGTAACTGCCCGAGCTGAAGTAGAATAGATGAATTGGCTAACTCCGTAAAATTTTCTCCATTTTTCGGCCTTTTGCTAATTCATCTACCAGCTTATCCAGGTATCTAGCTTTTTGTGTCAATGGATTTTCGATATCCTCTATACGATAACCACATATAACACCAGTGATGAGGTGTGCATTTTTGTTAAGTGTAGCTTGTTGAAAGAATGACTCGAAAGTCACCTTCTTGTCAATAAGGTCTTGCAGCTGCTCGTCATTGAAGCCCGTAAGCCATGTTATAACCTGATGTAGTTCTTCTTTTGTTCTACCTTTCTTTTCCACTTTTGTGACGTACATTGGATAGACCGAGGCGAAGGTCATTTTTGCAATACGTTCATTGTGTTTGTCTGTGGTATTCATAGCCTGTCTATTTTGTGAGTTGTCCTCCAAATATACCCATTATACTTATTTCATGGCCAAAGGTATCTAGGAGAGCTTGTATATGTTCTTCATTTCGTTCGGACGATTCGATCCGCAGCACAGCATCTTCGTCGTCCAGGTCAATAGTTACCTTCAAAATTGCGGCAAAAGTTTGGTTTAGACGTTTTTTTATCTCTTGGAATGTTAACCAAGTATCTATTGAAGTTTTGTAGACAAATACGTAGTTTTTCATTTCTAATGTTTTATGCCAAGATAGGAATGATGTGCCAATTACAATAGCTTTTCTCGGTCAACCTGTGCAATCTATACGGTAAAATAGCCGACTCTTTCGGTGAAAATATTTGAACCTATCTACTGACTTCTTCCTTTCTAAATCTCAGCAGTCGCTCTATAAATCCCAGAGGCAGATCTTTGTCGTGGGGGAATTGGATTACGGACTTAGAAACCTTCATTCCCTTTAGTTCATCTTCAAACTCTTGAAGAAAAGCCTCACTCCATGGACTAGAAAGAGTAAGATGTTTGTCAAATGCACCATAGTAAATCAAAAACTTTTTTCCGATTTTAAACGCAGGCAATTGGTAACTGATCACTTCTTCCGAATTGGGAGCAACTTTAAGTACGAGGTTGCGGATAATTTGCATTCTTTCTTGTATGTCTTCGGGGAATGCCTGATGATATTCATTTATCGTCTTGTAGTCTGTCTTAGCCATAGTTTGTGGTTTTGGGGTTAGCTTAATTCACTTAATCTTCTATCGCTTCAATTTAAGTTGATGGAGATGACTTTCCTGCAAAAGTACAAGTTTATGAAAATTGTTTTTGTTACAGCTTTGCATATGACAAGAAATTAAACTGTTTTAATTGGCTGCAATCGTCGAGTTCATATACTAATGTATAGTCAGCATGTTGCCTTCGACCATTTTAACGGTGATTGATGACACTAAAACTATTAAAACAATTTTAAAAACTTTATGTTTTGCTATACGAAAGAAGTGATATGAAAAATAAAATACTAGTGGGCGGTAGCTCCCTTCTCTTGATTTTAGGAGGATGCCAATCGGGATCGAAGAGCGATAAAGCACAAGACAGTGCATTTCGTAATGGCACTGAGCAGTTATCAGTGGTCGAAAATGAACCGTTGCAATTTCAACTTGTAAAAATTGCCGGAAAAAGAGATACGATCTCTTTTGAGATAGAAAAAGGAGCGTGGGTTACTGTAACTCTTTCTACGCCAGCCGATACGGGAAACATTCGTATTAATCAGATCATCATGCCCGATGGTGAGATGGATGGCCCTTTCGGAAAAACTTATACAGACAGTTTGCATGTCCCGGGAACCTATCAGCTTATTATCGCTGAAAGTCTAATGGCTGAAAATCCTTATACGGGAGAATACCATGTAGCGATCGAAGTAAACAATGATTAGTATACGGTTGATTTTTTAGAAAGAATGAATAAGAAATTTCTATTAGCTTGACCGTTAAGATATTATTGAGCAGTTTTCAATATATTTCTATAGGAATATTTTGGATACACATGACGTTTCGCGAAACGAGCTGGCGAATCTGCATTCACGAGTTTGATGTATTCATTTCTAGACACGTTGAAATATTCATATTTACTGCCGTCAAGAAACGTGAGCGTCAGAATATGTCCCTTCCAATCAAAATCTAAAATACCGGAGGTCTCTATTGTATGCTTATAAATAGGGAGCTGATTTTCTAATGTCTCCGGGCATATGCTAACAAGAAAATGGTAAGCTTCGATCATCTCTTTGCTCTTTTCCTCAGCAGCCAGCAATCCCTCTTGATCATTCGCAAATCTATCGGGGTGACATTCTTTCATAATCTGCCGATAGCGCGACTTCAATGTGCTGAGATCAACTTTATTATCTACATCTAAAAGCTTTCTATAGTCCGCTATTTTTTTCATGGCGCAAAGGTAGCTATTCTTGCTTAGTAATTGTGTATCTTATCTTTTATTTGTTAAATAGATCACTATTTACCGCCAACCCAATTCTGGAGCCACAAATTTCAAAATCGACGAAAGCACATGGACATTGTAATCTACACCCAAGGTGTTTGGAATGGTCAACAATAAGGTGTCTGCTTCTTGGATGGCTTCATCCTGCGCCAGTTCCTTGATAAGCTGATCTGGCTCTGCAGCATAGCTTCTGCCGAAAATTGCACGTTTATCGGCTTCAATCATCCCAATTTTATCCACTCGGTTAGCCTCCCGTCCAAAGTAATATTTGTCCTGATCGTTCACCAATGCAAAGATCGACCGGCTTACCGAAACCCGCGGTTCTCTTTGATGTCCGGCTTTTTTCCAGGCCTCTTTATAAAGACGAATTTGTTCGGCTTGCTGAATATGAAATGGCTTGCCACTTTCGTCAAATTTCAAGGTAGAACTTTGTAAGTTCATGCCATTTTCTGCTGCCCACACAGCAGTGGCATTGGAGCCCGCACCCCACCAAATGCGGTCTCGCAAACTTGTAGAATGAGGCTCTAACCGCAACAATCCCGGAGGATTGGGAAACATGGGGTTGGGATTGGGCTGTGCAAACCCAACCCCTCTTAGTTTCTCCAAAAATTCCAAACCTTTACGACGTCCCATATCGGCATCCGTTTCGCCTTCGGCAGGTTCATATCCAAAATAACGCCACCCATCGATTACCTGTTCGGGCGAGCCTCGGCTGATGCCCAATTCTAATCGGCCACCAGAAATCAAATCTGCCGCTCCAGCATCTTCAATCATGTATAAGGGATTTTCATAACGCATATCAATCACTCCTGTACCGATTTCAATCTTGCTGGTCTTGGCTCCAATGGCAGACAATAGCGGAAAAGGCGAAGCCAGTTGATTGGCAAAATGATGTACTCGAAAATATGCCCCATCGATACCTATTTCTTCTGCTGCTACAGCCAAGTCGATGGACTGAAGTAGGGTGTCACTCGCCGTTTGCGTGCTGTATGACGGATGATCGGCCCAATGACCAAATGATAAGAATCCTATTTTCTTCATAATTCCAAGATGTGTTCTAACGTTTATCAAATCTAGCAAATAATATTTTCCTGTAACTATTTCCGATTGTCTTTTGAAGGTCAATAAACCAATTCCTAGCCGATCTGTAAGCTAAATTCATCCAAGGGCAATCGTACTTTCTGTAGTTGTGCCAACCAGTCTCGCTCTTCATCGCGATAACCCAATGCCAGTATAATACAACTCCGCAGCCCTTTTTCCGTCAGTCCGAGTAGACGATCTACCTGTGCAGTATCAAAGCCCTCCATAGGGGTAGAATCCACCTCTTCGGTGGCTGCAGCGATTAGGGCTGTACCCAGTCCGATGTAGGCTTGGCGTGCTGCCCATTGAAAGTTTGCTTCGGAGGTATTTGCCAAAAGGTAGCTTTCCAGGGATTTCTTGAAGTCTGCCAGCTGTGCTACCGGGATAGATCGAGTCGTGGCTGTGCGAGCCATATAGTCGTCTATCATGTTCTGATTAATATCGGTATACGCCGCAAAGACAAAAAGGTGTGAAGCTTCGGCGATCTGTGTGTTGAAAGAGCCTTCACTTAGTTGTTTACGTAGCACCTTATCTTTGACCACGAGTACGCGGTAGGGTTGTATACCTGCAGAAGACGCGCTTAGGTTGGTCGCCTCTAAGATACGACGGATCTTCTCCTCTGGGACTGTATCTTCTTTATACTTCTTCACAGCATATCGCCATGATAGTGCTTGTAGTAATTCCATATATGATTTTATTTTTTTTGTTAAAAACTGAGACAAATATCCAGTATTTTAGTGTAAATTTGTAACCAAGTGACAAAAAGTAATAGTGACATTCGAGTAACCAAGTGACATTTTATGGGAATAAATGAAATAGATGCGCCTTTACAAGGACATAATCGTACAGCTTGTAATAAACGAATTGCAGCGGTTCACGATACAATGGATGTGCTGAATGGGAAATGGAAAATTGCCATCCTGTCGGTATTGGGATTTGGTAAACGGCGTTTTTCGGAGATACTCAAGGAAGTGGATGGTATCTCCGGCAAAATGCTTAGCAGAGAGCTCAAGGATATGGAGATGAATCTCTTGATCAAGCGTAGGATTGTGTCCGAACAGCCCATAGCCGTAGAGTACTCTTTAACAGATTATTGTGTGGATCTACTACCTATCATCGATAGTCTGGCCGAGTGGGGAACACGCCACAGACAGATTATCGTCGATCAGTATAAAGCATCGAATACGTCGAAAGTGGTATAGCTCTTTTACGAGCTTTCCTATTTATATAGCTTGTTAGATTAGCTCGATTTTCTTCAGTTCGTTGTTGATTTTTTGTTGTGTTTGCGAACCAATAGGGACTAATGGCAAGCGTACATAATCCTTACCGAAACCTTTCTGCTGAAGGATGTATTTGACCCCAGCTGGGTTGCCTTCGACAAAGCAGAGCTCTGTGATCTGCAATAGCTCAGCATGGATAGTCCTTGCATCGGCATAGTTACCTTCTGCACAATGTGCAGCCAATTGTGCAACTTTTCGAGGGAAGGCATTGCCGACTACCGAAATAATGCCAACGGCTCCTAAGGCCATCATGGGTAAGGTCACTGGATCATCGCCGGAGATCAATAGAAAGTCCTGTGGTTTGTCGCGGAGGATTTCGGAGAACTGTGCAAAATTGCCAGACGCTTCTTTGATGGCGACAATATTTGCGAAGTCCTGCGCTAGCCGAACAGCTGTTGCCGGAGCAATGTTACTTCCGGTTCTGCCAGGAACATTGTATAGAATAATCGGTAGCGTCGAAACTTCTGCTACAGCTTTATAATGTTGATAAATACCTTCTTGCGTAGGCTTGTTGTAATAGGGGGATACTGATAAGATGGCACAATAGCCCGATAGATCAAACTCTTTGACCTGACGAACGATTTCAGCGGTATTGTTGCCACCGATGCCTGCAACTAAGGGAACACGGCCATTTACTTTGTCGGTGGTAAACTTCCAAACCTGTTTCCGCTCCTCGGATGCTAATGTAGCCGTTTCACCTGTAGTGCCCAAAGACACTAGGTAATTCATGCCTTCTGCAATCTGATAGTCGATCAAATCACCCAGCGTGTCGTAATCAATGGATCCATCTGCATGAAAAGGAGTAATCAATGCTACACCTGCCCCTATAAGCTCATTCATCTTTTATATTGCTATGTTTTTTAATTGTTGTGATTAATCATATGTAACAATTCCTGTTCTGAAATAATAGGAATTTTTAATTTTTCAGCCTTAACGAGTTTCGACGGGCCCATTTTATCTCCCGCGACCAGAAAATTCAGCTTCGCAGAAATGCCGCTCACCATCTTGCCGCCATGTGACTCGATGAGCGCAGTCAGCTCTTCGCGTGAAAAATCTGCAAAGACACCTGAAATAAGAAATGTCTTGCCAGATAGACTGTCACCTGCAAAGATAATCTCTTTCTCTTCAATCTGAAAATGAAGACCTACTCTAGCTAGTTTATCTAACTCCAGAAGATGTTTTTCTTCCTTTAAATAGTAAAATATACTTTCTGCAATACGGATGCCAATATCTTGTACGGCAGCGAGTTCTTCTAGGGATGCTGCTTGGATATTTTGCAGGGACTTGAAGTGTTGCGCCAGTTTTTTGGCAACAGTTTCACCGACATGACGTATCCCTAGCGCAAAGAGTACTTTTTCAAAGGGCTTTTCTTTTGACTTTTCAATACCGGCTAACATGTTTTCGATCGACTTCTGGCCGAAGCGCTCGATAAGGACAAGTTCGTCTTCCCTTTCTTTGAGTGTATAGATGTCCGATATCTGGGAGATCAGTCCCAAGGAATAGAAGGTTTCGATCGTTTCCTTGCCCATACCTTCGATATCCATCATTTTGCGGCCAATGAAATGTTGGAGTTTGCCTACTATCTGTGGTCGACACCCATATTCGTTGGGGCAATAATGGACTGCTTCGCCTTCTTGCCTGACCAATGTCGTGCCGCATACGGGGCATAACAACGGATAGACGATAGGTGTACTCCCTTGCGGTCGCTGAGCAATATTGACACCAATGACTTTGGGGATGATTTCACCACCTTTTTCGACATATACCGTGTCACCAATATGGAGGTCTAAGCGTTGGATTTCATTCGCATTATGCAAGGAAGCCCTTTTTACGGTTGTACCTGCTAAGCTTACCGGTTTGAGGTTGGCCACAGGCGTGACGGCTCCCGTACGGCCGATCTGATAGCTGACTTGCTTAAGTATAGTTTCTGCACGTTCTGCCTTAAATTTGAAGGAGGTAGCCCATCGCGGCGATTTTGCAGTAAAGCCTAATTCTTCTTGATCGGCGTAGTCGTTTACTTTAATAACAATACCGTCAATATCGTAGGAGAGCTCATGCCGCTGGATGTCCCAATAATGTACAAATTCCAATACGTCGTCAATGCTGCTGCATAGGGTAGTGTGTTCACACACAGGAAATCCCCAGGATTTTACGGCAGCTAGACTTTCCCAATGCGTTTGGAATAGCCTGTTTCTATCTGCTGCATACAGAAAATACAGAAAGCAGTCCAACGGGCGTTTGGCGACTTCGCTGGAGTCTTGCAACTTAATTGTGCCCGAAGCAAAATTTCGTGGGTTGGCGTAGATTTGGTCGCCATTTTCTATTCTTTCCTGGTTAAGGCGCAGGAAAGCAGCTTTATGCATAAATATTTCTCCACGAATCTCAAATGTGTCGGGGTAGTCTTGTGCCCGAAGTTGATGTGGGATATTTCGGATCGTACGGACATTTTGTGTGACCACATCGCCCTGTATACCATCACCACGTGTTACCGCTTTAGTCAATTTCCCGTCTGAATAAGTCAACGAGATGGAAAGCCCATCAAATTTGAGTTCACAGACGTATTGTACATCTTGGCCAACGGCTTTACGTACTCTTTCGTCAAAATCACGCAGCTCTTGCTCATTGTAGGTGTTGCTAAGCGAAAGCATGGGCCAACGATGTTTGGCAGTTTCAAATTTGGATGTAATATCCCCGCCTACTTTTTCGGTTGGAGAGTTTGGATCTTTGTATGCAGGAAATTCTTTTTCTAACTTTTCTAACTCCTTGAGCTTTAAATCAAAATCGTAATCTGAAACGACAGAGTTTGCCAGAACATAATATTGGTAATTATATTCATTCAGCTCTCGGGTGAGTTTTGCTATGTGTTCTTGAATATCGAGTGACATCGACAGCGAAATTAAGAAATTTTTAGGCTAAAAATAACTAAAATAATATCCCTTCGAAATAGCGGATAAGTTTGGGGTCGAATGTGTGTTTAAGAAGTTAAAAATCAACTATATGCAGTGTTATCGCATCTGATGAAAATAATACTTTAACGGAGACCTATATAGAACGTCACTATCTAATTCTCTTAAGGAAAATTGTCAATGGAAGTGTTTTTTATGAAGATCCGAGTACTTGTGTATGTTATTCACATAAAAGTCCCAGATAATACATTTTTTGTATTTTCCTACTTTATTTTCTTTGGCGTGGTATTTCTTCCGTTTAGCAGCGGTACGGAAGAAATGAAGGCAGAAATTCTGATGAGCACGACTTACAGCCCAGGCATCTCTTCTTTTTCCTTCAAATAGGAAGCGGATCAAGGCGATAAAATCCAGCCACAAGCGACTGTGAATGACAAGAAAGGCTTGCCAAAACGGTAGGTTTTTTTGGAGCATCATCAGGTTGTTACGAAAGTTGAGATAGGTCTTCCGTGGATTACTGGTTTTTAGGGTGCCTCCACCTACATGATAGACGGTACTCTCGTGGGCATAGCCTATTTTATAGCCATGTTTTTTCAGCCGCCAGCAGAGGTCTATTTCCTCCATATGGGCAAAGAAATCTTCATCAAATCCGCCAATTTCTTGCCAGGCCTTTGATTTTATGCATAGCGCAGCGCCGGAGGCCCAGAATACCTCGGCATTTTGATCGTATTGCCCTTGGTCTTCCTCACATATATGCAGTATCCTTCCGCGACAAAAGGGGTAACCGAATGTGTCGATTAAACCACCTGCCGCTCCTGCATGTTCGAAATGTGTTTTTTGGTGATAGGACTTTATTTTGGGTTGTACAGCGGCATAGCCTTCTTGTTCCATGAGGTTGATCATCGGTTCGATCCATCCGGTTGATACCTCAACATCGGAGTTCAACAAGATGAAATAGTCGGCCTCTACATGCTTGAGAATCCTATTATACCCTCCGGCAAAACCATAGTTAATGGTGTTTTGGATAATGGTGATATGGGGGTAGTTTATTTGCACAAACTCTACAGAATCATCTGTTGACGCATTATCCCCCAAGACAAACTCGATATTGGGATAGGTACTATTATATACAGACGGCAGGAATTTTTCCAGGAAAAATCGACCATTCCAGTTTAGGATTACAACGGCAACTTTCGGGTGTTCTGTCCTCATATTACTCTTTTCTTCCGCTTCCAACGGTTGTGCGACCACAACCAGAAAGCAGGTTCTTCTTGGATTATCTGTTCGGTAAACTTATTGTGAAGCTGTGTAATTTCATGTTCAGCACACAGTTCAGGCTTTTCCACTAAAGTAGTGAATTTACAGAAATAATAGCCTCTTTTTTTCTTTCTCCCAATTTGGCAGAAAACGACCGGATTTCCGGTTAGCTTGGCGATCCGTTCCGTACCGGTGTATACCAATGCCTCTTGGTGGAGAAAATCCATGAAATAATCTGAATCTTGGTATAGAGGTGTTTGATCAGCCACGAACATGCTGATGTGGATCTGGTTTTTAAGCTTGACGATATGCCGCAGTATCTGTTTCATCGGCACCATAGTTGCACCAAATCGTGTGCGGATATGGTTGTAGATATCGTCAAAATCTTTGTTGTTAAGTGGTTTGTAAATAACGAGTTTGGGATGCTCGGTCATCAAGGAGAGACGATGTATGCCCAGTTCCCAATTGCCATAATGCGCGGTCACTCCAATGACGGATTTTCCAGCTTCGAAGTGGCGGTTGACTTCCTCCTCGTTCAATAGTTCGATACGTTCGATCACTTGCTCTCGGGAGATTGTACGCATCTTAATCGCTTCGACGACGATATCGGGAAGGTAACGGTAAAACTTTTTGGCAATTTGATGTATTTCTTTCGTAGTCTTCTCCGGAAAAGATCTTCGGAGGTTGGTGTACACGATCGTTTTGCGGTAACCTAAGATATAATAGATCAAGAGGAACAAGAAATCCGAGATGGTATATAACGCCCAAAATGGTAGTTGTGATAAAATCCATATTGATGCCGAAAGCATGCTTTTCCTCATTCGAATAAATTGTTTGTGTTTGCTATAAAACGGACAAGTACGCTAGACTTGCGGTTTCCCTGCTGCAAATTTCCCCAAATTAACGTATTTTTACCGAAATTTTTAAGTTAATTTTATATGTCCACATCTCTACTGCTTTCTGCAAATTATCTTCCCTGTGTTTCCTATTTTCATGCTATCCAAAAAGACGAATACCCGATATTATTGGAAAAACATGAGCATTATCCCAAACAGACTTATCGTAATCGTGCGCGGATAGCAACAGCGAATGGTGTGTTGGATTTGATTTTGCCGATACAACACGGAAGAAAAGAGCATGTGGCTATGAAAGATATCCGGATTAACTACGATCACGATTGGCAACGCTTGCATTGGCTGAGTATACAGACAGCCTATAGAAGTTCGGCTTACTTTGAATATTACGAAGATGATTTTCTTGGCTTTTTCGAGAAGAGACATGAATTCCTCTTGGATTATAATGTTGCGCAGTTGGAATTGATCCTAAAGATTTTAAAAATTAAACGCACCATCGGGTTTACGGAACATTATGAAAAGGATCCAGTAGCTGTCATAGACTATCGACAAGCTATTCATCCGAAAAAGGATCCTGTTTATCGGGATGCTAAGCCTTATTATCAGGTATTTGAAGAAAGGCATGGGTTTCTGTCAGATTTAAGCATCATAGACTTGATCTTCAACCAAGGGCCACAAAGTAGAATGTATTTATAGCTTCTTTAATGGTTTTAAAACAATTGTCTGAACTTAGTGTTAAATCTGAAACCGTGGGGTAGGAAGAGAAAGACCATATTTAAAAGAATAGCATGATGTTTACTAAAAACTGTATTCGGATCAGCATGATACCAAGCATGGTGATCCTGTTTTTTATGCATAGCCATGCGCAGACCGGTGTGGATACCATACACTTTAAAAAAGTATATTATTTTGCAGGGACAGGCTTGGGAATACCATTGGGTAAGACCAAGGAGGTACTGTCGCCAAAGGTGTTTGCGGGTAGTATGGGTGTGGACTTTACATTGAACAATCCCAAATATTATGTATATCCAGCATTGTACATGCTTTCTTTCAAGTATAAGCAACAATATAGCGATCCTGATTTTAATAAAATAATCGAGGACGGCGCAGCGAGTATTTATATGCTGAGTCTGGCTGCCGGTCGTCGGAAGCAATATAATAAGCTCAATGCATATATTTACGCAGGACCTACCGTTGGCTTGGTCAGTGAACCACGCGCGCAGGTAGTGGGCGATATCGTCGAAATCCATCATTTGAAATCCCTCGCCTTTGGAACGAAGGTAGGGGTAGGAGCTGATTATAAATTTACCGGCTTTTTTGTGTGTACCGAACTCGGCTATATGTATAATTTCAATAAGATAGAAGGCAGACCTTTTCAAGCATTGACCCTCCTGGTAGGCCTGAAATCAGATATTACAAAAATTAAGAATAAAGTTTTCGATATTCTGGCGCCTACAGCAGCGAATTAAGCCTCTTCCTTTTCCTTAAACTACATACATTTCATGCTCTCTTCCGGGGCGGGGGATCTTTATTCGTATGCGATCTCCTTTAGAAGGATGTCTTTTTTGTTTTATTAAATATAATAATGTATTTGATGTTTTGATATTATTAATTTAATAATTTTGGTATATTTTTATTAAAATTTTAATAAAAATTCAAAAACATTATGAATTTTGTTTTTCTATACCTTACTTTGTATCATAATTATTTCAGTAAGTTTTAAAAGCAAAAAAATTATGTGTGGAATTATTGGAGCATTTGATTTAGTTCAGGAAGAGCGAAAGATCAGGCCGCAGGTTTTGGAGATGTCGAAACGTATTCGTCATCGCGGACCAGACTGGTCTGGGATATTTAGCTCCGCAGAAGCTATACTAGCTCACGAACGTTTAGCGATTGTAGATCCTAAATCTGGTAGCCAACCGTTGTTTAGCCCAGATGGTAAAGTAGTATTAGCCGTAAATGGTGAAATATATAACCATCAAGCACTACGTAATTCTCTTCCACATTATAATTTTACAACAAAATCTGATTCGGAAGTTATTTTAGCCTTATATCTGGAAAAAGGGGCGTCCTTCTTGGAGGACCTCAATGGCATATTTGCGTTTGCATTGTATGACTCCCGTGATGGCTCCTATTTCGCAGCTCGTGATCATATGGGCATTATTCCTTTATATTATGGAACAGATGACCTAGGTCAATTTTTTGTAGCTTCTGAATTGAAGTCTCTGGAAGGCTTTTGCTCGAAGATTGAACAGTTTCCTCCGGGACATTATCTTTATAGTAAAGAGGGAAGTTTACTACAAAAGTGGTATGAAAGAGACTGGGAGGCCTATGAAGCTGTAGAGGCAGAAGAAACAGACTTGGCAGTTTTGCGCCAGGCCTTGGAGGATGCCGTTTATCGGCAACTAATGTCCGATGTCCCTTATGGTGTTCTCTTATCAGGTGGACTTGATTCTTCAGTCATAGCGGCTGTGACGAAAAAGTTTGCAGCAAAACGTGTAGAGACTGCCGGACAGGATGATGCTTGGTATCCCCAATTGCATTCCTTTGCTGTAGGGTTGGAGGGTTCTCCGGACTTAAAGGCCGCACAGACGGCTGCTGAGCATATTGGGACGATTCATCATGAAGTCAACTTTACTATTCAAGAGGGATTGGATGCGATCCGCGATGTCATCTATCATTTGGAGACGTATGACGTGACGACCATTCGGGCATCTACACCCATGTATCTTTTGGCCCGTGTGATCAAATCAATGGGTATCAAGATGGTATTATCGGGAGAGGGATCGGATGAACTCTTTGGTGGCTATCTCTATTTCCATAAAGCGCCGAATGCGAAGGAGTTTCATGAAGAAACAGTTCGTAAACTGAAGAAGTTGTATTTATACGACTGTCTGCGCGCCAACAAATCATTGGCATCTTGGGGAGTCGAAGGTCGAGTTCCGTTTTTGGATAAGGAGTTTATGGACGTAGCGATGCGTTTGAATCCGAAAGATAAAATGATCACAAAGGAACGCATGGAGAAATGGGTCGTGCGTAAAGCGTTTGAAGATTATTTGCCCGAAAGTATTGCGTGGCGCCAGAAAGAACAGTTCTCGGACGGAGTAGGGTATAGTTGGATCGATACGTTAAAAGAACAAGCAGAGCAACTGGTTACTGATAAAGATTTTGCGGTTGGAGCTTCCCGTTTTCCGATCAACACCCCGAAAAATAAGGAGGAGTATCTCTATCGATCTATTTTTGAAGAACATTTTCCGTCAGATGCCGCTGCACAGACTGTTCCATCGGTTAAATCGGTGGCCTGTAGCACGCCCGAAGCATTGTTGTGGGACGCGTCATTCCAGAACTTAAACGATCCTTCGGGAAGAGCAGTGGCGAGTGTTCATCTGGAAAGTTACGAACAGGCGAAGTCTGAAGTGATTGGTTAATAACCAAAAAAGGGAAATTAAGCGTTATTACGATGAATTTCCCTTTTCTAAATTCTATTTTTCCCACTAAAAAAGCAAAAATGGTGTTGCATATTTAAAATGGAACTTTTATCTTTGTAGCACTCCCGAAAAGGGGGTATACGAGCAAAATTCCTGAATAGCTCAGTTGGTTAGAGCATCTGACTGTTAATCAGAGGGTCGCTGGTTCGAGCCCAGCTTCAGGAGCCAAATAAAAAGCTGTTTTTCGATAGGAAAAGCAGCTTTTTTGATTTTTCAGCCTTGTTTCAGCTTATTTCCTATTGAAAACATCCTAACTCTTCGCAATCAAAATCATTCATTTGCAATAATTTGATGATGTCTTCTGAATTTTCATGGGGACTATCGATACGTAATATTTTGTCACAATCTTCAAGATCAAAGTTCCATTTCCCTTGTTTGCATAGCTGACTTAAGAAAGGTTCCAATACCTGAATATGTTTTTCCGTTTTTACCGAAGTTTTAAATATATATACCATTTATTGTATTTTTAACCTGAAGCGGTAGTTTAATCGTTTATTATTTCATTATAAAGGCCTTTCAGCCGTTTGCGAAGATATTTAACCGCATAATGCTTTCTTGAAAGTAAGGTATTCAAGGGTATGCCTGTTGCTTCCGATATCTCTTTGATTGGAATACCTTCAAATTCCGTCCATTCAAAAATGTTTTTTTGTTCTTCCGGAAGCTCTAAAAGCGCTTCGTTTAATTCCGTCCAAACTACTGCCCACATATAGCTTTGTTCGGGCGTTTGGAGTTCATTTGCTTGCGGAAATAAAGCGTATGCCTCCATCAAAAAACCATCTTCATCATACCAATTCATCGGAATTTGTTCCTCTTTTTTCTTTTTCCCCTTGTTGATAATGGTGTTTTTTGCAACACGGAATAACCAACTTGAAACAAATTCAATAGGACGGTGTGTACTTTCTATTGCTTTGAGGAATTGATAAAAAACATCTTGCAAGATATCTTCGGCATCTTCATTGTTCGATACACGTCCTCGGATAAAAGATCGGATACGGGGCAGATTTTCTTCCACCTGCCTGTCAACAACTTTGCGGTTTTCTGCATTACCCATTATCCGGTGTATCGCTTTTCTTTTTCTCCGTTTCTGAATCTCTTTCATCATGCGCATGAAAACTATTGCCACGACATCCTCTGTTCTTGAACCATTCATTACGCTCTTCGGGTGTCATCTTCATCCATTTCTTACGCGCTGCAAAACCATTGCCATTATGTTTATGTCTTCCACAGCCTCCAAAACCCATACCCGAAAACAATAATCTTGATAATGCAAATAATCCTAAAGCTTGCCAAAAATTGATGGTTGTTAGCCCAAAAATACTTGGGATAAGCCAATTCCACAGCAACATCAATATACTGCCAAATAATGCTAACGAAGCAATTCCGAATACAGGAAACATAATGCATCTGTACTTTGTCATAAAATTGAAGAATATTTTTTTCACTTTTTCACTTTTTTTAAATTAAAAAATCGAGCTCTTATAGAAGAAGACAATTGAACCGAGAAAATATTTTAAAAGAATCTGATTTTTTTTGAAAAAGGTGAAAAATGTATTTTTCGTACTTTAGAAACTAATCGTTTGTTATATTTAAAATTAAGCTATATTTTTGTCTGGCTTTAAAAAAGCAAATGCCAATCCGGCTAATAGGCCGGTTTTTTTATTCTGTAGTATTATATTTTGTAAGATAAAAATGAGTTTAGTCATTGTAGGAACCGTAGCTTTCGACGCTATAGAAACCCCTTTTGGAAAGACCGATAAGATCGTTGGAGGTGCTGCTACCTATGCAGGCCTTGCAGCTTCTTACTTGTTTGATCGAGTAAAGTTAATTTCGGTCATTGGTGAAGATTTTGGAGATAATATCCACATGCTTACGGATCGAGGTATGGATGTGGAAGGTGTGGAAGTCATTTCAGGGGGAAAATCTTTTTTCTGGTCGGGCAGGTATCACAATGATATGAATAGCCGAGATACTTTAATTACGGACCTGAATGTATTAGCTGATTTCGACCCGAAAATTCCGGAAAGCTATCAAGACTGTGAGTATCTGTTATTGGGCAACCTGACCCCACAGGTTCAGCTAGATAGCTTGGCACGTCTTAAGCATAAGCCCAAGTTGGTCGTGCTTGATACGATGAACTTTTGGATGGATGTGGCTATAGACGATTTGAAGAAAGTACTTCAAAAAGTCGACGTATTGACAATCAATGATTCGGAAGCACGTCAACTTTCAGGTGAATATTCATTAGTAAAAGCGGCTCAGGTTATCCTTCGAATGGGGCCAGAATACTTAATTATCAAGAAAGGAGAACACGGCGCCTTATTGTTTGGTGAAGGAGAAGTGTTTTCGGCTCCGGCACTGCCTTTAGCTGACGTTTTCGATCCCACGGGGGCAGGAGATGCATTTGCAGGAGGTTTTATCGGCTATTTAGCAAAAGTAAAATCTATAAATTTTGCAAATATGCGCAATGCCATCATTTATGGCTCAGCATTAGCATCCTTCTGTGTCGAGAAATTCGGTACGGACCGCCTTCAAAATCTTTCTCAAGATGAGATCGCGGAGCGGATAAGACAATTTGTTACATTAGCAAAATTTGATATAGGCGAATAGCTACTATTTGCCTATATCAAATTTTCTATTTTTAGTTTTCCAACAATTTCGAAGCGATCGAATACCGATGAAGTATGTGGAGCATCGACCAACTCGTCGGTGAGATCTTGCCCTGCCCAATGTTCGTAGTGCATGCCCTTTTTCCACAAGCGACTTCTCGTTACATCATAAATCAATCCCTTGTAAGCTACCCAAACCAATGGTTTGTCTTGCCCATTTCGGAGGGCGAGTTGGCTTTTCGTGTATATCGTGAGGTCATCATGTGCGCTATCCATGATGCAAAAGTACGAATCTTAGCTACTCCGATGCTTATACGTAGAAAGCTTTTTTTTCATGGCTTTCCGTGCCATATGGATACGTGTCTTCACAGTACCTATTGGGATATCCAAATGATCGGATATTTCGTGATATTTGTATCCTTCAAAATACATTGTGAAAGGAATGTAATACTCATCAGAAAGACTTGTTAGGGTAGAGGTGATGTCCTCCATGACGAACTTGTTTTCGCCTTGATTGTACGATGCTGAGACCATGAGATGATGGGGTGAAATTTCCCTTTCCTTTGTGAGGAAAGTGTTCAGTTTACTTATTCGGCGATAATTGTTTATGAAAGTGTTTTTCATAATCGTGTAAAGCCATCCTTTCAAATTTGTACCTTCTCTGAAGTTCTTGAAATAAGTTACTGCTTTCAATAAAGTGTCCTGAACCAAATCATTTGCATCTTCCTGTTCCTTGGTGAAGTTCCTTGCATACAATTTTAATGAATCAGCGTGCTGAATGACAAGGTTGTTAAATTCAAATCTGTTCATATTCTTTTAATTTTGGGGTTAAACCATATATTGAAGAGCTGAGAAAATGCTTGGAAAAACAAAGTTCCAACTATCCAATATGTATTAATGAACGCATTGTCTACCTACAACGATGCAAACATCGTGCTAACATTTATTGAGTTGGATTAAATTTTTATTAATTATTAGTATGTAGAAGAGTGAAATGCACGGCTGAGGTGTATAGCCTGTTTTTTAACTTACTCGAAAAGAAGTTGTTAAGAATTGTGGAAAACTTTTTATAAAACGTTGACTTCTCGTTCTAACTTTACACCAAACTTATTGAAGACATCGGTCATAATCTGTGCTGAAATAGTATAAATTTCTTTTCCAGAGGCGGCTCCTTCATTGACAATTACCAAAGCTTGGTTTTTCCATGTGCCGACTTGACCCACAGTTTTACCTTTCCATTCGCACTGTTCGATAAGCCAGCCAGCAGCCAGCTTGCTTTCCGTAGTTGAAACGGGATAATATACGATATTGGGAAATCTGGATCTTAATACATCCAGCTGATCATTTGGAATAATCGGGTTTTTGAAAAAGCTGCCCGCATTGCCTATCATACTTGGGTCAGGTAGCTTTTCTACACGGATATGCGAGACGACCTCTGCGATATCCTTTATGGAGGGTTGATGTATTCCTCTTTTTTGAAGTTCGCTCTCGATGGCTCCGTAATTAGTATTTATAGCAGCATGGATGGATAACTTATAGGTCACCGACAAGATAATATACCTTCCCTTATATTTTGACTTGAAGATACTATCCCGATAGGTGAATTCACAGTCGGCATGATGAAAGGTTCTGAATGTACCCGTTTTTGTGTCAAACGCACGACAAGAATAGAAGATATCCATTAGTTCAGCCCCATATGCACCAATATTCTGTATAGGAGAGGCACCCACGGTACCTGGGATTAAAGCCATATTTTCCAGTCCGGGAAAATCGTGTCGAATGCAGTACCAGACAAGATCGTTCCAAACTTCGCCTGCAGCGGCCGTAATGTAAATATGACTTCCTTCAATAAAATGTTGGATGCCTTTATTAGATAACCGAATTATAGTTCCTGAAAAATCTTCGGTAAACAAGATATTGCTGCCTCCGCCGATAATGTAAAACCGCTCCGTAAATAATCCCTGTTCAAACAGATCGACTAATTTATTTTCTTGATCTAAGTTGATGAACTGCTGAGCAATAGCTTCGACGCCAAAAGTATTATAGGGTTTGAGCGAAACGTTTTTTTTTACATCCACGATTTGCAGTTTTTGACTTTTTCTGGAAATAAATCAGATTAAAGTGATAACTTTAGTATTTAATGTCGTAAAGATAAGATAAAGCATTGTTTTTGGACGAAAATATTTACTATTACTATGTCAAAAAATGCCGATGAGAAGCGCGTAAAGATTCTCGAAGCCGCGAAACGACGGTTTGCCCATTATGGAATGGCGAAGACAACTATGGCCGAGATAGCAAAGGACTTGTCGTTTTCCAAAGCGTTACTGTATTACTATTTCCCGGACAAGAATAGCTTGTATAGTGCTGTCATGGAATTTATTATCGAAGAATTTGAGGAAGAAACGCAAAAACACATTACCGGTATTGCCGATACAGAAGAGGCTATATTGAGCTTGCTGAGTAAGCGAATGGAATTCATCAAACGGTATTACTATATCATCGAATTTACGTTTTTAAGCCGTAAGGAAGTGCCGCAAGATTTAGAGCGTGTGTTAATTAGCGCTTTCGAAATGCATCGAAAGATCATTCGGGATATTTTCAGAAAGGGGGTGGAAAACGGAGCGTTAAAACCGTTGAATGCGGAGGAGTGCTCAAGACTGTTTTTATTTGCCACCATGGGGTTGCGTATGATGGTCATGAAAGATTTGAAAAGTAATTTTATTCCTACGAAAGCGGATTTTGATTATATCGTGGGAATGCAGAAAAAGCTAGCAAAAATATTTATCCGCGGACTCAAAGATTAATTTTTTTATCCAAGATATCTTGGATGATCATGTCTGCATGTATTCTTGAGTTTTCAATAAACCAAAGATGCGTATTCAGGCCACCACAGACCACGCCAGCTAAATAGATGCCTTTGATATTGGTTTCCATCGTTGTGCTATCATGTTCGGGTATCATCGTGCTATCTTGGGGTATGTGAATACCTATTTGGCGAAGGAATTCAAAATTTGGCCGATATCCCGTCAGCGCCAACACAAAGTCATTCGCTATTCGAACCAGGCCAGCCGGGGTTTTAATGACGGCCTCATGTGCTGTAATCTCGGCCAGTTCACTGTGGTAGTACGCCTTGATTGAGCCCTCTGCAATGCGGTTTTCAATATCGGGCCTGACCCAGTATTTTACGCGGTGGCTGACTTCGGAACCACGGATAACTAACGTGACATGAGCACCTTTCCGGTAAGTCTCTAACGCGGCATCGATCGAGGAATTGCTCGCTCCAACAACGATAACATGCTGACCAGCATAATAATGTGGATCCTTATAGTAATGGGATACTTTAGGTAAATTTTCTCCAGGAATATCGAGATACATCGGAATATCGTAGAAGCCTGTAGCGACGATAACATTTCTGCAGCCGTATTCGCCTTTTGATGTGATGACTTTAAACAAGTTGTCCGCTTCTTTCCGCACCATGCATACCTCTTCAAACAATCGTGTATTTAAATCAAATTTTGTCTGTATACGCCGATAGTATTCCAGTGCTTCTGCTCTTTTCGGCTTAGGATGGGTGGTGACAAACGGTGTATCACCAATTTCAAGCCGTTCGGAAGTTGAGAAAAATGTCATATTAACGGGGTAATGGTAAAGGGAGTTCACTAAACATCCCTTTTCGAGAATGAGATAGGATAGTTTACTGTTCTGTGAAGCAATACCACAAGCTAAACCAATAGGACCTCCTCCGATGATGACAACGTCATATAACTCTTCCATGTATATTTATTAACTTTTATCGTGTTCCTCTTGACTTTTCTCCGCCAGATCTACCGTGATTTTTAGCAAATCTGCCGAAATTTTGACCAAAAACTGTAATTGTTCTGTAATTATTATAGCATCATCATTATTTTGGCTAGGTTCTTCGATGTTTTTAATATTCTTTACCCAGGTGATTTTGTCGCTGGTCTCACTGTCTAATGCGTAGATGGCTTTCTCCAGGCTTTGTAATGCCCGGTAGAACAACCTGACATCCTCATTGTTGAAATCCTTTGTATCTGCCTCGATAAGTTGTGTCATTAGTGTCGCCGAATAGGAAGAGAAGATGTGGTTCAAGATCACGAACTTATTGACTTCCTTTGTTATCCGCTGTCGCCATTTGGGTTCTGTTAATAAGCGCTGGAACGTGGATCCCATATTTGCAGAGGTGATATAGACCTCTTTCCGCGCTAATTTATAGTCCGTTATCTTAATTTCTTGTCCGGACAGGATATAGATTGCCTGGGCAAGGTATTGATAGTTGGCAAGAAGCAGTTCCCGCATATTGTTCTTGATTTGCAAACTTTCCCAATTTGGAAAGAGGACATAGCTGGAAAAGAACGCAATTGCCCCACCTAAAAAGGTATCTATTATCCTTTCTCTGGCGAGATCTAAGGTGTTGGCACCCGTAAAACTTAGGAGGATAAGAACGTAGGGCGTCATGAAGATTACGGCGATAATATAATTTATACGGAATAGGCTATAGGTAATTAAAAAGAAAACGATCAAGAAAATAAACCGTGTCGTCAAGTCTGGAATTAACCATAGAATAGCTACCCCTATTATGCCGCCAATAACTGTTCCCATTAAGCGGTGGAGATTACGTTCTTTGGTCAAGCCAAAACCGGGCTTCAGAATAACCACGATAGTCAACAAGACCCAATAGATTCCAAACTCCGAAAACTCAATGATATTCAAAATAAGATAGGCCATCGACAACGTCACTGACATACGGAGCGCATGCCTAAATATAGTTGAGTTGAGACTTAAGTTGTTTTTAAAGCGCTGCCAATTAATGACATCCGTTTTGACAAATCGTTTTGTATGCGCGATCTCTTCCTTCTCTATCTCAATTTTTTTCAGTTGACAGTAGTTATATATTTGATGTAGGTGAGATGCAATATTTCGTATATTGACGACGATTTTCTTTAATGGAATAGAGTTAACCTCGTTTTGCTTGTCATATTGATCTAATGCGTACCGCAGTTCATCGATATCCTTGTTCAGGTCATAACGTTGGTGAGGGACTCTATCTGCATTGAGTTTGTACGCTATATTATCCAGCTCATAGGTTATTTTGTAGAGGATGTGTTTTACTTTATCCAACAATCCCGAGCCACCGTATTTTTTTTGAATGGTAGCATAGTCATAATGCGTCGCCATACTTTGTTCAAACAGATCGACGATATCAGCGAATACAAGTGTTAAGAAACGACCTTTGTTGGTGGTATCTTTAATTGATCGCTTGCTTTGGAAGAGAATATCTCGCACGCTTTCCTGATGCGCATTCACTTCGATTTGCTTTTCGATCAATTTACCGTAGTTCTCATCGAGGTCATGCTTGCTATCATAAAAATTAGCTTTCAATCGAAGGTATTCAGCAACCTGCAGGATAGTTTCGGATAATTCCTGTTGAGCCAAACGGTAGGGGCGGACATAAGTTATTGAAAAACTGATGACCATATACCATAATGCACCGATTAGGAAATACGCCAGATAAATCAACTCTTCTTCTAAGGTATAAAAGCCATCTACATTAATCAACATCGTCATTAAACACATCGTACCTATGGAAGAAGCACGTGTGTTGAAAACGGCGAACATACAAAAAAGGAAGCTTAGGGTAGCGATAGTAATAGTCATCGCCAGCAGTGAATTGTTAAGTAATCCGGTAATAGCGATCGTCAACACACACAAGACGGTACAATAGAACACACCCGCACGTCGGTGGGCTGGTGCTCCGGGCGTATCGGCGATCCCGACAATCAAAGCTCCTAAAGATATCAACGTTCCCGTCGTAAATTCACCGAGCAGTGCACATATAAGCACCGGAAGGATAGCTGCCAAAGTAATGCGAAGGCCCTCGCCGAAATATTGACTGTAAAAGAAACTTCTGATTTCTTCAGATTTTTTCATAGACTGATACCCTTTATTCAAAGTTAATCAAAAAATGCGGACCTCGTTGAAACAACAAAAAGCTGCCTTGATGTAAGACAGCTTTTATGAACTAGGTACCCATACTACTTAGTGTTTAAAGTGTCTTACTCCTGTGATGACCATGGCAATACCCTTTTCGTTGGCCATATCGATAGACAGTTGATCCTTGATTGAACCGCCTGGTTGTAGAACCGCCACAATTCCTTCTTCTCCAGCTATCTCGACACAATCCGGAAAAGGGAAGAAGGCGTCCGACGCCATAGCGCTACCGCGAAGGTCAAACCCAAAAGACTTTGCTTTTTCCACAGCCTGCTTTAGCGCATCTACCCGAGAAGTTTGCCCTACGCCGGAAGCCAATAAGGTGCCATTTTTGGCGAAGACAATGGTATTGGATTTGGTGTGTTTTACAATCTTATTGGCGAAGTACAGATCATTTAGCTGTTCGTCAGTAGGCTTAACCTCAGTGACCGCTGTCATTTGTGATGGCCCCTCAATAGTATTGTCCTTATCTTGAAGTATAACGCCGTTTAATAAGGTCTTAAACTGCTGTGTAGGAAGTTTAACCTCTTTGCGACGTAATATGATTCGGTTTTTCTTTGCTGTAAGGATCGCCAATGCCTCTTGGTTATAGGAAGGAGCAATCAGCACTTCGAAAAACAATTTATTGATTTCTGTAGCCGTATCTTCGTCTACTTCACCATTGGTGATCAATACACCACCAAAGGCCGATACAGGATCACAGGCTAAAGCATCTACCCAGGCTTCGTTGATCGTTGTGCGAGAAGCTACGCCACAGGCATTGGTATGTTTTAGGATCGCAAAGGTAGGTTCTTCAAATTCATCGATGATCGCTACAGCAGCATCCACGTCCACCAAATTGTTATAGGACAATTCTTTTCCATTCAGCTTGTCGAACATAGCTTCCAGATCGCCGAAGAATACACCCTTTTGGTGTGGATTTTCTCCGTAACGAAGGACCTGTGCGTGTTGTTCAGATTGTTTGAAGACTTCCAACGGGTCTTCCTGATTGAAATAATTGAATATAGCTGTATCGTAATGTGACGATATGTTGAATGCTTTTTTTGCGAAAGACTTACGTTGCTCCAATGTGGTAGCACCTTCTTGTGAAGCAAGGATTTCTTCCAGCTCTTTGTAATCGTTTTTAGAAGAAATGATCACCACATCGTTGAAGTTCTTCGCTGCGGCACGGATAAGCGATATGCCACCGATATCTATCTTTTCAATAATATCTTGCTCGGCTGCGCCTGAAGCGACAGTTTCCTCGAAAGGATAAAGATCCACTATGACCAGGTCAATCTCGGGAATTTCATATTTTTCCAACTGTTGCTTGTCCGCTTCAAGGGGACGGCGCGAAAGAATTCCGCCGAATACATTGGGATGCAAGGTTTTGACACGGCCTCCGAGAATAGAAGGGTAACCGGTTAAATCTTCCACGCGCTCTACTTCAATGCCCAAGTCACGGATGAAAGCTTCCGTACCGCCTGTAGAGTAGAAAGTGACACCGTATTTATTTAATAGTTCAATAAGCGGAGCAAGGTTGTCCTTGTAATATACGGAAACCAATGCATTTTTAATCTTAACAGGATGATTCATTTATTACGTATTTGGAGTCGCAAAGGTAAGAAAATTAAAATGCAATTTATAACTGATAGCTTATCTCTGTTAACTATTTTGACTACAATAAAATAAATCGGTTCTTTACAAAGGTAGACGTCATTTGACCAGCGGTATAAATGACACTGGCGGGTAGTATCCGGACACCATCCCGCTAAGTGTGTATACGAACCTTTTAATTATATTTCTTTAGTAAGTTCTCAATGATTTTTGGATAATGAAGGTGTTCGAGTTGCTGCCCGTTAAATTTGATTTCCTCCAAGGTGTCGGTCGGTTCTACCCGAAACCGAGCTTGATAAATGACTTCACCCTCGTCAAAGTTTTCATTGACGAAATGTATCGTAATACCATGTTCGTCATCTCCGGCATCCAATACGGCTTGGTGTACGCGATCACCATACATGCCTTTTCCTCCATGTTTGGGTAGGAGAGCAGGATGGATATTAATAATTTTATTGGGAAAAGCTTTAAGTAGATTTTCGGGTATCAACCAAAGGAAACCGGCAAGGACGACAAGGTCTATTTCCAAACGTTTTAACAAATCGACAATCTCGTTCGTCTGATAAAAATCATGTCGATCAAATATATGCGATGGAATTTCGAAATTGTCTGCACGTTGTAGAACATATGCTTCTGCATTGTTGCTCAGAACCAAAGCCACCTCGACTTCGTTCGAATATTTGAAATGTTCCATAATTTTTTGGGCATTGGAGCCCGAGCCGGATGCGAAAATAGCAATTCGTTTTTTCACCTTGTTTTCCTCTTGTTTAATATCTACGATATCCAAATATAGCAAATTCGAGTGTATTTGTAAATTTTGAGGTGTTTAGAGAAGGTATTGCTAGAGTCCAATTGTTTGTTTCAAACGTGTATAGCCTGATTTGCTAATACTTACCTTTTCTCCATTGAGCAGGATACCGCGATAACTTTCTTTTTCCATGGGCTCGATTTTAGCTAATTGATCTACGCGAATAATGAAAGATCGGTGTACACGTACAAACTGTTTGGGATCGAGCTGCTTTTCGAAGGATGCCATGGTCTTATTCTTCAGGAACATCCCTTCGGTACAATGTATCTTGACATAGTCGTCGTAGGCCTCTAGATAGTGGATGTGCTGGACGGGAATAAGTTTGATTTGCGTTCCGTTTTTTACAACGACACGCTCCAAGGTTTCTTTTTCGATCTCGGTTTTCAGATTTTCAATGCGGGTAGAGGAGCTTTGGGTCGCATGAAGTTGCCTGAACTTGTTCAAGGCTTGTTCAAAACGATCCTGACTGATGGGTTTGAGTAAGTAATCTACCGCGCTTTTCTCAAAAGCCTTGAGCGCAAATTCTTCGAATGCCGTGGTGAATATGATATGAGGTACTTCTTCCAGGATTTCGAGCATCTCGAATCCGGTCAGCTTTGGCATCTGTATATCGAGGAACACGAGATCCGGTTGGTGTTCGTGGATAGCTTTGGCGCCTTCAAATCCGTCACCACATTCGCCAATTACAGTGATATCTGGATGTGCAGAAAGATATTCTGAAAGAATAAGTCGAGCCAAAGGCTCATCGTCAATTATCAATACGCTGATCATGTTGAGGTATTTTTATACTTACAATAAATTTGCTTTCATCTTTGCGTGCCGCGAGCAAGTCGGTACGACCATAGAGTAGAAACAACCGCCGTTGTATGCTACTTAAACCAAAGCCTGTACCTTTGCTGTTGTGGAATTGATCGGGCTCGTAGGGATTGCTGATGGAGATAACCAGTACATGTTGGTCTATGTAGATATGGGTTTCTATCTGAACTTCACCGGTGACATTATATAATCCATGTTTGATCGCGTTTTCCATCAGGGGCTGGATAATCATACCGGGCACTTTGGCTTGTAAAAGGTCTTCTTCGTAGCGAAATGTAGTATTCAGCCGATGCCCGAACCGCACCTTTTCGATCTCCAGATAGAGCTCCAGGTGTCTGATTTCGTCTGCTAAAGGGATAAGCTGTTTGTCATCTTTTCGCATTGTTCCGCGTAGGAAATCGGACAATTGAAAGGTCATTTTCCGCGCAAGATCCGGTTTGGCGGATATCAAAGCGATGATTGAATTCAGGCTGTTGAATAAGAAATGGGGTTGTAACTGTTGCCGCAGGTTATATAGCTCCGCTTCCCGTACTAACTTTTCACTTTCTTCCTTACGTATCTTGTTTTCTTCGTAATCTTCCTGAATGTTCCAGACAATATTGATAATCATGACGATCAACAGGAGCAAGAAGTTGATGACAAAGCGGTAGGGCAATCGTGCTATGAAGTGATCGATCGATGCTAAATCGAAAAATTGCAATAAGCTGAAGGTTGAAATGGCTAAACTTATAATGGTCAACACCAGACATATTCCCACGACTTTGATGTATTGATTCTTTCGTGGCAGATAAAATTGTAGTGAGCTGAAAATAAGGTAGCAACATAGAGTTATCGAAACCGACCCTATAGCAGGCTCAATGGGGTTAACTTGCTTCGGCCGAAATTCCCACCAAAGAAAAAAGTAAGAAGCCAAGAAATACAAAATACAGATAATCCAAGAGCTGGTATGAATTAACCGATTTTTGTTTCTCATTTTGAAGGGTGTGGAAAGCATAGTGTAATTCCGGCTAGCTGTTTTTAATCGTGATATTCCCTAAAATCGATGTTCCGGTGATATAAAGTGTTTTGTTCTGGTCATACGACTGGTTGATGATAACACGTCTATCGTCATTTTCGCTCAATACCGAAGATATTTGGGTGGATATGATCCAATGTGGTGGAACAATGATTTTGGTGCTGCCGAACAACTGAAAGATGTCGATCACAACAGGTTGTTTGAAATCAGCCTGTAATAAATTTATTTCCGTACTACCCAATATATTGGTCATCGTTCCTCCTAAAAAATTTTTAGTGAGCACGATCTTTTTCGAGCTTCCTAAAATGGCTTCGATTTTCAGGTAATTTTCAACATACGGAGAAGAGAAGGTTTGTTCGAACGGCGAGGGATCTTCTTCTCGGATCCGCTTATCCCAATCAAAACTATTCGATGTGCTAGGGTTGGGTGGGGGAACATCTTGTGGTGGAACATTGTTGCCTCTATTTCGCTTCACCAGATAATAACCTACCCCTATAGCCATCATTGGCACCAAGAATTTACCTACGGAGAAATCGATCCATTCTTTGAGCAAAAAGACAGTGCCGACACAAATCAGGATGACGGACGATTTCTTTTCAAAATTTGAATTGACGCCGATTACTAATCCGATGGCTATCAAAATGGTCTGCCACCCTAGTATCCAGGAGGGTACCAAATCCCCAAGACCGATATTCTTGAGTAATAAAAAACATCCAAACAAGATGATGATAAGTCCCACCATCGAGGTGTTCTTGGAATTGTTGGGAGGTCGTTGAGGCGTGTTTTCGGTATCTTTTGTATCCATCTCTTTTTTATTACAATTCGAATATACCTAAACTGCACGTGATCATGTCTATCGCTTAGGTGTTTAGGGCATAAAAATCGGTAAAAACCCTGTTTTTGTCGGTGAAAATAATGCAGCTTTGTACGAATAAAAAAACTTTTATAAAATTTTACAAAAAAATTGGAGTTTTAAAATTAATTCTTATATATTTATAGCAATAAAACATTTAAAATTAAACTTAAATACTTACTAGACTAATGGGAGATTTTGAAAACAAAGAGCGTGAAGAGGTATTTTCAAAAAAGGTGAGAGCGGGAAAACGTACTTATTTTTTTGATGTAAAAGCGACACGAGCTAACGATTACTATGTGACAATCACAGAAAGTAAAAAGCGTTTTGAGGACGGGCAATTTATTAAGCACAAGATTTTCTTATATAAAGAAGATTTTGAAAAGTTTGCAGAAGGATTGACCGACGTAGTGGAATACATCAAATCCAACCAAGACGTTGTGGAAAAAAGATACGAGCCTAGTCAAGATGAATCAACTTACGAAAGAAATGAAGAGTTAGTCGAGAAAAACGATTTTACGTTTTAAATCCTACTCCAATATTTATAATAGAAGCCACTTAACGGAAGTGGCTTTTTTTGTGCGATGTATTTTTTAACTTCGTCAAATTAATTACTTCGATCTTTATGAAGAAAACGCTTTTTAACCTAGTCGCTATTGTCTTGTTTATGACAGTACATCCTTCATGGGCCCAGAAAAAACGGCTTACGTTTGATGAGGCTTGGGGATTGACGCCGTCGCTTACCCAGTCTTCTGCCCATCAATATTCCGGTTGGGTGGATGATGAGCATTATCTTGAAACGGATAGCAAAGCAAAAACAGCCTATAAAGTGAATGTCCGCAGTGGGAAGAAAGAAAAGTATACCCCCGAAAAAGAAAACAATACTGAGGTATTCATTCGTGATGGGGATGTTTATCTTCGATCGGCTGATGGGCTGACAAAGCAATTGACACACTCGCCTGCTATTGAAGAACAAAACCCCACCTTATCGCCCGATCAAAGGTATGTGGCATTCACGCGCGAAAGTAATCTATATAGTGTTCATGTGGACAGTGGGCGAGAAATGCAATATACCAGCGATGGCACAGCCGTGATTTATAACGGATGGTCCTCTTGGGTTTACTATGAAGAAATATTGGGAAGACCCACGCACTATAAGGCCTTTTGGTGGTCGCCCGATAGCAAGCAGCTGGCTTTTATGCGCTTTGACGATAGCAAAGTGCCGATGTTTCCCATATATGTATCGAAGGGTCAGAATGGGTATTTGGAAGAAACACGCTATCCTAAAGCTGGACAGGAAAATCCCAAAGTACGTGTAGGCTTTGTAAAGGTGGAAGGTTCTCCGGTCGTGTGGGCTAATTTTGATGAAGCGAACGATCAATATTTTGGCCAACCTTATTGGAGTTTTGATAGTCGGTCCATTATGGTGCAGTGGATGAATAGGGATCAAACGAATTTAAAGTTCTATGCCGTTGATCCTGTTGATGGCTCGAAGAGGGAAATCTACGACGAAAAACAACCGACGTGGATCAACTTGGATCACGACGAACGTATTACTTATCTGGCAGACAATAAGCATTATATTTTGAAATCAGACCGGACGGGATGGGCGCATTATTACCTATACACCTTGGACGGTCAATTGTTAAATCCGCTAACAGAAGGAGAGTGGCAGGTGGTCTCTTTGCAATGTATCGATGAAAAAAATAAGATCGTTTATTTTACGGCACGTAAGGAAAATTCGGCGACCCTAGATTTATATCGGGTGGATTATACCGGTAAAAATTTCAAACGCTTAACTTTTGGAGACTATACCCATCAGGTAAAGGTGTCTCCTCATGGAAAATACATCATCACAAGTTATTCGAATATTCATACACCGCCTAAGGTGGCGCTTCTTGATAATACAGGTAAAATAGTAAAAGAACTAGCCGATAGCAGATCAGCTGATTTTGATTCCTATAACATCGGTAAAACAGACTACATCACGATAACATCGGAAGATGGAAAGTTTGATCTCCCTGTTTTAATTACGTATCCGACGGATTTTGATGCGCATAAAGTCTATCCGGTTATCATGAGTATTTATGGGGGACCGGATGCGGGTACGGTTAAAAATACCTGGAAGGGGGTGAGCAATCAGTATTGGGCCAATGAAGGGATCATACATGTGGTCTGCGATCATCGAGCTTCGGGACATTTTGGCAAACAAGGTGTGGCTTGGATGCATCGCAATCTGGGCCATTGGGAAATGATTGACTATATTACCGTAGCGAAATGGTTGAAAGCGAAACCTTGGGTTGCGAAGAATAAATTGCTGATTACTGGTCATAGTTATGGCGGTTATATGACTTGTTTAGCATTGACAAAAGGATCGGATTATTTTGATTTCGGTATCGCGGGAGCACCGGTAACCAGTTGGGAATTGTATGATACACACTATACCGAGCGTTGGATGGACACCCCACAGGATAATCCGGATGGCTATAAGCAGGGGTCGGTGTTGACCTATGTAGATAAATATAAAGGAGGGTTGCGGATTATGCACGGCGATTTAGACGATAATGTCCACCTTCAAAATACCATGCAGTTGGTCGATGCTCTGACGGATAGGTCTGTACCTTTTGAGTTGATGATTTACCCGGGTAGCAGACATGGATTCGACCGGTCTAAAACGAAGTATGACTTTAATGAGCGGGTTCGTTTTTATTACCAATACCTGTTGGAACGGCCGGTGCCGGAGGAATTTAAAGAGAAGTAATTTTTGATCATTCTATCATTTCCCACGCTATTACCGAAAAACTTACTCTTATTTCTTCTGATCGAAAATTTGAAAAATACACAAAACAAAAATTATGCTTTGTGTTCAATAAACGATAAAATAAAGATTAATGCTCTGCTTTTCGTATGCTTACGGCATTTTTATGGGCTTGCAGCCCTTCCAGTTCGGCTAGTATCTCTACGGTAGTGCCGATATGCTGTAAACCTTGTGCATCGATGTGTTGAAAGGTAATCTTCTTGACGAAGGAGTCTACAGATACGCCCGAGTATGAACGGGCATAACCCGATGTGGGTAAGGTGTGGTTCGTTCCCGAGGCATAATCACCAGCACTCTCCGGGGTCAAGTGGCCTAGAAACACCGAGCCTGCATTGACTATTCTGGAGACTAAAGACTGCCATTCGTCACTTTCGATGATAAGATGTTCAGGAGCATAGGCATTTGAGAACTCCAGTGCCTGAAGGAGCGACTCGGTGACGATAGCATACGAATTTTCAATAGCCTTTCGTGCCAGTTCTTGCCGGGGTAATAAGGCTATTTGTTTCTCCAGCTCGGTATTGACTGCGTTCACAATGGCAGAAGAGGTAGCCACCAACACCGCCTGGCTGTCGACACCGTGTTCGGCTTGGGCAAGAAGATCCGCTGCGACATAGGCTGGGTTTGCACTTTCGTCCGCTATGACAAGTACCTCAGATGGTCCGGCAGGCATGTCAATACTGACATTGGTTTGTCCTTGTATGATACTTTTGGCTTTGGTCACATATTGATTGCCCGGTCCAAAGATTTTATCCACTTTTGGGATGCTTTCCGTTCCATAAGCCATTGCAGCCACAGCTTGTGCACCACCTACCAAGTAGATACGATCAATTTTCAACAGGAGCAGGCAATAAGCGACAAAACCATTGATTTTACCATCTTTCTGTGGGGGTGAACAAACGACTATTTCCTTACAACCTGCGATGCGAGCAGGAACACCCAACATCAATAGGGTAGAAGGAAGTACTGCCGAACCTCCTGGAATATATAATCCCACCTTTTCGATTGGTCTTACCTCACGCCAGCATTTTACTCCCGGCATAGTCTCGACAACACGCTCACGTTTGAGCTGAGTACTATGGAATTTATGAATATTTTGGAAAGCAATTTCCAAGGCCCTCTGCTGCTCCCGACCGATTGTAGATGCTAAAAGCTCGATTTCATCTTTGTCGAGCGAAAGCTGATTCAGTTCTATCTGATCAAATTTCGAAGTAAGGTCTCTTAAAGCCTGATCGCCCTTCGCTTTGACTTGTTCCAGGATATCACTGACAGATTCCTGAATACGATTATTGGGGTCTGTATTCCGTTGGATCAGTTGATTCTGATCTGCTGTCGTAAGGTCTTTATACAAGAAAGATTTCAACATTACACGATGATTTTTTCGATAGGCATCACAACAATACCTTGTGCGCCCGCAGATTTTAGTTTATTTATTTTGTCCCAAAAATCGTCTTCGGATATAACGGTGTGTACCGCTACCCATCCTTCTTCAGCCAAAGGTACGACTGTGGGACTTTTGACACCATGTAATAGTTCGGTGATTCGAGGTAAATTAGATTTCTCCACATTTAGCACGACATATTTTGTTTCTTTGGCACGAAGTACGGATTGTATACGTTGCATCAATTCGCAAAGGATCTCGTTTTCTTCAAGACCATTGCGACCGATAAGTATAGCTTCGGACTTGCTTACATCGGCAAAAGGTTTCAATCCGTTGCTTTTCAAAGTACCCCCAGTGGAGACAATATCACAGATCGCATCGCTAAGGCCTAGCCCCGGTGCGATTTCTACCGACCCTGAAATGGTTTGTATATCCGCGTTAATTTGATAGCTATCGAGAAACTTCTTCAGAATGACCGGATAGGAAGTGGCTATAGATTTACCGTTTAAATCCTTAATATCTTGGATTGTGGAATCTTTGGGAATGGCTAGTTTCAAGGTGCAACGACCAAAACCCAGGCGTTGTAGGTAATTAACCTTGACCTGGCTTTCGTCGATTACATTTTCGCCGACTATGCCCAAATCTGCAATGCCTTCTTCGACGTATCCAGGGATATCATCATCCCGTAGGAATAATATTTCTAGGTTAAAATTCGAAACCCTGGTGATTAACGAGCTTTTATAATTTTCAAAGTCAAGGCCGCAGTTTTTAAGAAGGAGAACAGATTTTTCGTTTAATCTACCCGACTTTTGGATAGCAATTTTAAGATTTTTCAAAATATTCAAGTTGTTATGGATAAATATTAATAAAGTTAAGACTATTGGGAAAATGCTTCACGTAGAAACACATAATTATTACATACCGCCGCATGGGCGATGGTGATAATGGATGTGAAATAATAGCAAAGCCGTCATTTTATTAATAAGGAGCAAATTTAGGGGATTATTTAGTCAAGTGCAAACTTTTTTCCATTTCATCGTAATTCCAATCTCATTTGCGAACTCGTCTATGTTTGGTTCTACCTAATTTCTTCTTTTTTGTAACGACAATGTTATTGCATTTGTCATTTTGAAGTACTAATTTTAGATTTTATTAGAGTGTACTTTGAACACTAACCATATTATGGGAAGATATTTTTTAATACTTTGTTTTATTATTCTTGGGACGGTTGCTTTTGGACAGGACGCGCATAAGCGGTTTTCTCAGGATATTCCAGGCACCTCGTTGTCCTTTTCCATGGAAGCTATACCGGAAGGTATGTTCGTCATGGGGAGTAAAGCAGGCAATGCCGATGAGCAACCGGAACATCAAGTGAAGATTGCCCCATTCTGGATGAGTACCTATGAAGTTACCTGGGATCTTTTTGAACTTTTCCTTTATAAAGATTATGAGCAGTCTAAACAAATAGAAGGCGGCGTGTCAGCCGAAGTGGATGCCGTAACCAGACCAACTAAGCCTTATCTGGATATGACTTTCGGCATGGGAAAACAAAATCAACCGGCTCTAGCGATGACCCATTATAATGCTATTCAGTTTTGTAAATGGTTGTATGTAAGGACGGGCGTATTTTATCGTTTACCGACCGAAGCGGAGTGGGAGTATGCTTGTCGGGCAGGTTCATCTACATCCTATTATTTTGGTGACGACGTTTCCCATTTAGGTGACTATGCTTGGTATGCTGGGAATAGCAGCAGTAAAACACAGGAGGTTGGAAAGAAGAAACCTAATGCGTTCGGCTTGTACGATATGATTGGAAATGTAGCGGAGTGGACCTATGATCAATATTTGCCCGATTACTACAAACAATTTGAAGGAAAAGTAGCAGACAATCCTGTAGCAGTTCCGACCGAGTTATATCCACACAGCGTTCGTGGTGGGTCATTCGAAAGTCCAGCAGAGGAATTGCGTTCGTCAGCGCGGGCATATTCGGATCCGATATGGAAACAATTAGACCCACAGGTGCCTAAATCTAACTGGTGGTTCCCTGAAGCTCCTTTTGTAGGGCTACGTATTGTCAGACCACTACATCAACCATCTGAAGCCGAAATATTAACCTATTATAATCAACCTCCATTAGAAGACTTTTAATAGCTAATTTATGATGAACAATCTAAATAGAAGAGATTTTATTAAATCCTCATCCGTTGTTGCTGGCGTAACTATGGCCGGTTCAAACCCAATATCCTCGATGATATCTGGTATTGATGATACCATTAAAATAGCCGTTGTAGGCTGTGGAGGAAGAGGAACAGGAGCGGTAGTAAACGCTTTCAACTCTGGCCAGCGAGTTAAATTGGTTGCGATGGCCGATGCTTTTCGTGATAATATCGATACCTCGTACAACAATCTGGTCAAGAAATATGCCGATAAGGTGGATGTGCCTGACTCTAGAAAGTATGTAGGATTTGATGCGTATAAGGACGCTATCCGTGAGGCAGATGTGGTGATCCTGACGACACCTCCCGGATTTAGGCCTATACATTTCGAAGAAGTGGTCAAGCAAGGTAAGCATGCTTTTGTGGAGAAGCCTGTCGCTGTGGATATCCCCGGAATTCGGAAAATATTGGAGCTGGCCAAAGAAGCCAGACGAAAGAAATTGAATGTAGTAGTAGGTTTTCAACGAAGATTCCAAAATAATTATAAGGAAGCCATACAGCGAATCCATGATGGTGCGATTGGCGATGTTGTTGCCGGACAGGTATACTGGGAAAGTGGGGGTGTATGGGTTCGTCCTCGGAAACCTAACCAAACGGAAATGGAATATCAAGTGCAAAATTGGTATTATTTCAATTGGTTATGTGGGGATCATATCGTCGAGCAGCATGTACACAATATCGATGTAGCTAACTGGATCAAAGGGAAATACCCTGTTACTATTCAAGGTACGGGTTCTCGGGCGCACCGTACAGGAAAAGAATATGGTGAGATTTACGACAATTTTGCAGTGGAACTGACCTATGATGATGGTTCTGTCGTGTATAGTGGATGTAGGCATTTTGAGGGGATTCACAATCGTGTGGATGAGACATTTCAAGCGACTAAAGGCCGCGCTTACTTATCCGCGGGGAACCAAGCTATCTTGTGGGATAGCAAAGGAAATGAGGTTTACCGACATCAGTCTAAAGGCGACCCCAATCCCTATGCACAGGAACATGTGGAGCTATTTGATGCCATAGCAAAAGGCGAGCATCGGTTTCAAGATATTGATTTTGCAGCATATAGTACACTTACGGGTATAATCGGACGGATTGCTTGTTATACGGGTAAAGTTATCAAATGGGATGAAGCCATACAATCGAATATTGATCTTTCACCGGCAACATATGCTTGGGATGCCAATCCGAATGTGCTTCCGGATGAAAACGGTCTGTATCCGGTAGCTAAACCTGGTATTGATACCCAGCTTTATATCTAGTTTTGAAGATACTTATCACGATAGGATTTTTGCTATTGCAAAGTATTTTGTTCGCCCACCAAGATAATCCAGCTTTAAAAGAAGGACATATCAAAGGTAATGCGCAGGGTACGACGTATGCTATAAAATATTATTTTGATAAAGAAATCAATAAACAAGAAATAGATAGCCTGTTGGATATCATCGATGTATCGATGTCCTTATATCGAAAAAACTCGTTGATTGATCGGTTTAATAATGGACCGGGCTTGTCTATCGTTATGGATCCGCATATGAAAAAGGTAATTGCGGAAAGTTTTAGAATCAATAAGTTGTCTAAGGGTTATTTTGATATTACCGTCTTTCCCTTGGTCGATCTTTGGGGTTTCGGTCCCAATGGGTTTTCAAAATTTCCGTCACAGGCGGCTATAGATAGCGTCATGCAATTCGTAGGAATGAATAAATTAGCTATGCGAGGCAACAGGCTGTATAAGACGGATCCCCGTGTTCGGATTGATTTGAATGGTATCGCCCAGGGCTATACCGTCGACTACCTCGCCCAATATTTGTCGGGCAAAGGGGTGAAAAGCTATCTGGTAGAAGTGGGCGGTGAAATTCGAGTTAAAGGGCGTAAACCAGATGGGCCTTTTCAGATAATGGTCGATGAAAAGAATGATTCGGAAGCTAATTATACCTACCCTGTATTGTCGATAACGGATAGAGCTGTGACATCTTCGGGTGTTCGTGAAAAGCAGTATAAGATAGGCAATAGAATGGTATCGCATCATATCGATCCTAAATCTGGCCAATCGCTAGAAAACAATACCATCAGTGTTACAGTTATCGCAAAAACAGCCTTATTGGCGGATGCATTGGATAATTATTTCATGTCTTTGAAGCCTGACGACGCGGTGCGTATTGCCGAAAAGATGCCTTCTATAGATCTGTGCGTGTATTATGTAGAAAACGAGCAAACAAAAGTTCTGTATACTTCAAGATTTAATAATTATATTTATAAAAAATCAAAATAAACCCTACACTTCATGAAGAGATCGGATTTTATTAAGAGCGCCGGAGTACTTGTTGGCGGTTCTATGGTATCAGCTAATAATGTGTCATTATCGAATTCTATGCAAGAAAAGACTTTTAACTTGGACTATGCTCCGCATCAAGGTATGTTTAAAACTTCAGCAGGAGCAAATTTCTTAGATGAGATCAAGTATATGTACGATCTAGGCTTCCGTAGCATTGAAGACAATGGAATGCCAGGTAGAGCTATAGATGAGCAAACGAAAATAGGTGAACTGCTGGCTAAATTAGGGATGCGGATGGGGGTATTTGTCGTGCCTAAAGGGGGGAATGGTGCCAACACATTGGCTGCAGATAAAAAGGAGCATGTGGATATATTCTTGAAAGGGTGTAGGGAATCTGTTGAGATCGCAAAAAGGGTCAATGCAAAATGGGTGACCGTCGTTCCCGGGGATTATGAGCGTAAATTACCTATTGGCGTACAAACGGCAAATGTTATCGAAGGTTTAAAAAGAGGAGCAGAAATATTTGAACCTCATGGTATCACGATGGTACTAGAACCTTTGAGTGATACACCGGACTTATTTTTGCGCTATACCGATCAAGGATACGAAATTTGTAAAGCTGTCAATAGCCCTTCTTGTAAAATACTTTATGATGCTTATCATCAGCAAAAAAACGAAGGTAACCTGATTAACATGATGAATCAGTGTTGGAGTGAAATCGCCTATATCCAAGTTGGAGATAATCCCGGAAGAAAAGAACCGACTACTGGCGAAGTAAATTATAAAAATGTGTTCAAATGGTTGCATAATAAGGGATACAAGGGGGTAATAGGAATGGAACACGGCATGTCTAAGTCTGGAAAGGAAGGTGAAGAGACGCTGTATAATGCCTACAGGGAAGTCGATAACTTTTTAAAATAGAGTTTTTTATAAATCAATTACGAAATTAAACAAACATGACACCTTCAATCAGATTTAAACTATCATTTATGATGTTCCTCGAATTTTTCATTTGGGGAGCTTGGTTCGTAACATTGGGAACCTACCTCATTCAGAATCTTCAGGCGGAACCTTTGCAGATATCGAATGTGTTTTCTACGCAGTCTTTAGGTGCCATTATTGCGCCTTTCATCATTGGAATGATTGCCGACCGTTACTTTAATGCAGAAAGAATTTTGGGTATATTGCATTTGATCGGTGCATTTTTAATGTTCCAAATGTACAATGCGACGGATATTTCAATTTTCTATCCCTATGTTTTAGTGTATATGATTTTATATATGCCGACATTAGCATTAGTCAATTCGGTGTCTTTTAGACAAATGACCAACCCGGAAAAACAATTTTCAAGTATCCGTATCTGGGGTACGATAGGTTGGATCGTTGCCGGACTTTCTATCAGCTTCTTATTTAAGTGGGATTCGCCCGAAGGAGCGTCACAGGGAATGCTCCGGAATACCTTTCTGATGACCGCGATAGCGTCATTGGTATTGGGATTGTTTTCCTTTGTATTGCCCAAGACACCTCCCGTTAAGGTGAATGTGGAAGAGAAACCTTCTTTTGCATCTATTGTTGGGTTAGATGCAGTTAAACTATTGAAAGATAGGAACTTCTTGATATTCTTTATTTCATCTATTTTGATCTGTATTCCCTTGGCATTTTATTATCAGAATGCTAATCCATTCCTGACGGAAATCGGACTGAAAGATCCAACCGGAAAAATGACGATAGGACAAATGTCGGAAGTATTCTTTCTCTTGCTACTGCCTATTTTCTTCACCAGGTTTGGGTTTAAGAAAACAATCTTGGTCGGTATGTTGGCTTGGTGTTTACGATATTTATTATTTGCATACGGAGATGCAGGAGATTTATCGTTCATGTTAATTTTAGGAATTGCCTTACATGGGATATGTTATGACTTTTTCTTCGTTTCGGGTCAGATTTATACCGACAGCAAAGCTGGTGTAAAATATAAAAGTGCAGCTCAAGGGCTAATTACTCTAGCCACATATGGTGTTGGGCAACTTATAGGATTTTGGGTGGCCGGATTTATCGGCGAAAAATACCACGATCTCCACAGCGTAGATGTCGCAGGTTTTTGGCAACATATATGGATTGTCCCTGCAGGTATTGCATTCGTTGTGATGTTGATTTTCTTATTCTTTTTTAGGGATGAGAAAGTGTCTAGTGTTAAATAAAATTGTCTATTATATTAAACTAAACTAAGAAAATGAGTGAGAATAATGTGTACGATGCTATTGTGATAGGTTCGGGAATAAGTGGCGGATGGGCTGCTAAAGAGCTTACACAGAAGGGTTTTAAAACAATTATGCTTGAACGAGGAAGGAATGTTGAGCATATTAAAGATTATCACGCAAATAAAGATCCTTGGGAGTACCCACATAGAGGTGGAAGAACAAAGCAAATGATAGAGGATTACCCTGTATTAAAAAGGGACTATCCATTGAATGAGAAAAATTTGGACTTCTGGGTGAATGAAAAAGAAAGCCCCTATACCGAGGTTAAACGTTTTGACTGGTACCGTGGTTATCATGTTGGTGGTCGTTCCTTAACTTGGGGTAGACAAAGCTATCGCTTTTCGGATCTGGATTTCGAGGCGAATCTGAAGGATGGTCATGGTACGGATTGGCCTATTCGCTATAAGGATATTGCTCCATGGTATAGTTATGCGGAAAAATTCGCAGGAATACAAGGAAATCGTGATGGTCTGGATGTCCTGCCGGATGGAGATTTCATGCCAGCTATACCGATGAACGTCGTCGAAAAAGACTATGCGGCTCGTTTGAAGCAAAAATATGGAGGAAGACGACATATTATCAATGCCCGGACGGCAAATATTACAGTGCCACATGAAGGACGTATCAATTGTCAGTTTCAGAACCAGTGTTGGTTAGGCTGTAACTTCGGTGCCTATTTCAGCACACAATCTGCTACGCTACCGGCAGCCGTGAAAACAGGGAATTTGACAGTAAGACCTTTTTCCATTGTTACACGTATTCTGTATGATAAGGATACTAAAAGGGCAACAGGAGTTGAAATAATCGATGCGGAAACCAATCAAACGTATGAATTTTATGCTAAGATTATTTTCCTAAATGCTTCGGCATTCAATTCTACATGGGTATTGATGAATTCGGCTACGGATATTTGGGAAGGCGGACTAGGAAGTAGTAGTGGGGAACTAGGGCACAATGCGATGGATCACCATTTTAGATTAGGTGCGCGTGGTAGAATCGAAGGTTATGAGGATAAGTATATCTTTGGTCGTCGCCCTGGGGGGGTGTATGTGCCTCGCTTTGTGAATATTCCGGGAGATGACAAGAAGAGGGATTATGTACGTGGCTTTGGTTATCAAGGCGGTGCAAGTCGTGGACGTTGGTCGGGCTCTGTTGAAGAGATGAGTGTAGGCGGCGATTGGAAAGATGCTATGCTGGAGCCGGGCGACTGGGGAATTAGCTTTGGTGCATTTGGAGAAATCTTACCTTATCACGAAAATAGGATTTTCTTAGATAAGGATAAAAAAGATAAGTGGGGATTGCCTGTATTAGCTATGGATATGGAAATCAAAGAAAACGAATGGGCAATGCGGCCGGATATGATGGAGGAGATGAAAGAAATGTTGGAAAGTATCGGTGTAAAGGATGTCAAAACATACGACAGTGGCTACGGTTTCGGCCAAGGTATTCATGAGATGGGAACTGCACGTATGGGTACTGATCCGAAGAATTCGGTACTCAACAAACATAACCAAGTATGGGATGCACCTAATGTGTTTGTGACCGATGGCGCGAGCATGGCATCTGCAGCTTGTATCAACCCGTCGCTGACTTACATGGCTATGACAGCAAGAGCGGTTGACTTCGCTGTTGAAGAATTAAAGAAAGGCAATTTATAATCTTTGAAGTCTTATGGAAGAACACAATAAAGAGAAACGGAGAGATTTTATAAAGAAGGCAGCAGTGATCGCAGCTGGAGTTAGCATTGTGCCACGACATGTTTTGGGTGGAGCTGGTTATAGAGCGCCCAGCGATATGTTGCAGGTTGCATCGATAGGCGTCGGTGGCATGGGTAAGTCGGATGTAAACAATTTCCACAAGAGTGGCAAGGCAACTATCGCTTATCTATGTGATGTCGATAAAGCGCGGGCAAAAGATAGCGTCAATAATTTTCCAAAGGCGAAGTTCTACACGGACTTTAGAGAGATGTTGGATAAGGAACATAAGCATATCGATGCGGTATCTGTTTCTACTCCCGATCATAATCATGCTATTCAAGCTTTAGCCGCTATGGAACTGGGCAAACATGTTTATGTCCAAAAACCGCTGGCCCATGATGTATGGGAAGCTCGTGCCTTGACACATGCCGCTAAAAAATATAAAGTTGTTACCCAAATGGGTAATCAAGGTGCATCGGGCGATGGTGTACGGCAAATGCGGGAGTGGGTAGATGCAGGTCTGATAGGAGACCTTGTTGAAGTATATGCTTGGACCGATAGACCGGTATGGCCACAAGGCATCGCCTGGCCGACGCAAAAGGCAACTATTCCTTCTACATTGGATTGGGATAAATGGTTAGGGACAGCTCCTAATACAGACTATATCGATAAGCTCGTTCCTTTCAACTGGCGTGGGTGGTGGCCGTACGGTACCGGCGCGTTAGGGGATATGGGCTGCCATAATCTAGAGGCTCCTTTTAGCATTTATGGTTTGCAATATGTAAAAGATGTGCAAGCAAGCGTAGGGTCAGTCTATGTGGATGAGTTCAAGCGAGGGTATTTTCCGGAGTCATGTCCGCCTTCCAGCTCGGTGACCCTGACGTTTCCCAAAACGGATAAGACGAAGGGTGATGTGAAAGTACATTGGATGGATGGTGGTATTCAACCTCCTCGTCCGGATGAATTGGAGCCTGATGAAAAATTCGGCAATGGAGGAAACGGAATTTTGCTCATCGGAAAAAAAGGAAAAATTTTAGCAGATACTTATGCGGCAAACCCAAGGTTATTGCCGACGTCGAAACGTTATAAAGAAGTCAAGCAAAAGTATGCACGTGTTCCTGATGGTGCATCAGGACACTGGGCACAATGGGTAGAAGGTTGCTTAGCGGGGTATGGTAAGATGGAGATGTCGGCACCTTTTGAAATATCCGGCCCGTTGACTGAGGCCTTGCTGATGGCAAACTTAGCTATTAGAGGGGCGGACTTACGTATCGATAATAAGTATCCCGGAAGAAGTTTAAAATTGTTGTGGGATAATGACAATATGCGTGTGACAAATTTTGACGAAGTCAATCAATTTGTGAAACGCACCTATCGTCCAGGTTGGGAAATAAATTATAAATTTTAATTTAAGAACAATGAACAGAAGAGAAGCTATACAACGAGTTGCCATGATATTAGGTGGCTCGGTAATTGGAGCAAACCTATTTTTGGAAGGCTGTACACGGCCTGCTTCAAAAAATGTAGAATCTTTATTTGAAAAAAATAATGTAGATTTTTTAAACGAAATAGCAGAAGCGATTCTACCTAAGACCAGTACGCCGGGAGCTAAAGATGCCGATGTTGGCTCCTTTATTCCGGTTATGATCAGAGATTGTTATTCTCCTGCGGATCAAAAAGCCTTTGTTGATGGCCTTCAGGGCGTTGATGAACGTGCCCAAAAAGATTTTGGTAAAAAGTTTGTCGATCTTTCTGCCGAAGAGAAGTTGCAGTTTGTGAATACACAGGATAAAGAATCTAAAGAATTTCAAAAGGAACGCTCTAAGAAGTTAAAAGAAGAAGAGGAAGCCATAAAGGCAAGAGAAGGGGAAAGTTTAGGTGATTTCGAGCTTAGCAACAAAATGGATTTAATCAAGGATGAAACGGCTAATCACTTTTTCACCATGATGAAGCAGCTTACACTTACCGGATTTTTTACTTCTGAAGTAGGAATGACGCAAGCACTTCGTTATGTGAAAATTCCAGGAAAGTATGATGGCGACTACCCTTACAAAAAGGGCGACAGAGCATTTGCATCCTAACAAAAAGGGGTTCGAAAATCGAACCCCTTTTTGTTATACAAAATACAGATTGTTATTTTCCAATCCGATATAATCTTCCTCCATCCGTAATACTGTATAATGCCCCGTCTTGTCCGTCGATAACATCCCGGAAACGTTGGCCTTCTTTTGCCAATAGTCTTTCTTCTCCGATGACTTTATTGTCTTTGATTACTAATCTGGCGATATGTGTGCTGCTTAATCCAGCAATAAATAAATTGTTTTTCCATTCAGGAATTGCTGATCCTGTATAAAAGGTAATACCACTGGGGGACAATACAGGATCCCAATAATAAATAGGTTGCTCCAGACCTTCCTGCTGTTGAATAGGCGGGTTACCTATTTCTTTTCCACTGTACTCTAAGCCGTAGGTTATTGTTGGCCAACCATAGTTTTTTCTCTGCGCAACGATGTTGACCTCATCTCCGCCACGTGGTCCAAATTCTGTTTCCCACAAGTCGTCAGTCTCGGGATGAAAGGCTAGGCCCTGTACATTTCGGTGTCCGTAGGAATAAACTTCAGGTAATGCTCCGGCGGTGTTGATAAATGGATTTCCCGCAACAGGTTTACCTTCTGTGGTGATACGTAGGATTTTTCCCAAACCAGCTTTTAAGTCTTGGGCCAAAGGTCTCGTAGCTAAGTCTGACCGTTCGCCGGTACTGACAAAGAGGTGCCCGTTTTTGTCAAATATAATGCGTCCTCCATAGTGTAATTTGCCGTCATATGCCGGCCCTGCTTGGTAGATTACCTGGACATTTTCGATTGTTTTTTCGTTTGTAGCCAATGTTCCTTTGGCTACAGCCGTCAGGTTACCTCCATCTACTGGTTGGGAGAAAACCCAATATACCATGCTATTTTCGCCAAACTGCGGATCGAGCGTTAAACCCAGAAGCCCCCCTTGACCTCTGCTATCGACTTCGGGTAAGCCAGTAATAGGTTCCGAAAGCGTTCCTTCCTTGGAAACGATACGCATTGTTCCTTCTTTCTCGGTAATGAGAAACCGGCCATCCGGTAATCGTACTATTCCCCATGGAGATTTTAGCCCTTGGGCAATTATCTTTGCAGAATAAGGTGTGTTTGTTTTCACGCCAGCCACACGTGTTTGCCCCTCAAAAGCAGGTTTGTAATCTGTGTTAGGCTTATTGCTTTCTACGGGTGCGAGCGTACTATCCTGCTGTCCATTTGTCTCATCTTGCTTGATATTATTACAGGCAACAGCATTGAGCGAATAGAGAACAAATAGAGAAAGAAGTGTCTTTTGCATAGTGATCAAATTAAGTGTCCATTTAAAGATACAAATAAAAATTTCAGTTTCTCGTGCTGTATTTTCAGTAACAACAGGAGTTAAACATACATAAATAATGCCAATTGTAATTATAGCAAAGCCTGCGCGATAATGTCAAAAGCCTGTAATCGTTTTACATCATCGAAAATATAATTTGTAGTCATGATTTCATTTGCCTGATGTTGGTTGGCGAAAGCTAAAACCTCTTCACGGATCTCTTTTCCCGTACCTATAAAAGTACATTTTACCATGTTATAAACGGCCTGCTCGATCTCGGGAATACCGTGATATATCGGCTTTTCGGTAGGCGGGGAGAGGGGTTTCCGCAAGTTGGTCAGGATGCCTGCAAACATATTGAATAGGCTTGTCGATAGGAATTGTGCTTCATCGACAGTATCGGCGGCTACGATATTGACACAAATAATAATATAGGGTTCTTTTAACGCCGAAGAAGGCTTGAAATGTGTGCGATATATTTCGGTTGCTTGCGTCAGCATCGCGGGAGCAAAGTGTGCCGCAAAAGCGTAGGGCAAGCCGAGTTCGGCTGCCAGATAAGCACTATCTGTACTAGACCCTAAGATATAAAGTGGGATGTCAAGGCCTTCTCCCGGAAATGCCCGAACTTTAGCGCTTACATTACTGTCATCGAGATATTGTTGTAGCTCGAGGATATCATCTTTGAAATAAAAAGATGTGTTGAGGTTATTACGACGTAGTGCCATAGCCGTCAATTGATCTGTCCCCGGCGCACGCCCCAAGCCCAAATCAATTCTTCCCGGATAGATACTTTCTAGTGTACCGAATTGCTCAGCAACGACCAACGGTGTGTGATTGGGAAGCATAACACCACCTGAGCCCACGCGGATAGCTGTGGTCTTACCAGCAATATGGCCAATAAGAACAGCGGTCGCTGAACTTGCAATATGGGGCATATTATGATGTTCGGCTAACCAAATACGATGGTAACCTAACTTTTCTACATGCTGTGCTCCTTGAACTGCCCGAGCTATAGCTTCTGTTGCATCGCTATCCTTACATATTGTAGCGAGTTCGAGAAGAGAGATCTTTATTTTATCCATAGCTAAAAGTACAATGAAACACCATATCTATTGTAAAATAAATGTCTTTAAGTGATTTTTAGCGCTTGTATGACAATATGGTTACCCGAGGCATCGGTTGTAAAAAATAAGAAATCTTCGCCGCCATCCTTGATCTTGTATCTTTTCTTGATCTCTTCCACCTTTATCGGGAAATTTTTTGTGGCTACGTTTGCTTTGGTGACGGTGTTATTCTTTTTAAACGCGGGTATACTTTGTGTTTTCTGTATTTTAAAAATCCGGCCGGGAAACTCTTTATCCAGCATATCCGATGTGTAAAGGTGGGTATGTGTATGCAGCTTGAAAAAGTTGAACCGTTTGGCTATGCTCTTGAATGCACCCGATTTGGTGATCGCAACATCGGGATCATACAGGTATAACAGCGGTTCAGAAACACGTATTAAAGTCCCTTTTTCTTCTTCATTTGTGAAGGTATGTATTTGGATTTGGTCGGCAAATAATCGGATTGCAGATATTTTGGCTACACCCTCAAAATATCGATCCTGAACGAACAGCAATTCCTTGCAGTCTCCATCTACGCTGACTACAAAAACATATTTGACATGATGGAGCTTGCCCAGTGCAGTCGATATATCCATTAAGGGTGATAACTTGCAAAGAACATAACGTGACTTCTTAAAAAAGAGATCCTGCAAGCCGACGATATTGGGTTCACAATCCTCTAATAGAAAGACTTTACTATGATTAACCCTCCGTGATGGATCGACGTAGATACAATCTAAGACATCATCTTCTTGCTCCTGTACATAGGCTATACCATCTGTAGCCAAGCAAATAAGGTTATGTACGCCAAGTTGCTTAGCATTGTGCTTGACAATTTCGGACAATCTTCCATTTAGTTCGCAATGAATAACGAGTTCCGCTTCCTGGGCTATGTAACAACTGTCAACGCCAAAGCCACCTGTTATGTCGACGACCTTACTCCCTGATCGGATCAGTGTCTGTTTAATCAAGGCGGTATGTTCGGAAGAACACTGTTCGAGATTGATTTTGTCGGGATAATAGATGTTTGGGGAGAATGCCCATGTCGGTAATTTTCGGACGCTGCGTTGCCATCCGTCAACTTGTGAAGCTAGTTCAGAAGAAGTCACGAGGGAAAAAGGGGATTTCCTTAAAGCAATGACACTCGGAGAAAGCTCCCGGTTCGCTTTAATAAACTCTTGGACCTCTTTATCTAGAATATATTTATTCATTCAAGTTGTTCACTAACATCTGACAGGTATAACTGTCCTTAAGTTCGCGAATAATTTTCTTATTTACCAATACTCTGTCAATAGTTTCTTGATTATAATACCGTATGGTGATGAGTTCGAGCCCTCTTTCTATACTTACCTTATATCTCTTTTCCAAATCCTCTAATAGCGAATCGATATTTTCGCCAGTATCATCTATACTGACGGAAAAGGATATAGCGCTGTTGTGCATCATATTGATTTTGATCCGGTGCAGATGAAATAGATTGAAAATATGACTCAGGTTATCTTCCACGATAAACGAGAAATCACGCGGCTGTATGTTAATAAAGACCTGGTTTACCTTGAAAATAAAAGAAGGTACAGGTAAGGTCTGATTGGTCGTGTGGATGATTGTTCCCGGTTGTTCGGGGTTTAGAAAAGAACGTACGGCCAATGTTATTTTCTTGTTCTGCAGAGGTTTGATTGTCTTAGGATGAATGATTGTTGCACCATAATAGGTCAGTTCAATCGCATCGGTATAAGACAGTTCAGTAATCAGTTCGGTTTTTTCAAACCATTTCGGATCGGCATTGAGTACTCCCGGTACATCTTTCCATATAGTGATATTTTCAGCATTCAGGCATGCCGCAAAAATGGCAGCCGAATAGTCAGAGCCTTCTCGTCCTAATGTTGTTGTGAAATTCTCCGAGGTGGAGCCTATAAAGCCTTGTGTAATGATGATAAAGTCATCAAGTATAATTGGCAACTCTCTTCGTATTTTAGCCTCGGTCGTTTCCCAATCAACTATAGCTTCGCGATACGTATTGTCAGTCGATATATAATCTCTCGAGTCAACCCACTTGACCGAAAGACCTAGTTGCAAGCAGTAGGCTGCGAGTATTTTCGAGGACAATAATTCGCCGACAGATACAATTTGGTCGTACAAATAGTCATAACCGTCTTGGGGCTCTTCCTCCAATATCCATTCTATTTCAACAAAACAATTGGTGATTTCGTCGTAAATTGGATGTTTTGGATCTATGAATAGATCCTGAAGAATACGAAAATGGTCCACTTTGACCCGGTTAAGAGCAACGAAGGGGTCTCCTTCTCCTTTGAAGTAGTTGTCGGTGACTTCCTGAAGTCCATTCGTCGTCTTGTTGATTGCTGATACGACGACCAATAATTCAGATGTCTTGTATTTGGAAATAATTGAAGCAGCATTTTTTATATTTTCTGCATCTTTTACTGAAGCTCCACCAAATTTGAAAACTTGCATGTATTATACGATCAACGGTTAATAATCTAAATTTATTGAATGCTTTTAATATATCCTTTACCCCGCTTATTCAAGACATTCCCTAAATCAGCATAAGGAAGTTCTATGATGGTGTTTCCTTCAGAATATGGTTTTATTTCGTACTCGTTGTAAAAAAAGATCAAATTGCTCTTTGTAAGTCCAAAGTTATCATTTAATGTGAATATTCCATCTGTAAAGAAAAAATCCTCTTTTAAGGAAGCTGTATCGGCTAGGTTTTCAATTCTCCGAAATTCTTTCTCCGCGATTTTGGTTAATTCAGCATACTTATCTTGTGAAATAATATCGGATAGCTCGATCTTTTTTGCGCGCAAGACATCATAATTTGACCATATCGCCACATTGTTGCCGTGTGCTCCGCCCGTATATTGGTGATATTCGGTCTTCAATGACAGCACCTTTGGTGTATTGAGATAAATTCTGCTTTGGATATCTTTAAACCAGGCGGCGGTTAGTACTTGGGTAGAAGGATCTTCTACAAATTCATCATACCCCTCAATGAAACTTTGTGCAGCTTCGTCCAGACTGTTTTCATCTTCGATCCAAATGGCGGGTTTTATCAACATATTAAAAGCATCGGATGAAAACTGCGGATAGGAGATGCGAAAATAGCTCGTGTCTATTGTCTTTTCATTCGCAATGATGTACTGACTTGTTTTTATAAAGTCCTGATAGCTATAAGTTAATGTATCTCCTGTTAAAGATGTATGTACGATATGTGATTGCTGATCCTTTTGATTTTGTCCACAGCTTGCCATGAAAACTGTGAATAGGAAAGTCAGCAGGTTTCTACCTATTTTGTCTTCCATTTATGGTGTATTGTAATGTTTGATCACGCGCTTTCCAAAGATGGTACTACCGAGCCTCACCATATTGCTTCCTTGCTCAATAGCTATTTTGTAGTCAGCCGACATACCCATGGACAAGATGTCGAAAGAAGCGTCCTTTCGGAAGTAGCTCACTTTAATTCCATCGAATAGCATTTTCAGTTCATAGAACTCTTCTTTGATTTCTTTTGTTTTGTCGGTATGGGTCGCGATACCCATCAGCCCACGTATCCGTATATTTTTCAAGGTCTTGAAATCAGGGTCGCTGAGTATTTCAATGACTTCGACATGATCTAAACCAAATTTAGTAGTTTCTTCTGCAATGAAGATTTGTAATAGACAATCGATCACCCGGTTATTCTTTAGTGCATGTTTGTTTATTTCCTTCAATAATTTATACGAATCCACCCCATGTATCAAGGTGACGAAAGGAGCAATATATTTAACCTTATTGGTTTGGAGATGACCGATCATATGCCAGGCGATATCTTTAGGTAGGCTTTCTTGTTTTTCAACCAACTCCTGTACATGATTTTCCCCAAAAACACGTTGCCCCGCATCATAAGCCTCTTGAATTTCTTCTACGGATTTTGTCTTAGAAACGGCAACTAATTCTACACCGACGGGCTTTAACTCTTGTTGTAATTCTTGTATGTTTATTGTAATACTCATTAGCTATAATAATAAATTTCTCGAGAATGCACTTGGACAGTGTCGAATACAAGCGCATTTAGTAAATTTGTACAAAATTACAAAATGAAACGCTTATTCTTTGTCCTAATATCTTTGTTTTTTTTAGCGGTATCGTGTTCTAAGCAAAAACCGAAAGGCATCCTCTCGGACAAGAAAATGTCCGATCTGATGACAGAGGTGTATATATTGGATAGTTACCTGAATACGCTTCCGATAGATAGTGGGCGCAAAGTGATGCCGGTACTGTATCAAAGTCTTTTTGATCGATTTGATCTTGATTCGGCGGGTTTTACAGCTAATCTAGATTACTATTATGGCAATCCTGTTGAAACAGAAAAGCTCAATAGTACGGTGAAAGACATATTAACACAGTATGAGAAAAAGGCGATAAGGGTAGATTCGATCGAAAATGCACGGGTACGAGATAGTATAAATAGGGTAAATCAGTTGGAACAATGGGCTGCGGAAATGAAGGACCTTATCCTAAATGTGCATCTGGACACTACAAGCTATGCGTTTGAGGCAAATAACAGTGCTTTTTTTCAACGTATAGCGTCGCTCCAAATCAATAGACACGTGTTCACTAAACCAGTACCTATTGATCCTGAAGCGGAAGAGGCCATACTCGAAGAAGAAGACGGCGTAGATGTTGAGCGGGATTCTACAGAGGTGGTGGTACCTACTATGGTCGTGATTCCTCCATTTCGGGATATGGTTATACGTGACACGACGCTAAAAGAGTATAAATACCAGGAGCATATAATAGATGTCTTCAAATAAAGTCAAGCAAAAGTTAAAGTAGTGGTATATCCTGAAAATGCGATAGATAAGCTGGGGTTTTTGGAGATTAAAAATCTCATTAAAGAGAAGTGTCTTAGTGAAAGTGGCAAGCAGATGGTTGAAAAAATCCAACCTCAAGTAAAGTATGATCAAATTGATAGATTCTTACGTCAGACACAAGAGTTTAAAAATTTGCTGCAGCACGATGTGCCTTTACCTGTGGATCACATTTATGCCATTCGACCTTTGGCTGAGAAGGCTAGGGTAGAGGGGACATTTTTGTCGGAAGATGAGTTTTTTCGTCTATTACTATCGTTACGCACAGTCTACTCCATTATTCGATATTTCAACGAAAGGGAAGGACAATACCCGTACCTTGAGTTGTTGTTTGAGCATCTGCCAATCGAGAAATCACTTATTCGAAATATCGAGGCAATTCTAGACGATCGTGGTAAGATGAAGGAAAATGCCTCCCGTTTATTGCTCGATCTTAATTTGCAGATACGTAAAAGTGAGCAAGAAGCCCGCAAACGGTTGGACACGGTGTTTAAACAAGCCCAAGCAAGTGGATGGACAGCAGACGGAGGCATTACTATTCGTGAGGGAAGATTATGTATCCCGGTATTAGCTGAGAATAAACGCAAGGTAAAGGGGCTTATACATGATGAATCGGCAACGGGTCAGACTGCCTTTATTGAACCAGAAGAAGTCTTCCATCTGAACAACAAAGTGCGGGATCTGGAATTCGAGAGAAAACGGGAGATCATTCGTCTCTTGGTGCAACTTACTGATGAATTGCGTCCGTATGTTCCGTTGTTGCTTTCTTATCATGGCCTTATTACAAAAATGGATTTTGTCCGTGCCAAAGCACTTTTTGCAATTGATATAGATGCCGTAATGCCTATTTTGGCATCGGAAGCGACATTGAATTTGATCAATGCCCGCCATCCCCTGTTGTATTTAGCGAGTAAACAGGATAGCAGGCATACGGTGGTTCCTCTAAATATCAAGATCGACCAAACCGACAGGATTATCCTTGTTTCGGGGCCGAATGCTGGCGGGAAGTCCGTATGTATGAAGACAGTAGGATTGTTCCAATTGATGGTACAATCAGGGTTGTTGGTACCGGCAGATGAAAGTTCGTCGGTAGGGGTTTTTAAGCAGATATATGCGGATATTGGTGATGATCAGTCTATCGAGAGTGACCTAAGTACCTACAGTGCACACCTTTCGAAAATGAAGCACTTTTCTATGTTTGCCCATGCAAGCACACTGGTCTTGATTGATGAGTTTGGGACCGGAACAGATCCCCAATTTGGTGGACCTATTGCCGAAGCTATATTAGAGAAATTGAACGAAAAGAAGGTAAGGGGAGTGGTCACCACGCATTATTCGAATCTTAAGCTTTTTGCAAATAATACAGCAGGCGTTCTAAATGCGTCTATGTTATTTGACAATCAACAGATGAAGCCGTTGTATATCCTGCAGATGGGTAAACCAGGCAGTTCCTATGCTTTTGAAATAGCCCAAAAAATAGGATTACCGAGAGATATACTGGATTTGGCAAAGATTAAAATTGGCAAGCAGCAGAATAGAGTAGACAGTCTCTTGGTCGATCTTGAACGTGATAAAAAGGATATCTATCACACCAAGGTAGCGGCTCGTAAGAAAGAAAAGGAACTGGAGGAATTGAAGGCAGATTATGAAGTATTAAAAGCAAATCTGGAAGAAAATAAGAAGGACATCCTGCGTAAGGCTAAGGAAGAAGCAAAACACATCTTACAGGATGCCAATAAGCTTATAGAAAATACGATTGCCGATATAAAAACAGTAAAGGCCGATAAAGAAAAGACAAAATCGATTCGCGGCAAGTTAAATCTTTCATTGGATCAACATACGGAGGCCTTGAAAAAGTCTACCCCCCAAAAGGTACCTACTCCAAATACAGCGTTTGAGGTAGGAGATTGGGTTCGGTTAGATGATACCGGTTCGGAGGGGGAAATATTGGAAATCACCCGAAATAGCAGTTTAATTATTGCTTTAGGTAGCCTTCGTACCGTTGTTAAAAGTAATAGGGTAACCAAGTTAAAAAGCAAACAAAAATCTAAAGCTATCAAGCGTCAAACGACGTTGAACTCCGAATCTATAGCGGATTTTCATCCCGAAATCGATGTGCGAGGTATGCGTACCGAAGATGCATTGCAGAAGATAGAACTGGTATTGGATCGTGCCGTGATGATCGGTTATCCGTCCTTAAAAATTATACATGGCAAAGGAGATGGCATTCTCCGGAGATTCATACGGGACTATTTACGTAAGTACAACCATGTTAGTCGCTTTGAGGATGAGCATGCAGATCGTGGAGGAGACGGAATTACCTATGCCTACATAGGATAATATCGGGTAAAGTATTTGTAAACTTAAGTTGGTGGACGAGTTATAATTATATAAATTTACAACGAATTAAAACACAATGATTTGAGTTAAAAGAATTTGAATATAAAATCTTAGCGTTTCGCTTCAACGATCCCCGCATCAGGAATACGGCCAATTTTTCAAAAAAGCACGGGAGAGGAAAAGTGGGAATGCCTACAGTAAACGTGGGCGTTCCTTTTGCTCTGTGCTTTTGCCTTTGGTCGGGCTTCTGATGCAAGTAAAGGGAATTAGCTCACGTCTTTTTAATGTGAGAATAACGATGTAAGTGAGACATGTTATGTAAAATACAGCATGTACGATGTTTAGACTTCCATTCTCGCCAAAACCAGCAAACAGACGTGTACACAAAGAAAAAGTGTCCATGTATGTTTTGTTTGTATCGGTATTGTGTGCGTTTGTTGTTATAGTCCTTATTCGAATTTTTGAAACCAATAAAGGTGAAGAAGTTTCTACACGATCCGAATATCGGTCGTATGAAACATTGTCCGATCGATATGTAGACGCTATGAATACGGTATCGAAATATGACGGTGGATTCGAGCCTTATTGGATGTGGTAGCCCCGTTTACGTTTTGTCAGAAAATCACCTAACTCGTGTATATTATCTACGATATAGGTGGCACCAGCCTTTTCCAATTCGGTTCTATCTCCGAATCCATAGAGGACACCGACGGTGTCTATTTGAAATGTTTGTCCGCCAATGATATCATATTTTCGATCTCCAATCATTAAGGCTGTATCAGCGCTTATATCAGTTTGATCCATTACATGTTCGATAACATGTGCTTTAGTCGGCCTGGAATCATCGAGTCCGCTTCCACCCACGAAATTAAAATAGGGATCGATTTTAAAATATCGAAGTATACGCTCTGCAAATACAGTAGGCTTGGAAGTGGCTAGATAAATGTTATAGTCTTGGGCCTTTGCTGCCTCCAACAGCTCAGGTATCCCTTCGAAGAGCTTATTCTCATATATGCCAATATCGGTAAACCTTTCCCTGTATTTGGCGACACCGCGGTCAGCGGCCACTTCATCAAGATTGTATAGATCCATAAGGGATTGCTTAATCGGTGGACCTATCCAGGATTGAAGAGCTGTCAGGCTGGGGGAGGATATCCCTAAGTGGTCAAGCGCATAAGCGATAGACTTGGTGATTCCTTCAGAAGGATCTGCCAATGTTCCATCGAGATCAAATAGCAAGTGGTTATATCGCTTCATTATTTTGTTGATTTATAGCCTTTCTTGTGGGTTCGATATTGGGTAGGAAGATGGTAATGATACCAATAAGGGGAAGAAAGGCACATACGGAAAATACATATGCTATACTTGTCTGGTCAGCTAGCTCTCCGAGCACAGCGGAGCCGATACCCGCTATTCCAAAAGCAAAACCGAAAAACAAGCCCGATATCATACCTACTTTGCCAGGTATAAGTTCTGTGGCATAAACTAAAATGGCTGAAAAGGCAGAGGAGATAATCACGCCAATTGCAACAGCTAGAATAACGGTTCCTGCTAAATTCATAAAAGGTAACAATAAGGTGAACGGTGCTGCTCCCAATATGGACACCCAAATAATCAGTTTTCTACCATATTTGTCACCCAATGGTCCACCTATAATCGTTCCTGCAGCTACCGCACCTAAAAAGGCAAACAAAAACAGTTGAGATTGTTGGATAGAAACGCCAAATTTATCTAATAAATAAAAGGTAAAATAGTTGGTCATAGAGGCCATGTAAATGTATTTAGAAAAAATTAACATCAATAAGATGGCCATTGAAAAGATGATTTTTTTCTTAGTTAACGTTTGGCTATTACTGCCCACGACCGTTTGAGCTACCCGAACTTCTTTTTTGTCCCAGTTGGCTCGATACCATTTCCCGATGATTGTCAATATAATAATGCCTGCTAATGCTACAATACCGAACCAACGGATATTTGCTTGGCCATGCGGAATGATAATTAAAGCTGCTAATAGCGGACCTATAGAAGTGCCTGCATTTCCCCCAACCTGAAAAACCGACTGTGCCATTCCCTTTTTTCCACCTGAGGCAAGATGGGCAATACGTGAAGCTTCCGGATGGAAGATGGCCGAACCGACCCCCATTAAAGCGACCGATGCAAGTAATATCGGGAAGGTTGGAGCAAAAGAAATACATATCAATCCGAGGAGCGTAAATAACATGGCTAAAGCTAAAGACTTGGAATGGGGGTGCTTATCCGTATAGAGACCAACGAAAGGTTGTAATACGGAGGCAGAGAGCTGTGATGTCATGGTAATTAGCCCGACCTGTGAAAAGCTTAGTTTAAAATTATCCTTGAGCATCGGGTATACCGATGGAATGATTGATTGAATGAGGTCATTTAGTAAATGTGAAAAGCTGATTGCAAATAAAATAGTATAGACTGTTGCGTTTGCTGGCAGTGATGCCTTTGTAGAAGTGATCATTCTCATAGTATATTTCCATCGCTCCGACCTCCTAGCTTTTACTTTCGTCGAAACTCGGCGCAAAGATAACCATTAAAATTTAAGTACACGTTTGAAGATAAGCTCGTTCTCAAAGCCCTTACTTTGCAAGTGGCGGATGAGTTTTTGTTTTTCAAGAGCAGATAGTTTTGACAACTCTTTTCCGGATTTTTTTAAGATGATGTCCTCGAATATATTGATATATTCCTGTGTATCGATCTTATTTAAAGCAATTTTTATCAGGGGATCAGATACTTTCTTACTTTTGAGATGGTGTTTTATTTTTATTTTACCCCAACCTTTCATGCGGAGCTTTCCTTGGGCATAAGCAACAGCAAACCTTTCTTCATTTAAGAAATTGTCACTGATGAGCTCGGCTATAACCTCTTCGACTTCATCATGATGTAGTCCCCATAGATAGAGTTTATCACGAACTTCTTGTTGTGATCGCTCTTGGTATGCACAGTAGTTCTCGGCTTTGAGCTTAGCCTGTTTAGGGGTATATATTTTTCTATTTTCGCTTCGGTCATCCATTTGATACAAAAGTTCAAAAAAACATGCACTTATTAAAAATATTGATGACATTTGTTGGTAATTACGCTATGTACACGATAGGTTCCATTCTTGAAGCAATTACGGCCGTTAAAGTTTCTATTTCTAACCCTAGATTAGAAGTTCAAAGACTGGAATATGATTCGCGTAAAATTCGGCAGGGGGAGTTCAGTTTATTCTTTGCACTCAAGAATTTACGTGATGGACACACTTTTATCAATGATGCATATCATAAGGGTGTTCGCAATTTTGTGATATCGGACCTGGACATTCGTGTTGATAACTATAGTGAAGCTAATTTTGTATGGGTGGAGGACACGCTGCAAAGCCTACAGCAATTGGCTGCCTTTCACCGTAAACGTTTTCCTATTCCGGTTATTGGTATCACAGGAAGTAATGGTAAAACCATTGTAAAAGAATGGCTTTACCAACTCCTTTCAGTAGACCTAAGATGTTATAAAAGTCCCAAAAGCTACAATTCGCAGCTTGGTGTAGCGTTGTCACTGTGGGAGATACAGGAAGATCATCAAATCGCACTCATTGAAGCAGGAATAAGCCGAGTTGATGAAATGAAACACCTGGAGAAAATGATACAACCGGATATTGGTGTTTTCACGTCAATCGGGACAGCCCATGCAGATGGGTTTACCTCAAAGGAACAAAAGTTCGAAGAGAAATGGAACCTGTTTGAGAACTCCAGCACGATTATTGCGCCTTCGGAAGTCGTTCCTGTAGATTTTCGCGATTCTCGTTGTTTTCTTTGGGGAAATGAGCAAGATGTTAAAGTACGTGTGGAGTCTATCGAACATCAACCTCAGGGAACGGCTATAAAAATTGTTGTAGATCAGGTTTCTTTCACCTTAGACATACCTTTTCAAGATAAGGCGTCTGTAGAGAATATCTTGACCTGTATAGCCACTTTGTTGGCTTTGGGGTACGAGATGCCTGTCATTCAACATCGGATAAAGGGCTTACAACCGTTAGAGATGAGGTTAAAGCTCAAAAAGGGAAAAAATAATTGCAGTATTATTGATGATAGTTATTCCAATGATCTCGCGTCGCTGAAGATAGCTTTGGATTTTATGCAGCAGCAAAACCAACATGAGGCGAGGTCGCTTGTGATTACTGATTTTATTGGAGCGATATGGAATGATAAGTTCAAAGTTAAACTTATCAGTCTTCTTGAAGCCATGTCCTTTCGGAAAATAGTATTGATTGGTGAAAGTATTTCTGAAATTGCTGACAACCTTAGTTCTAATGCCGATATCTTTACCTTTCGGAATACAGGCGATCTTCTTTCATCGCTTCATACCGTTGATTTTAAGGATGAAACCGTACTGATAAAAGGCGCGAGGAAATTCGAATTGGAAAGACTGAGTCAGCTTCTTGTGCAGAAATCACATGATACGGTACTAGAGATTAACTTGAAAGCTATCGAACACAATTTATCCCAGTATCAATCCAAGTTGGCACCGGGAGTCAAGTTGATGGCCATGGTCAAAGCATTCTCTTATGGCAGTGGTAGTTTTGAAATTGCGAATATCTTGCAGTTCACCAAGGTGGACTACCTTACCGTCGCTTTTGTCGACGAGGGCGTTGAACTACGGCAAGGAGGCATTCAATTGCCGATTATGGTATTGAGTCCTCATGCGGAAACTTTTGATGATCTATTGACCTATAACTTAGAGCCCGAAATTTATTCACTTCGGATTCTGCGCGCTTTTATCGATTTTTTGAACGATAAGGATATCGATCAATATCCCATTCATATCAAGTTGGATACAGGTATGCATCGGTTGGGATTTATGTCCGACGAGATGGATGACTTATTGTGTATCTTGGAAAATACATGCAAAGTTAAGGTAAGATCGGTATTTTCCCACTTTGCAGGAGCTGGAAATGCAGCATTTGATGATTTCACCGATGGTCAAGTGGATATGTTTCGACGAGCCGCTGATCAGATGGAGAAAAGATTGAATTATCAGATGATCAAACATATTTGTAACAGCAATGCTATTGTTCATCGTAGCGAAGACCATATGGACATGGTGAGACTGGGGATAGGTTTATACGGCATAGATATGTCTCCCAAGGATTTGAATTTACAGGAAGTGGGTGTCTTGAAGACGACCATAACGCAAATCAAAGCACTTCCATACGGAGACACCGTGGGATATGATCGAAAAGGAATGCTATATCGAGATAGCAAAATTGCGACGGTAAAGATTGGCTATGCCGATGGTTATGACAGACGGTTGGGGAATGGGGTTGGAAAAATGGCTATCAATGGTCATATCGTTTCTACGATAGGCAATATTTGTATGGACATGTGCATGTTGGATATTACCGATATAGAGGCTACAGAGGGTGAGGAGGTTGTTGTGTTTCCAGATATCATGCAGGCAGCAAGAGAGATGGGTACGATACCCTATGAAATATTAGCGGGAATCTCATCCCGCGTAAAAAGAGTATATTATTACGAATGATATGATAAGGAAAATTTTTCACAAGATATTATATTATCTAATTAAGGGAACACTGGTTGTTGTGCCGGTCGCAGGGGCTATCTTTTTAATCATTTGGATTGTTGCCTCGCTGGATAATGCATTGAATATTACCCAGCACTTTCTTGAGGATGAGCAAGGCCATCCATTGTACATTCCCGGAATTGGAATCCTCACCGTGCTGACGATTTTGATTATTGTCGGAGTTGTTTTCACAACGTTGGTCACCGCGCCAATCAAGAACTGGCTCAGCCGAACCATTAATAAGATCCCCTTATTCAGCACCCTATATTCTTCCATTAAGGACTTTACCGAGGCTTTTGTGGGCGATGCGAAGAAATTCAATGAGCCGGTGCTTGTTGAAGTAAATGAGACAGGTTTAAAGAAGATAGGATTCCTTACACAAAGAGACTTACAGAAGATTGGGTTAGCAGATGAAGTAATTGTTTACTTTCCTTATTCATATTCCTTTGCTGGGCAGGTTGTTGTGGTGAAATCATCACGTGTTTCAAAGCTTCACATGTCGGCAACGGACGCCATGAAACTCGTTGTTTCAGGCGGTGTAAGCGGTATAGAATAATTTGATTTAGATTTTACCTTCTTTTCATGGTGTTGCAAAAGCTTATTCGTATTTTAGCGACAAAATATGTGTTAATTATTCCCCTATGGAGTTACAACTTAGAAGACCGTTGGCTTTTTTTGATCTGGAAACAACCGGCGTGAATATCGCTACAGATAAAATTGTAGAAATCGCCATTTTGAAAGTGATGCCCGATGGCTCAGAGCATATCTATAATAAACGGGTTAATCCGGGCAAGCCCATTCCTGTAGAGTCTTCTATGTTCCATGGAATATATGACGAGGATATTAAAGATGCGCCCTTATTCAAAGAGCTGGCACAGGAGATCGCTGTTTTTTTGAACGATTCGGATCTGGCAGGATATAATTCCAACAAATTTGATGTGCCGATGCTTATGGAAGAGTTTCTACAAGCAGGGGTCGATTTTTCATTAGAGGGGAGATCATTTATTGATGTACAGAATATCTTCCATCAGATGGAACAACGTACATTAAAAGCTGCTTATCGTTTTTATTGCGATAAAAGCTTAGATAATGCCCATCAAGCAGAAGCAGATGTACGTGCAACATATGAAGTACTCCAAGCTCAATTAATAAAATACAATGGAATGCCTTACGAAGATAAACACGGAAAGGTGTCTTATCCGGTGGTAAATGATGTAAAAGCATTGCATGATTTTACCAATCTATCCAAGCCGGTCGATTTTGCAGGAAGACTGGTGTATAATATGGAAAACGAGGTGGTAATTAATTTTGGAAAGCACAAGGGACGAAGTATTTTTGAGGTATTTGAGAAAGAGCCCAGCTACTATGCTTGGATGCAGAATGGAGACTTTCCTTTGTATACGAAAAAGGTATTGGAAAGATTGTGGAATGAATTCCGAACGAAAAAGAAGGAACCCAAACCCGATCAAAAGCAATCTGCTGAACCAGTCACAGTGGATATGTTGAAAGATTTACAAACTAAATTCGGCAAATAAATCACGTTACGCTTACGATATGAATTCAGAACAAGAAGTAGAACACTTACAATGTTTAATTATAGGTTCAGGACCAGCTGGATATACAGCAGCCATCTATGCTTCTAGAGCAGACTTAAAACCTGTCGTCTATACAGGAATGGTACCAGGAGGACAGCTTACACAGACTACAGAAGTAGATAACTTTCCCGGATATCCAAAGGGAATTACTGGTCCCGTGATGATGGAAGACCTACGGGCTCAGGCCGAACGGTTTGGCACTGAAGTCCGGTTTGGTTATGCAACCAAAGTGAATTTTTCGAAAGAAGGCGGTATACATACCGTAGAAATAGACAATATCAAAACTGTCACGGCTGATACGGTGATTATCGCTACAGGTGCTACGGCAAAATGGTTGGGTTTGGAGTCAGAAGAAAAATATAATGGTTTCGGCGTCTCTGCTTGTGCGGTTTGCGATGGCTTTTTCTTTAAAGGTCAGGATGTAGCGATTGTCGGTGCCGGTGATACTGCGGCGGAAGAAGCTACTTACTTAGCGAAATTGTGTAATAAGGTACATATGTTGGTACGTCGTGATGAATTCAGAGCATCCAAGGCCATGGTTCATCGTGTATTGAACACGCCTAATATTGAAATTTACTACAATACCGAGGCGGAAGAAATTGTAGGTGACGGACAGGTAGTTACCGGAGTTCGGGTAAAGAATAACCAGACACAAGAAGAAAAAGTCTTGGATGTGACCGGATTTTTTGTGGCCATCGGGCATACACCCAATACAACGTTGTTTAAAGGAATATTGGATATGGACGAGACAGGCTATCTAATCACCAAACCAAATGCCACCGCTACGAATATCCCGGGGGTATTTGCCTGTGGTGATGTTCAGGATAATATTTATCGACAAGCTGTCACTGCTGCTGGAACAGGATGTATGGCAGCGCTAGAGGCCGAACGGTATTTGGCAGCAAAGGAAAGTGGAGAATAAATAAAAAGCAGCGCTTTTTATCATCCATGGGGACAAAAGCAGCAGGTAAAGCCGTAAGGCCATTGGTCAAATGGGCAGGAGGGAAGTTTGAAGAGTTTTCCGAATTTGCACCGTATATACCAGCATTTGATCGGTATTTCGAACCATTTTTTGGAGGTGGAGGCGTGTTTTTTGCATTACTACCCATTAAAGGTAGCGCTATCAACGATAAGAGTAAAGATTTAACTACGTTTTACAAATCATTAGGGAGGACTTCTTTTAAAAAAGAAATATTTGATCTTGTTGACTCGTGGGAAGCCTTAAACTTATTTCATCGTCCTTTTTGTACCTATGTCATGGACAGGTTCCGCGATTTCCTTGCCGGCGACTTGGATCAAGCTAGACTATTTGCCTATATCGACGAATACTTTCTGAGCGTTGATGTTGACACCTTTGCGGACATCTACTCCTTCTTAGCGATTGATAAGAAAGTTCTCCCTATTTATTTGTGCAAGAGTGTTAAAGATAAATTTAAACGGATCAAGCATTTAGAAGCTAGGAAAAAAGAACGTTTTACTGAAGATAGGTTAAAAGATCATGTAGAGACTGCCATACGTAGCGGATTTTATTGCTACATGAGGTATTTGATGAATGAAGGGGAAAATACTCATCTTACAGCCGACGCCTATACGACAGTGTGGTATTTCGTTCGGGAGTTCTGCTACGCTTCGATGTTTCGTTTCAATGCACAGGGCAAATTTAATATTCCCTATGGTGGTATCGCCTACAACAAAAAGAACCTGAGGACAAAAGCAAACGCATTATTTTCGGATGAGGTCAAATGTGTTTTTGAGCACTGTCGGATTTTTAATATGGATTTCGAAGGCTTTTTAGACATAGTCAAGCCCAGCACGAAGGACTTTATATTTTTAGACCCACCCTATGATTCTGAATTTTCAGAATATGATCAGCATGCCTTCACCCGTCAAGACCAAGTTAGACTTCGCGATTGCCTACATCGACAATCTGCTAAATGGATGCTGGTCATCAAGGAAACTTCGTTTATCCGCGACCTATATGAAGAAATAAATGCTAACTTTATTGACTTTGATAAAACATATTTATATAATGTCAGGGGACGTAATAATAGACGAGCGAAGCATTTAATCATCACAAATTACACGATGCAATGAATAGGAATTATTATGATAATCAGGTAGTTATGATCGATATTTTTGTTGTCAAACTTTTTTCAAAAAAATAACTGTAAATGTGACAATTATTTGATTCTGTTTTCTTACTTTTACGCCTAGTTATAAACTTATCGTTAACTTTATGAGTAATTATTTAAGCACAAAAGACTTTATCGTTTTCGGGTTGTACTTCATAATCGTTGTGGCTTATGGTTTGTACATCTATTATCGAAAAAAATCTGCACAGGTCGATTCGAAAGATTATTTTTTAGCCGAAGGTTCGTTGACTTGGTGGGCTATCGGAGCTTCTCTTATTGCTTCGAACATTTCTGCCGAACAATTTATTGGCATGAGTGGTTCGGGGTACAAAATGGGACTTGCCATTGCGGCTTACGAATGGATGGCAGCCATTACCTTGATTATCGTGGCTATATTTTTTATGCCCGTGTATCTCAAGAATAAGATATTTACGATGCCACAATTTTTACATCAGCGGTACAACGGAACTGTAGCTATGATCATGGCTATATTTTGGTTGATGTTGTATATTGTGGTTAACTTGATGTCTATTCTCTATTTAGGCGCCGTGGCCATTAGTGGGATTTCAGGTATCAGCATTGGTGCGTGTATCATTTTAACAGCTGTTTTTGCTATTTTTATCACCTTAGGTGGCATGAAAGTCATCGGTTATACGGATGTGATCCAAGTGTTGGTATTGATTATAGGAGGGCTTGTCGCTACCTATATTGCATTGGATATTATCGGTGATGGCGCGGGTATTCTAACAGGTTTTGACAACCTGCAGAAAGGCGCCTCTGAGCATTTCGATATGATATTTAAACCGGACAATGAAAACTATATTGATTTGCCAGGTCTAAGTGTGTTGGTAGGTGGACTTTGGATAGCTAACTTGAGCTACTGGGGTTGTAACCAATACATCACTCAACGAGCATTGGGAGCATCCTTACCAACCGCAAGAAACGGACTTCTATTTGCTGCATTCTTAAAATTATTGATGCCTTTAATTGTTGTTGTGCCCGGTATAGCTGTTTATTATATCATCAAGAATGATATCGGTGTTATCGGTGTGGATGCCATGTTGGCAAGTTCTGGTGTTCAAGATCCAAATAAAGCATATCCAGCTTTGCTCACCTTATTGCCTACAGGTTTAAAAGGACTTTCATTTGCAGCGTTGACCGCAGCTATCGTAGCATCTTTAGCGGGTAAGGCCAATAGTATAGCGACAATCTTTACATTGGATATTTACAAAAAAGCTTTTAACAAGGAGGCCAGTGAAACTAGGTTGGTCAATGTTGGTAAAATAACTGTCGTGGTTTCACTCCTTATAGGTACGCTATTAGCGCTCGTTGTGGGAGATGCCTTGATGGGAGAGGGTAAACAAGGATTCCAGTATATTCAAGAGTATACAGGTTTTGTTTCGCCGGGTATATTTGCCATGTTTTTATTAGGTTTTTTCTGGAAGAAAACAACATCCAACGCGGCCCTTTTCGCTACAGTTGGGGGATTCATTTTCTCCGTGTTGTTGAAGTTTTCACCCCAATTGATGAATTTGGAATTTTTATCACACATCAATTTTGCTATACTAAATGCCGAAGGTGTTTATGAAATACCATTTATCGATCGGATGTCCATGGTATTCTTGTTCTGTGTCCTTGGTATGATCATCATCAGTAAGATCGACAATGCTAAGGGGATTGTACCTAATGGACTGGAAGTTGATCCAAAGATGTTCAAAGCACATCCTGCTTTTGTTATAGGATCTGCTATCGTAGTTATTATCGTTACAGCATTGTATACTATCTATTGGTAGAACAGGGCGGAACTAATTCTTAGTTAATAAAAAAGGGAACAACATTTTACGGTTGTTCCCTTTTTTATTAAAATATGCTGTTGTTATTTTTGCAAGTCTTCAAGCCTTTGCGCTACTTCTTTCGATTTCGTATCATTTTCTACAAAGTCATAATATTGTTTTAAACCACGTAATGCACTCGCATTAGTTGGTTCAACCTCCGTAACTTTTGTAAAGAAATCCTCTACAGGCTTTAATTTATCTTTCAATTCCTTTAGCTTAGCCGATTGAGTAGCACCGCTGAAATTAGCGCTATTCAGTTCGTTAAGGTCATCCCGTACCATGTTCATTAACACGACCCCAGCATTTAAGTTTGCATCCGCATAATTCGGATCAAGTTCAATAGCCTTCTTATACGCGGCAAGGGCATTACTCGGATTATTATTAGCTGATTCAGCGATACCGAGGTAATAATACAGGTTTTTGTTACCTGAATCCTTGGCTATTTGTGACTGAATATTGGATAGAACCTCCTCATTATTACCAACAATTAAGTTTAATTCAATATTTTGTACCGCAGCTCCTTTATCTTCCGGGTAAGCTTCAACAGCTTTCGCAGCATATTCTATCGCCGATGCAGTATCCTTTAGGGAAAGATACAACTTTGGTAAATCGATCATGACAATCTTATGAGAGCTGAAATCCGTTCTATCAATAAGCTGTTTATACTTTTCAATACCATTTTTGTAATCTTGATTTTGAATGGCAGCGAGACCCGAATAATAGATAAGCGTTGTATCGCCAGGCATATATTCCAAAGCGGTATTAAAAGCATTAAAAGCTCCCTTATAATCTTGCTTTTCCCAATTTGCGACACCCTGGTTAAAGTTATAGCTGCCTAACAATTGCTCGGCTACGTCGATATTCTGCTTATTTTTCCCATCCTTATCTAAAGCTTTGGCCTTATCAATCCCTTCTTTAGCTTTCTCCGCATATCCTTGGTTTTTCTCCGCGGAAGCCAGGTTGCTGTATACTAATGCATAATACATCCAGGTCTCGGCCAAATCCTTGGTTTTTTCATGTATGGCAGCTGCATCGATGGCCTCCTTTGCTCCTTCAATATAGGCCTTGCCCAACTGCGCTGTGCCCGCAACACGCAACTCGTCATACTGTTGAATATTTTTTGCCGTTTTTTTGAGATTACTACTTTGTCCAAAAGATACACTGCCAATCATCAAAAAGGCAGAAAATAATGCAATACTTCTAATATTCATATACTAATTATTTGATAGTTGATTCAATAATAAATTCACCCGATCCAGTTGGCTTTCATCACCAGCCGCTTTATAATACATCGCTAATCCTTTGAGTGCACCCATGTCATAAGGTTTAATTTCATTTGCTTTGAGCAAATAACTTTGTGCATTGTATTGATCCTCCAAGTTATTCGTGTTTTTCAAAAAATCGTTTAAGAAAATCAATCCCAAAGCCAGATTAGCATTGTAATTGTTATTATCCAATTCGATAACTTTTTGATAATACGCTTTAGCCCGATCGATATTACCCTCATTTTCATTCGCGTATCCAGCTAAATAGATTAGATCAATATTCGCCGGTTCATAGGCAATAGCTTCGTCAATAATAGGCGTGATTGCAGCAGACCTCTTATTGACAGTATATACCTCGATCAGTTGAAACAGAATTTGTTTGTTTTTAGGAAATTTGGTTCTTGCATTTTCCAAGGTGGACAGATACTGCTGCATATCCTTTTTGCCTCTATACAATTCCGCTAATTCCAAGTATTTGGCAGCATCGGCATTGGTTCCTTTTACTAACGTACTGTAATAGGCAATAGCCTCCTCAGTTTTCCCAGCTTGACTAGCCAACAAGGCTAGATTATAGATAACATCCTCCGTCTTGGTGCCAAGTTTCTCTACTTCCAAATAGCTTTGATAAGCATCCGCATATTTTTTTGCCAATATTTCATTATTAGCTTTATAGATATAGGCCGCAATCAAATTCTGATGGATATACTTTATTTCATTCGTAAACTTTCCTTTGTCTCGTGAGCGGATTAGGGCTTCGGCGTCTCGCGCCATGATAATCGGATCTTTATCAGATTTAATTTTACGTGTCGAATCCGCGTAGGCTAGCGAGCTGTAAATCATGGCGCGCAGGATATTATTACGCGAACTGGACGAGTCGCGTTTGGTTTTATATCCTGCGTCCGTGAATTTTTTGGCACTCTCCAGCTGTTTAATGTCACCGGATTGCATATACCGTGCGAGACTGTTGGAGGCTTCCTTGTAGTTTGACTGTGCTACAACGGCCGTTCCTATTCCTAATAATAATAAAGAGAAAAGGATATTCTTCATTATTTACTGTTCTTCATTAGTTGTGTTTTCTGTCGAATCTATATCATCTGTATCTTGTCCCTCAGGAATTGTCTCGTCCAAGATTTCTTCCTCTTCGCGTGCCACCTTTGTTATCGATGCAATTTCATCGTTTTCGTTCAAGGTAATAAGACGTACGCCTTGTGTTGCTCTTCCCATCACTCTTAGCGCTTCTACCCCGATACGTATTACGATACCCGATTTGTTGATAATCATCAGGTCATCTTGATCGGTGACACCCTTGATGGCAACAAGATTACCCGTTTTTTCTGTTATGTTAATTGTTTTGACACCCTTGCCACCTCTATTCGTGATACGGTAATCGTCAATGTCTGTCCGTTTACCATATCCTTTTTCAGAAACAACAAGTACCGAAACTTCGGAACTATCCACACTAATCATGCCAACAACTTCGTCCGTAGCATGGGCAAGTCTAACACCTCTAACACCTGCAGCAGTTCTTCCCATAGGGCGAACGGTAGATTCATTGAAACGTATTGCTCTTCCTGAACGGAGGGCCATGACGATCTCGCTACCACCACTGGTCAGACAAGCTTCGAGCAACTGATCGCCTTCATTGATATGAATGGCATTGATGCCGTTTGCACGTGGGCGGGAATAAGCCTCTAGCGATGTCTTTTTAATTGTTCCCAACTTGGTACACATGATGATAAAATTGTTTTCCAGGTACTCTTGATCTTTGAGGTTTTTCACCAAGATATAAGCCTTGATTTTATCATCCTTTGGTATATTGATAATATTCTGTAGTGCTCGACCGCGCGAGGTACGACTACCCTCCGGTATTTCAAACGCCCTTAACCAGAAACAACGACCAGCTTCCGTAAATAGTAGCATATAATTATGGGCTGTTGCTGTGATAATATGCTCGGTAAAATCTTCATCACGTGTGTTGGTTCCGATGGCGCCTTTTCCACCACGCCCTTGTCTTCTATATTCGGATAAAGGCGTGCGCTTGACATAACTATTGTGTGATATCGTAATGACCACTTCTTCATCATCGATAAAATCTTCCATGGTCATATCCTCGGCAGAGTGTACAATGACCGAACGACGCTCGTCGCCATATTTCTCCTTGATCTCGATCAGTTCGTCCTTGATAATTTGCATACGTAGCGCTTCATCGGAAAGAATCAGTTTCAAGTATTCAATTGTCTTCATCAATTCGGCATACTCTTCTTTGATCTTATCCCGTTCTAGTCCTGTTAACCTACGCAAGGTCATATCCAAGATAGCGCGCGCTTGAATATCAGAAAGGCCAAAGCGTTCCATTAATCCAACACGAGCTTCTTCCGGTGTATCGGAGGCGCGAATTAACTTAATGACTTCATCAAGATGATCTAAAGCAATCAGGTAACCCTCTAAAATATGCGCTCTTTTTTCTGCCTCTGCCAGCTCAAATTTTGTTCGACGTACAACCACCTCATGTCTGTGCTCCACAAACACTTCAATCATGTCTTTGAGGTTCATCATCACAGGTCTGCCTTTAACAAGAGCGATGTTATTTACCGAGAAAGAAGATTGTAAAGCTGTATGTTTATAGAGGTTGTTTAAAACGACATTTGCATTTGCATCACGTTTTATTTCGTAAATGATACGGATATCGCGTGCAGATTCATCTCTAATTTCAGAGATGCCTTCTATTTTCTTTTCATTGACTAAGTCTACTGTACGTTTGATCATGTCCGCCTTGTTGACTAGGAACGGAATTTCAGTCACAACGATAATTTCACGGCCGGACTTGTTTGTCTCGATCTCAGCCTTTGCACGCATTACTACTCTTCCGCGACCCGTTTCGAAAGCTTCGCGTACACCATTATGGCCATAGATGATGCCTCCTGTAGGGAAATCAGGACCCTTAACGAATTGCATCAATTCGGATATTTCAATAGCACGATTATCGATATAGGCTATAATTCCTTCTACGACCTCGGTCAGGTTATGAGGCGCCATATTCGTCGCCATACCTACGGCTATCCCTGAAGCGCCATTTACTAATAAATTAGGTATACGCGTAGGAAGGACCGTAGGTTCTTCCATCGAGTCGTCAAAGTTGAGTTGAAAATCGACGGTATCCTTTTTTATGTCGGATAACATCTCTTCGGCAATCTTGCGCAACCGAGCTTCGGTATAACGCATCGCTGCAGGAGGATCTCCATCCAAAGAACCGTAGTTACCTTGGCCATCTACCAAAGGATAACGCATAGACCAGTCCTGGGCCATACGTACCATGGTGTCATATACAGACGAATCGCCGTGAGGGTGATATTTACCCAGTACATCCCCGACGATACGAGCAGATTTTTTGTAAGGTTTGCCGGAATTTACACCCAGCTCTTCCATGCCAAATAATACCCGTCTGTGTACGGGTTTTAAACCATCGCGTGCATCTGGCAGGGCACGAGAGACAATCACCGACATCGAATAATCGATGTAGGCAGACTTCATCTGGTCCTCAATGTTAATTCGTACGATCCTGTCGTTAGCAGGCAATAAATTGTTTTCGTTTTCTGTTTCTTCAGCCATTATTTATCTGGTTTCTGTAAAACTAAATAAAATGCCGTGGAATGACACTTTGGATGCGAAGATACGATTTTTATCTTTCTTTTCGTGTATAAAGATGTGCACAATTAACGTGTTTTTAACATCTTAAACGTTGAATATGCTGCCTTTATTTTGACACAAATGCGGGCAACATCTCATGACTCCGCTATTTCATTTAGGTATTTTCAATATTTCAACTTATATCTAATCAATTTTCTGCTTTTATGACACAAAAATTAAATTATTCCCAAATATTACCCCCTATGTATTGTTAAATAGATAAGAAAATATTCCTACCTTTGCTGCATAAAATAATTTCACTTATTAAACACACATATATTATGAAACACAATTTTGGTGCAGGACCATGTATTTTACCACAAGAAGTATTTCAGGAAGCATCTCAGGCTGTGTTAAATTTTAACAATACAGGGTTATCTATACTCGAGATTTCGCACCGTTCGAAAGAATTTGCACAGGTTGCTGTTGAAACAGAAAGATTGGTAAGAGAATTGTTGAATGTGCCACAAAACTATTCGATACTGTTTTTGCAGGGAGGAGCAAGTTTACAATTTGCTATGGTTCCTTTGAATCTGTTGCCTGAAGGAGGAAAGGCGGCTTATCTCGACACAGGCGTGTGGGCGACAAAGGCTGCTAAAGAGGCTAAAAAGCTTGGGCAAGTTGATGTTGTAGCTTCTTCATCAGACAAAAACTACAATTATGTTCCCAAAAATATCTCCGTCCCGACAGATGCTGCTTATTTTCATTATACGTCCAACAACACCATTTATGGAACGGAAGTTTTTGAAAAACCTCAGACAACGGTATCGACAGTAGTTGATATGTCTTCTGATATATTGAGTCGTGTGATTGATGTAAGCGAATTTGATTTGATCTATGCCGGAGCACAAAAGAATATGGGACCTGCGGGGGTAACATTAGTTATCGTTAAAGATGAGATTTTAGGTAAGTCAGGTCGTGTGCTTCCTACAATGTTGGATTATGAGCCACATATCAAAGCCGAATCCATGTACAATACGCCACCGGTATTTTCCATTTATGTGTCTATGTTGAATTTGAAGTGGTTGAAGGCAAAGGGAGGTATTGCTGTCATCGAGCAAGAGAATATTATCAAAGCACGTACGCTGTACGATGAGATCGATCGTAATCCATTTTTCAAAGGTACTGCCGCCGTGGAAGATCGCTCGAGAATGAACGTGACTTTTGTCATGGAAAATCCTGATCTTGAAGCTGAATTCTCTGCATTGGCCGCCGAAAGAAACTTGATCGGTATTAAGGGGCACCGCTCTGTCGGAGGTTTTAGAGCATCCATTTATAACGCTTTAACATTAACTTCCGTCAATGCATTGGTAGATGCGATGAGAGAGTTTGAAGAAAAGCATAAATAGTACTAAGTATTGCGATATACAAGTTTTTAATTTTGACATTTTAATTTATAAAATGAGAATTTTAGCAAATGATGGGATCGATCCTATCGGAAAAAAAATATTAGAGGAAGCCGGTTTTGAAGTCGATACGAATCATATTCCTCAAGAGGAATTGATCAATAAACTGAACGCCTACGATGCGATTACAGTAAGAAGTGCCACTAAGGTAAGACAAGCATTGATTGATGCTTGTCCAAATATAAAAGTAATCGGTCGTGGCGGTGTTGGTATGGATAATATCGATGTCGAGTATGCTCGGTCAAAAGGAATAGCTGTTGTGAATACACCTGCAGCATCATCCCATTCTGTAGGCGAATTGGTTTTTGCACATTTATTGAACGGGGTTCGCTTTTTATTTGATTCGAACCGTAAGATGCCTGTAGAAGGGGATACCAATTTTGGAGGGCTAAAGAAAGCTTATGGAGCAGGCGTGGAGTTGAAGGGTAAGATCATCGGAATCGTTGGATTTGGTCGTATTGGTCGTGAAACGGCTAAGATCGCTTTAGGACTGGGAATGGACGTTGTGTACTACGATTTATTTGAAGGACCTAAGTCGTTGCCCTTGGATTTATCTGGTGGGCTGACGGTGGATGTCCCTGTAAAGCAAGTAGAATTGGATGAGTTATTGCGTACGTCTGACTTTATTTCTTTACATGTTCCTTTTCTTGACAAACCTGTCATCGGCAAGGAAGAGTTTGCTATTCTAAAAGATGGTGTAGCTCTTGTCAATGCGTCACGTGGGGGTGTCATCGACGAAGAAGAACTCATAAAAGCGTTGGATTCAGGCAAAGTGTCTTTCGCTGGCATAGATGTGTTTGAAAACGAGCCAACTCCAAGGAGAGCTTTATTGGCACACCCTAAGGTTTCGCTAACACCACATATCGGTGCAGCAACAAACGAAGCGCAGGAGCGGATAGGGGAAGAACTAGCCTCCTTATTGATTGCAAATCTGAAGAAGTAATTCTTCCGCATTGAAGTATATGCGGCACAAAAGCTTTTAACATGCGTTTGTGCCGTTTTTTTATAAATAAAAATTGAGTGTTAAGTTGTTTTTTTACTATAGTCCTTTTAGTTTTTACTTAACATTCGGTATATTCGACAGCTAAAAAATAATTAAGTTTAGATATCATATGAAAATTCTAAAATTCGGTGGAACTTCTGTAGGAAGCGCGGAGCGTATCAAAGGATTATTGCATATTGTAGATCCTTCCGAACGTCAAATTGTGGTACTGTCTGCAGTGTCAGGCACGACGAATGCTTTGGTAGAAATCGGGCAAGCCTTTTTGGACAGCAAGCGCGATGAAGCAAAAAAATTAATTAAGAACCACAAGGATAAATATGAAGAGCTGATTAAGGAACTTTTTACCACCGAAGAAGGACTTAAAAGGGGAAAGGAACTTATTGATTACCATTTTAATCTTATTGAATCATTAGGGCATGATCTTTTCACGCCAACTGAGGAGAAAATTATCCTCGCTCAAGGTGAGTTGTTGTCCACAACCTTATGGCATTTTCACCTGCAGGAAATCGGCGTATCTTCCGTCTTATTGCCAGCTTTGGATTTTATGAAGATCGATGAAGATAACGAACCTATCGTCAGTTATATTAAAGAAAAGCTGACGCCTTTGATTTCTGAACATCCTGATAATGCATTATTCATTACACAAGGATATATTTGCCGCAATTCTTTTGGAGAAATTGATAATTTGAGGAGAGGTGGATCGGACTATACAGCATCCTTGATCGGAGCGGCTTTAGCTGCTGAGGAAGTGCAGATATGGACAGACATCGATGGTATGCACAACAATGATCCTAGAATAGTACAAGGAACAAAACCTATTGCTAACTTATGCTTCGATGAAGCAGCTGAACTGGCTTACTTCGGTGCAAAGATCTTGCATCCACAAAGCGTCTTTCCGGCACAAAAATACAATGTACCTGTTCGTTTGTTAAATACGCTGGATCCTCAAGCTCATGGCACATTAATTTCGAAAAATGGCGGGGAAAAAGGAACGATACGAGCTATTGCTGCAAAAGATGGTATCACGGCGATACATATTCATTCTACACGGATGCTGTTGGCCTATGGTTTTCTACGAAAAGTATTCGAAATATTCGAGCGCTATAAAACACCGATAGATATGATTACCACATCCGAGGTGGCGGTATCGTTGACTATTGATGATACGAACAACCTATTAGAGATCATCAAAGAAGTCGAGTTGTTTGGTAAAGTCGGGGTAGACGAAGGTCAAACTATTATCTGCGTAGTCGGTGATTTCGGAGCTAATACACATGGTTATGCGGCACGGGTACTAGACGCTGTAAAACATTTGCCTGTCCGGATGATTTCTTATGGCGGCTCAGATTATAATGTGTCGATATTACTAGATTCTAAACACAAGACAGAGGCATTACGTTCACTTCACAACAGATTATTTTAAATAACCTGTGCTACATGTTCAATAATAATACAATACTCGATAAATTTTCAACATTAGATACGCCGTTCTATTATTACGATTTAGATTTACTCGAACGGACCTTAGATGCGGCAAAGCAAGCTGCCGATAAACGCAATTTTCATATCCACTATGCGTTAAAGGCAAACTTTAACGATCGTATTCTAGCTATTATCCAATCCAAGGGGTTTGGCGCTGACTGTGTTAGTGGCAATGAAGTTCAAAAATCCATTGATCTAGGGTTTGAAGCCGATAAAATTACCTTTGCAGGGGTCGGTAAGTCCGATAAGGAAATCAATACCGCCCTACAACACGGGATTTTTGCGTTCAATGTCGAATCTATTCAGGAGCTGGAAGTCATCAATACCCTCGCTGGAGAAGTTGGTGTAACGGCTAATGTATCTTTGCGGATCAACCCGAATATCGATGCGCACACCCATCATTATATCACAACCGGATTAGATGAAAATAAGTTCGGTGTACCCAACTCCGAATTGGAGAAAGCCGCTTCAGTTTTGCGTGGCTGTCCTCACCTTAAATTAGTCGGTTTACATTTCCATGTGGGATCACAGATTATGGATTTGAATGTCTTTAAAAGCCTGTGTGTTAAAGCGAACGAGTGGAAAACCTGGTTTGAAGAGCGGGGTACCTATATCAAGGTCATCAATGTGGGAGGAGGCTTAGGTGTAGATTACAAAGCACCCGATGCGAATCCTATTCCGGATTTTGAAGCCTATTTTGACGTATTTGATAAGTTCTTGGAAAGAAATTCAAAGCAAGAAGTTCATTTTGAGTTAGGAAGGGCTTTAGTCGCCCAATGCGGGAGTTTGGTCAGTAAGGTGCTTTACACCAAGAGTGGTGTGAAGAAACACTTTTTGATTCTTGATGCCGGTATGACTGAGCTCATGCGGCCAGCCTTATATCAGGCCTATCATAAAATTGAACGAATAGGGGAGCAGACGGGAGAAGAACGCTTAAACTATGATGTCGTAGGGCCAATTTGTGAAAGCTCCGACTGTTTTGGTAAAGAGGTTGAACTTCCACCGAGCAAGAGAGGGGATATCGTCGCTATCCGAACCGCTGGTGCTTATGGCGAGGTCATGGCATCCCGGTACAACCTTCGCGAAGAAATCCGATATGTATATTCGAAAGACCCAATAAAATAATATCTTTGTGGCATACCAGTTAAGGATAATATGTCAACAAAAATAGAAAAGATAAAGAACTTCGACCCATCACAGCCAGGGTTGGCAGAAGCGAGCATTTATGGGTTACCTTTCACCGCTGAAGAAAGTGAGATCGTCATTATTGCGGTGCCTTGGGAAGTAACCGTAAGTTACGGTGCAGGAGCTTCCGATGGTCCGAGTGCGATATTGGATGCCTCTTATCAAGTTGACTTGTCGCATCAGGAATTTCCCGAGTTATGGAAATTAGGTATCTATCTCGATGAAGGTCCTGCACATTGGAGAGCCACTAGCGATCTATATAAAGCGAAAGCCAGACCCATTATCGAAGCCTTAGAAAAGGGAGAAGATATCGCGCTAAATCCAGATTTGAAGGCGAGTTTAGCAAGCATCAATACGGCTTCTGCCCAACTAAAGGTCGAACTGAAAGAACGTGTCCTGTCGTGGCAGGCAAAGGGTAAGACAGTTCTCTTGTTAGGGGGAGATCATTCAACACCATTGGGTTATTATGAAGCCCTAGGGACCACATATACAGATTTCGGTATTCTCCATTTCGACGCACATATGGATTTACGGGAGTCGTATGAGGGATTTACCTATTCCCATGCATCCATTATGTACAATGCCCTTCAACTTCCTCAAGTGAGTAAGCTTGTGCAAGTAGGAATTCGTGATTTTTGTGATCAGGAGATACAGGTTGTGCAATCTTCAGGTAAGGTCAAGGTCTTTACAGATGCCGACTTGAAAAATGGACAGTTTGAAGGCAAAACCTGGCAGCAACAAGTCGATGAAATTATCGCCTCCTTGCCGACATATGTATCCATTAGTTTTGATATTGATGCTTTGCACCAATGGTACTGTCCAAATACAGGTACACCTGTACCCGGAGGACTATCTTATGAGCAGGTTATCTATGCCCTAAATAGGCTTGCCGAATCGGAGAAAAAAATCATCGGCATAGATTTGGTCGAAGTAGCACCCGGAGAAGATGAATGGGATGGGAATGTTGGAGCTAGATTATTATTTCACCTCTGTGGCATATTTGCTAAAAATAAGGGATTAGCAGTTGGAAGTCGGTTAGTTTTTTAAAAACTAACCGACTATGATCCGGGCATCGATACTTTTTGCAAGAAGTCGTTCATCAGGTTGTTAAAAGCTTCGGTATTTTCCAAATTGGGTAAATGCCCACAATTTTCCATTTCTATATATTGCGACTGGGGAATAGCCTGATGGAGTTCTTCCATGAATTCTTGAGGGGTGATCTTGTCTTCGCTGCCGCGGACAAGTAATACCGGTACCTTGATTTTAGCAAGTGCAGGAGTTGCATCCGCGCGGGAAGCTAAGGCCAGTAAAGTAGCACAAATACTGCGGGTGTTATTTCTACGAATGCTGCTTTTTATGAGTTCAACCATTTCGGGGTTTTGTTCAATGGATTTTTTAGAAAATAGATTGCCCACAAAACCAATCGAAAAAGGTCTTTTCCCATGTTCAAGAATAGCTTGAATACTATCAAAACGCTTCTGTTTAGCTTGATTGTCATCCGCCCGATGGTGCGTGTCACTCAAAATAAGCCCGACAATTTTCTCCGGAAATAATTCATAGGCACGAAGTGCTATATATCCCCCCATAGATACACCACATAAGACAATATTATCCAAATTCAGCTTTTCAATAAAGACTTTAAGATCTTTAGCAAAGACGTCAATGCTGAAGAAACCATGTCCCATTGTACTTAAGCCATGCCCCCGTATATCGACGGCTACACCGGTCACATCGTCAGCTAATGCCTCAAGTTGGGGGCGCCAACTATTCTTATTGAAGGGGAAACCGTGGATGAAAATGATCGTCTTACCATTTTCTTCTACGGCTTCTTTCCTATAATAAGAAATGCTAATGTCCCCAATACGTATTTTGTGTGTTTTGACAATTCTTTTCATCTGTAGATCTAATTTTAGCATATATATTAATGCAACAATATACGCATTAATTTGTTGGCCAGTTTTTGAAAAATTTTAAAAACTACCGGAAAGGTAGGTCACAAAAACAATAAATAACATTACGCCATCAACATCTGAACTTCATCACTATAAGTTAAAAAAAGTAAAGAATAAATAACGAATATGCTAACAATAAACTATAGGTTTGAAAAAACGCTCAGTTTTTTGTACCTTTGTCCACCTAATAAGGTATCGTAACAAGCGATATCATTCTTGAACCCTAAAAAATCCGTAGAAATTGCGCCAAGAAGAACACACAATTTGCGGTATACCCGTGTGCTTTGTGAGTTCAGTTTGACACAAAAGTGGATTTTGCAAATTAGAAATAAATAGAACGTAGAAATGATTTTAGCAACAGATTTAGATGGGACATTCTTAGGCGGTAAAATGGAAGACCGTCTTCGTTTATATAAGATTATTAAACAGGCTAAGGATATACAGCTGATATTTGTGACAGGGAGGGGTTTAGAATCTGTTATTCCTTTATTGAGCGATCCGTTGATTCCGACACCTGATTATATTATTGCAGATGTAGGTGCTACCGTAGTAAACGGACATACGTTAGAAGAAGTAGAAGCGATACAAGGCGATATCGAAGCCCGATGGCCTAAGGTGTATGCTATTCAAGAAGATGTGCTGAAGATCAATGGGGTAAGTTTTCAAGAAGTACCACAACAACGACGGAGCTCCTATTTCTATTCCAAAGGTACCGATTTGACACAGGTACATTCGATTGCCCAAGTACACGATTTGGATGTCATCACTTCTGTTGATAAATATTTAGACTTTCTACCCAAGGGAGTGAATAAAGGGAGTACTTTGCGAAAGCTGGTTGATTATCTCAACGTTCCCGAACAAGATGTTTTGGTCGCGGGCGATACCTTAAATGATCTGGCCATGTTTGAGATTGGCCTGAGAGGTGTAGCTGTTGGTAAATCAGAAGAAACTTTAGTTGCTAAAGTCAGTAACAATGAATCCGTTTACTGTGCTTCTTCAGCCGGGGCAGGAGGTATCTTGGAAGCCATGTACCATTTTGATAATTTCCGAGTATATCTGAAAGGACAGAAGCTCCAACGTATTAAACGAAGTTCGAAGAGTAGTAATCAGTTGGTGATCGTTTACCATCGACTACCCTATGAAAAAAATATCATAAATGGGAAGGAAGTTCGCACCGCACCAAAAAGTCCTAACGGTATCATTCCGTCACTCTTGGGATTATTTGAAAAAGGACGTTCCGGTGTTTGGATAGGTGAGGATGTCATGCGTAAGGATAGAAAAGAAGTACCTAATGCCTTGATCGACGAAGATAAATATCCACACCTCATCAGTTCAACCATTTCCTTGTCTAAAAAAGATATTGACCAATTCTATCGCATATTTTCGAAGGAAGCTTTCTGGCCCACCATTTTCTCTTTTATAGAGCGAGCTAAATTCAATCACGATGATTGGAATCACTACCTCATGATCAACAAGCTTTTTGCAGAGCGTATAGCTCGGGAAGCAGATGAAGGAGCCCTCGTCTGGATACACGAATATAATCTTTGGATGGTGCCGGCCTATTTAAAACCGTTGAGGGCGGATTTAAAAATAGGTTTCTTTCATCACACGGCTTTCCCAGCTGCCGATATTTTTAATATCATTCCCTGGCGGAGAGAGATTATCGGTTCCTTATTGCAGTGCGATTTTGTCAGTTTCCATATTCCACGTTATGTAGAGAATTTCGTTGATGTTTTGCGTAGTCATGTGCCATTCAAAGTATTGAAGACGATCAATGCGGCGAAGCAATTTTTGACTTACAGCTGCGCTTTAGGCGTAGATAAAATGACGAAAATAATTGAAATTGATGGTCGCCAAATCCATTTGGGAGCGCAGCCTGTCGGCGTCAATATGCCGAGCATCATACGAAGTCTGGATAAAAAGAAGGTTAGGGATAAAATAGCCAAACATATCGCGATCAATAAAAAGAAAAATCTGAAAACGATTCTTTCGATCGAACGCTTGGATTATGTTAAAGGACCTTTGGAGAAAGTAAAAGCATTTGATGCCTTTTTAGAAATGCATCCCGAGTTTCGTGAACGCGTTGAGTTGATTAATATTTGTACGCCGCCCTCACAGGGGATGAAGATATACGATAGCATCAAAGATGAACTCCATCGGGCTATTGGTGAAATAAATGGTAAGTATGCTACCATGGATTGGGTGCCCATCAAATATTTCTACCGTTCGCTGCCTTTTGAGGAGGTTGTCGTGCATTACGGTGTATGTGATATCGCGTGGATTACACCACTGCGGGACGGTCTTAACTTAGTTGCCAAGGAATATATAGGAACCAAAGGCAAATTAGGGAATTGGGACGGTGTATTGGTGTTGTCAGAGTTCGCCGGCGCTTCGGTGGAGTTGCCTTATGCGGTACTGACAAATCCTTATGACCAAAAAAATATGATCGAAACATTATTGAAGGCAGTGGTCATGGATGAAAATGAAAGAAAGGTACGTATGCAACGGCTATACGATACGGTTTCGCATTACGATATCGAATATTGGGGGAAGGATTTTGTTCGTGAGTTGGAAAAAGCTTCGGGAAGCAGATAGTATTCAGCTTTTATAGGCCTAATGATTTGGCTTCGTTCCAATAGACATCCATTTCTTCTAAAGACATTTTTTGGATTTCTTGGTTATTTTCTTTGGCGCGATTCTCCAGATGTGTAAAGCGACGGACGAACTTTTTGTTGGTCCGTTCCAGCGCATTTTCAGGGTTGATACCCAGATGTCTGGCGTAGTTGATCAATGAAAACAGTAAATCACCAAATTCTTGCTCTGCTTTGTCATGATCCACAGACGCCTTATCAGCAATATTGAACTCTGCTTTAAATTCGGATAATTCTTCTTCTACTTTTTCCCAAACTTGGCTTTTATCTTCCCAATCAAACCCTACACCACGTACCTTATCTTGGATACGGAAAGCCTTCACCAGAGAGGGGAGACCCGAAGGTACGCCCGATAAGACGGACTTATGGCCCTCCTTCAATTTGATGCTTTCCCAATTTTGCTTGACATCTTCCTCATTATCGACTTGGACGTCCGCATAGATATGTGGATGTCTTTCTATCAATTTATCGCATACCGTATTGAGTACATCTCTTATGTCAAATGCCGCTTGTTCTTCCGCTATTCGCGCATAGAATACCAGATGCATCATCAGATCTCCCAACTCCTTCTTAATTTCCTGATTATCCTCTTCCAAGATAGCGTCTGCCAATTCGTACATTTCTTCTATGGTAAGATGCCGGAGACTTTGCATCGTTTGTTTTCTATCCCAGGGACAGTTTTCACGAAGTGTATTCATGATCGTAATCAATCGTTCAAAAGCCGCTGTAGAAGTAAGTCCTTTTTCTGGAGCCTGATGTGCCATATAATGATATAATGACCAAATTTAAAGTTTTTTTTGGAAAAAATGGTTTATGACTAAACAACTGCAGTGTTTTGGATGTTATTAAATAAAAGGAATAGCATATGGAAACTATATTTAATTATGATTCGCCTAGTATAGCATTGGACAAACTCAAGGCAAAAGGTTACACGAAAGATTTCAATACCGAATTTGACGAGTTATTTGACTACACAGACGATTTTACGATAGATTATTTATACCGATACGAAGGAGCTACAGACCCAAGTGATGAATCGACAGTATACGGTATACGAAATACGGTGTCAGGAACAAAAGGAGTATTTGTTGCCGGTGATCTTTCGTTGATAGAAGGCAGGAAGCGCGATATCATCGTTAATCTAGAAATTCGAGCGAAGCAACACGACTAATCAGGAAATAAAAAAAGCACAAGGGTCACTTGTGCTTTTACAGGTATTAGCTATTATATTATTAGCCTAAATAAGATTTTAAAATTTTGCTACGCGAAGTGTGACGTAGTCTTTGTAAAGCTTTGTCCTTTATTTGACGGACACGCTCCCGCGTTAAACTGAATTTCTCACCAATCTCTTCAAGTGACAAGGGGTGGTTAGAACTGATCCCGAAGAATAACATGATTATTTCGCGTTCTCTTTCTGTCAACGTGGACAACGAACGTTTGATTTCTTCAGACAACGACTCATCGATCAATGAACTGTCTGTATCCGGATCTGCATTTTCCAATACATCTAAAAGTGTATTTTCTTCACCTTGTACAAAAGGCGCATCCATGGATACATGACGTCCGGAATTACTCAAGGTATCCGAGACTTTGTCAACAGTCGTTTCTAAAATGTCTGCTAGTTCTTCAGGAGAAGGTTCACGCTCATATTCCTGTTCCAATTTTGAGAAAGCCTTGCTGATCTTGCTTAATGAACCCACTTGATTGAGGGGTAGACGTACGATACGTGACTGTTCAGCGATAGCTTGCAAAATGGACTGTCGGATCCACCACACTGCATAAGAAATAAATTTAAACCCCTTTGTTTCGTCGAACCGTTTTGCTGCTTTGATAAGCCCCAGATTTCCTTCGTTGATCAGGTCACCCAAAGTAAGACCCTGATTTTGGTACTGTTTTGCTACGGAAACTACGAAACGTAAATTGGTTTTTGTCAACTTCTCCAATGCCACTTGATCTCCTTCGCGAATACGTTGTGCTAAGACGACCTCTTCTTCAGCGGTAATCAAATCCACTTTTCCGATTTCATGCAAATATTTGTCTAAGGATTGAGATTCACGATTAGTGATCGATTGTGTAATTTTGAGCTGTCTCATTAATTTATATAACTTCTTCTGAAATGAAATGCAAAAATACTAAAAATAGTATAACTTTTTTGTAAAAAAATTGTAATTTATCTTCTCATTATGAGCGAATTACTGGTTTGAATAAAATCATTTATTTATATCAAAAACCGTTCCACTTTGAGATAATTTAAGCTTTTTTAACGGAATTTATTTTTTGTTTGTCAATATGAAACTATTTGACTGACAATTTGTTTTTTTAATAAAACTAAACTTGGTATGAAAATAATTATACGATTAGACGAAATGATGGTTAAAAGAAATGTTTCTCTAAACGAGCTAAGTCGTCGTGTAGGCATTACCCTTTCTAATCTTTCCATCCTAAAGAATCAAAAGGCAAAAGCTATACGTTTAAGTACTTTAGCCGCCATCTGTAAAGCCCTGGACTGTCAACCTGGAGATATTATTGTTTATAAAGAATAGCGAGCATCCTTAATCAAATCGATAACCCTTCAAAAATTCACTTATCTCCATCTTCTTTTTACCTTCGATTTGTAGCGTAGTCAGGAGGATGTAGCCGTCTTTAGCCGCAAACTTTAAATAAGTCTTTCCATCGGTCTGATATGCTCCAACAGCTGTTGTGGGCGATATAATTTCTTTTTTTACTTCAAAAACTTTCAATACTTTACCATCGATTTTTGTAAAGGCGGTAGGATAGGGACTTAATCCTCGGATCATATTGTAAATGGTCTCCGTATCTTGATTCCAATCAATCTCACAGTCTTCCTTAAATATTTTAGGAGCATGGTGGAGACTTTCAGTCGGGACATCGGCTTGGGGAATGGGATATATAGACTTTTCTTTAAGTCCCTCTATGGTCTTTACCAATACCCTCGCTCCGGCCATCATAAGCTTATCATGTAAGGAACCCGCTGTGTCGGTATCTTCTATATTCACCTTCTCCGAAAGCAAAATATGACCTGTATCTATTTCATGCTGCAATAAGAAGGTTGTCACGCCTGTCTCTTTTTCGCCGTTAATCAGGGCATGATTGATTGGTGCAGCTCCACGGTATTGAGGCAATAGCGAAGCATGAACATTGATCGTGCCCATAGAAGGCATATTCCATACCACTTCGGGTAGCATACGAAAAGCAACGACTACTTGTAAGTCCGCCTGATAAGATTTTAGTTCTTTCAGGAATTCAGTATCCTTAAGCTTTTCCGGTTGTAAGACCGGAATGCTGTGGTCTAAGGCATATTGTTTTATGGGAGATTGCTGTATCTTTTGTCCTCTTCCGGCAGGTTTGTCAGGTGCCGTGATGACTGCCACGACATTTTCACCTGTTTGTATTAAAGCTTCGAGGGATGCCACCGCAAATGTGGGTGTACCCATAAATATTATCCGCATAATGCCTCCGTCACTTTCTTATTTTATTTACTAACTTTGCGAAGGTACAAATTTTAAGAAATAAGCTTGAATTTTCCATTATTTTTAGCAAAACGGATAATTTTCCAAGGTGAGCGTACGTTTTCAAAACTGATCGTTCGCGTAACTATTGGTGCTTTAGCGTTGGCTATTCTGGCGATCATCCTATCGGTGGCCATTTTACGAGGGTTCAAGGATGAGGTCACAGCCAAGCAGCGCGGTTTTTTTAGTGATATCCTCGTGGTAAAGCAAGAACTCGGACAAACCGCAGACCGTACGCCTATTGCTCTTCTGGAAACCGATATCGCCAAAATAAAAGCGTTGCCAAACGTGGTTTCCGTATCTCCTTTTGCGACGAAGATTGGGATAATGAATGTCAATGGAGAGGTGGAAGGTGTCGTTCTCAAGGGTGTGGAGAAAGATTATAATCAAAAATATCTTAGTCATATACTCGTCAGGGGAGATACGCTGGATTTTAGCGTCGAAGATGCTGACAACCAGATCTTGATATCGAAATACACAGCAGATCGTTTGGATCTGGACGTGGACAGTAGCTTCATCATGAACTTTGTGCAAGAAAATAGGAATCGAAAACGGAAGTTTGTCGTAAAGGGCATATTTCAGACTAATTCCGAAGAATTGGATAATTCCTATGTAATAGGTTCGTTAGATTTAATCAGAAAATTGAACAACTTAGATGGGGGGGAGGCGGGAGCCTATGAGATTCGTATTGCTAACTTTGCAGCCTTAGCTCATACGACAGACTTGGTCAACGAAGAACTGCCTATTGATATGAAAGCCACGAATGTGGTCGAACATCTGGCCGATATTTTCAATTGGCTAAAAATGCTCGATATGAATGATGATATTATTTTTGCGTTGATGGTTATCGTCGCTATTATAAATATGATTTCAGCCTTGCTGATTACGATTTTAGAGCGTACGTCCATGATTGGCGTCTTGAAATCATTGGGTATGAAAAACAAGGCCATCCGAAAAATCTTCTTGTATAATTCTTTTTATCTGATTGGATTGGGTTTGTTGATTGGCAATATACTCGCCATAACCCTCTATGTTTTTCAAACAAAAACTCGCTTTTTTAAATTGGATCCCTCCATTTATTACATCGAATATATCCCCATGTCCATTGGCTGGCAAGATGCCCTATTCTTGAATCTGGCATTAATCGCTATAGCGCTAGTGGTATTATTTATTCCCTCCATGCTGATCACACGTATTTCCCCCATCAAAACTATCCAGTTTAAATAAGGGATTTACGAATATTCGTGGGGAAACAAGCTATTTTTTGTATATTTCATGCTTCAAAACAATATAAAATTTTGACTAGTTAGAGAAATATATGAACAATAAGGTATTCGAGCATTTAGTAGAAGCGTTTCATGCACCATTAAGCAACCCAGTCTTAATCTTTTCTTTAATTCTATTTATCATCCTCCTCTCACCAATATTGCTCCGACCTATTAAAATACCTGGAATAATTGGTTTGATTATCTCCGGTGTAATCATAGGTCCACACGGATTAAATTGGTTGGAAAAGAACTCCGCCGTCGATCTGTTCTCTACGATAGGTCTGCTCTATATCATGTTTATTGCAGGTCTGGAACTGGATATGAATGAGTTCAAAAAGACGAAGAATAAAAGTATAGCCTTTGGTTTTTTTACCTTCATTATTCCGATCATTATCGGTTTTCCCGTTTGCCATTACTTACTCGGATACGGTTTATTGCCCAGCATACTTATTGCAAGTATGTTCGCGACCCATACCCTGGTTTCCTATCCCATCGTCAGTCGATACGGAATTTCGAAAAATGAGGCTGTTGCGATAACGATAGGTGGTACGATACTGACAGATACAGCGGTATTGATTATTTTAGCGGTCATCACGGGAGCTTCCCAGGGAAGCATCAATCAAGAGTTTTGGGTGACGCTGGGGGTTTCATTTGCCGTATTCTTATTTATCATGTTTGGAATCATTCCGAAGATTGCTAAATGGTTTTTCGAACGCATATCCGGCGAGAAGACCGGTCATTATATCTTTGTGCTTACGGTTGTTTTTTTTGCTGCATTTTTGGCGGAGGTTGCTGGTCTGGAGCCGATTATAGGGGCATTTGTCGCCGGACTAGCCTTGAACAAGCTGATACCCCATTCGTCGGCTCTCATGAACAGGATAGAGTTTATCGGGAATGCGATCTTTATTCCCTTCTTCTTAATCTCTGTAGGAATGATTGTCGATGTCAGTGTACTTACCAAGGGGCCTATGGCATTAATCGTCGCAGCTACACTGACTATCGTAGCGGTATCCGGAAAGTTTCTTGCAGCAACCGTTACACAATGGGTATTTAAGTATACCAACAGCCAGCGGAATTTAATTTTTGGTTTAAGCAATGCACATGCCGCCGCTACCTTGGCGGTCATTATGGTGGGATACAACAATGATATCATTGATGAAAATGTGTTGAATGGAACGATTGTCTTGATATTGGTCACCTGTATTATCGCTTCTATTATCACCGAAAATGCCTCCAAGAAAGCGGTTTTGGAAGGCCGCCAAGACGATACCCATTCAGAAACTGTCAACGAGAAAGAAGAGCAGATCCTAATTCCGATAGCCAACCTCGGAACGATGGAGCCTATATTGGATTTTGCTGCATTGGTGAAGTCCAAAAAATCTCATTTCCCGATAAGTATTCTCAGTGTCGTACCCGATGATAAACAAGCCGAAAAGAACTTGATTGATGCCCGCCGAAACCTTGATAATATGGCCAAATACGCCGCCGGTTCGGAGACCGCGGTAGAAATGTTGACCACCGTTGATATTAATATTCCAAGTGGTATCAGCCATATGTCAAAACAGACTTTCGCAGATTGTATTATTATGGGATGGCCCAGTGCAACCAGCTTTCTGGATAAGATTGTTGGTGAAAAAGCTGAAAGCATTTTGAATAAAACAGACGCCAATCTCTTTATGTGTCGTCTCGATAAACCCTTTTTATCCCATAAGTCTATTACGATTTTTGTACCACCTTTGGGTGAGTCGGAGCTTGGCTTTGAATATTGGATGGAGAAAATGCTCAAATTGGCCCAAGAATTGTCCTTTCCTGTTAAGTTCATATGCAACCAGCGGACACAGACAAGTATAGATACCCTTATGGAAGATTTAAAATCAAGTGTGCCGATAAGTTTCGATAATTACGAAGACTGGGACAATATGGCGGGCCTATCTCATCTCAGTGACAAAGATTCCCTATTGGTATTTGTATCCTCGCGGTATGGCGATATTTCGTATCGCGATTCGTTGGACGGCCTCGGCAAGAAGGTAGGTAGCTATTACCGTGATCAAAACCTCATCTTAATCTTCCCTAGCCGTCGTGAAGACCAACATATTGATGAATATGAGGATATTAAAACAGCACCTATCTTCCGCAAGATAAGCCGCGAAATAGGTAATATGTTTAACAAGGAAAAATAAGGTAACTATGGCAGCTAAAATTACGATTGACAACGAGGGGAGGCTTCAGGTTCCGGATCAACCCATCCTTCCATTTATTATAGGCGACGGTATAGGTCCCGATATCTGGAAGGCCTCTGTTCGGGTTTTTGATGCTGCTATAGCCCGTAGTTATGGCGGAAAACGACAAATACATTGGAAAGAAGTACTTGCCGGAGAAAAAGCTTTTGATGAAACCGGAAGCTGGCTTCCCGATGAAACCTTGGATATTTTTAACGACTACCTAGTCGGCATAAAAGGACCTTTAACCACGCCTATAGGCGGTGGTATCCGATCGCTCAATGTAGCACTACGCAAAGCGTTGGATCTGTATGTCTGTTTACGACCTACGAAATGGTATGAAGGCGTACCATCACCAATCAAACATCCTGAGCAGGTGAATATGGTTGTATTCCGTGAAAATACCGAAGATATTTATGCAGGTATTGAATTTGCTGCCGGAACAGCCGAAGGAGCTCTTCTCAAGCAGTTTTTGCACAACGACCTACAGGTAGATTATGACTTTACCCCTAGCACGGCAGTAGGCATCAAGCTCGTGTCGGAGGAAGGTTCTAAAAGGCTTGTGCGCGCTGCTATCGAATATGCCATCCAACACAAACAACCATCGGTCACGATTGTCCATAAAGGAAATATCATGAAATTCACCGAAGGAGCTTTCAAGCAGTGGGGCTTTGAAGTGGCCGAGCAAGAGTTTGGCGATTATACCTACACTTGGGGGCAGTGGGAGCGGACAAAAGAAAGTAAAGGCCAAGAGGCTGCTAACCAAGAACAGCAAGCCGCTGAACAAGCCGGAAAAATTATTATAAAAGACATTATTGCCGACAATTTCTTACAGCAGATTCTGTTGGCGCCAAAGGACTATTCGGTCATCGCTACGTTGAATCTCAATGGTGACTATATTTCGGACGCATTAGCCGCTATGGTCGGCGGTATCGGCATTGCTCCCGGTGCAAATATCAATTATAAGACCGGACATGCAATCTTCGAAGCTACACATGGAACTGCACCTCGTTTTGCCAATACAAATACCATGAACCCTTCTTCCATCATTCTCAGCGGTGTCCTCATGTTGGAGTATATGGGATGGCAAGAAGCTGCCGATGCCATTATACAAGCTTTATCAGCTACCATCAAAGCGAAGACCGTTACGGTAGATTTCTATAACCTAATGGAGGATGCTACCTTAGTAAAAACTAGTGAATTTGCCGATCGTATTATTGAAAAGATATAGGCGTACAAAAGGAGGAAAAAAGCCAAAAAGACGCCTAAAAAAGTGATCAGTTTCTGATGTTCAGTGATCAGTCTTTGGTATTCAGTGATCACCCTTTCACAAAGGGTGACTCCTCTTTGTCTTGTTGTGATCCCTCTTTCTGAACAGGTGTTCCCTTTTTCATAACAGGTGAACACCTGTTTGCTTTTGGTGTTCACCCTTTCACAAAGAGTGGTCACTCTTTACCTTTTTGTGTTCACCTTTTTTGAAGAAGTGTTTCCTCTTTGGCAACAAGTGAACACCTGTTGCCAAAAGGTGTTCACTTGTCAGGATACGGTGATCACCCGTTGGGAAAGGGTGATCAGTCTTTATGATGTAGTGATTACTTCTTCTAAAAGGGTGATCAGTCTTCCTGAAAAAGGGGTTAACCTTATAGAACAAGTGATCACTCTTTCCGAAAAGGTAATCAGTTGTTCGCAAAGAGTGAACACTTGTTGCAAAAGAGTAATCACTCTTTGTTAAAATGTGATCACTTGTTGGAAAAGAGTGAACACATTTTTCTAAGATGTGATCACCGGACGCGGAAGAGTGTTCACTCTTTCCGGGGATTTTGCTCCAAAATGGTACGATATTTCTAGCTAAAGATGAGATGAATTTTGCATATTGTTGCGGACAGTTGCGTGAGAAAATGATCCCGCCAGGTCTATAAATACCTTTGGCCAATCGGCCTTTCCACCATTTTTCCCCAACCGTACAATGATGAGATTCTGAGCAGGGTTGACATAGATATACTGTCCCAATATGCCCACAGCCATGTAATCACCTTTTTTGCTTGTTAACCACCACTGATGTTGGTAGTACCATTTGCTGCCTTCCAAGCTGTCTATTTGGGTAGATTCGGCTACCCATTTTTTTGGTACAAGCTGTTGTCCATTCCAATTACCCTGATTAAGGTACAATCTTCCGATTTTTGCAAAATCCCGGGCGGGGGCATTGATGCAGCAAAAGGTCTTTTCCAAACCGTCTTTCTTGCGGTCTAAGCTCCAGCTGGCAGCATATTCCATACCTACGGGTTGCCAGATTTTCTCTTGTAGATACTGACTGATGGTCTTGTTTTTTAAGGCTCTTGTTAACACAAGTCCCAATACCTGGCTATCGCCACTGGAATATTTAAACCGAGTACCCGGTTCGGCTTCCAGTTTCAATTTTCGAATGGCTTTCCGCAGATTGGTGCCGTAGTAAAATGTGGCGACCTCCCCAAAGGGGTTGTAATAACCTTCGTTGAACTTTATGCCTGAGGTCATTTGAAGCAAATGTCGGATTTTTACCTGATCAAAACCATTAGTCTGAAGCTCAGGAATGTAGTTCGTCACCGGTTCGTCGATAGATTGAATGAGCTTATCATCCAAGGCACAGCCAATCAGTATAGAAGTAATGGATTTTGCCATAGAGAAAGAGGGGACAATAGCGGACTGATCATAGCCACCGAAGTAACGTTCATACTGAATAGTATCGTTTCTAATAATCAGGAAAGCGACCGTGTTTTGCGCTTGGAGATACCGATCAAAGGTGACCTTTTTTCCATCGATCTCCATATCTGCCGGCTGTTGCTCTTGCAGAGCTGTCGCAAAATGGAACGTTTTGTCGTCATTTTCTATGATTCTGGACGGAAATTTTTTATGATCATTGATGTCTGCAAAGTTGTAGACAACAAAGCGTGTAAGCTTACAGGAACTGCACAAACCTACAGCTAGTAGAAATAGGGGAAAGAGTGCATTTTTTTTCATCATCTAGAGTTTAAATGGTACAGGGAATACCTACTTACTTTTTGAAAATGTCATAGTGGATGCTACGATACGAATAGAAATAAACTCTATGCAGTTTAAAATAGGACGGCAGCCTTGCGTATTTGGGTAAGGCGTGCAGCGATCGACTTATCTTTTTTGGCTACATGTAAATTGTAATCGGTCTGCATCCCGACAAGCAAATATGCGGGTATCCCCAAAGCAGCTTCCATAAATAATGCAAAATCTGTCGTTACCGGGCGTTTGCCGTTCAGTATTTCATTAAATGCTGTATATGGGAGCCCTAATTGCTTTGCAACTTCCTTTTGGGACAAGTGGCGGTATTCCAATTCATCTTTCAAAAGTTCGCCGGGATGAACGGGGCGGAACGGTTCTATTTCATTTGCTGCTATATTTGTCATGATGTTATTATTTATAGTGATTCGTTATATCCCTTAAAGAACAAATTTCAATTTCAGATACGTTGTTTGGATTGGATATTTCACGAAATTCAAGACGGTATTGATCGTTGATACGAACGGAAGAAAGTCCTTTTTTGTCGCCTTTGAGCTTCTCGTAATTCAAAGACCTGATTAAAAATAAATCTTCCATCCGTATTATCCTTTGCAAAGCCTTGATACATTTTACGTAACCATTCACTACTTGCGGTTGAAGACGGTGTTTTTTGTCTGTTGTTTTTCCTTTTTCGTACAAGTCACGCAAATATTCTTTCTCAAACTCTACTTTCATGTTTGAAATTTATCTCAATACAAAAATAATAATTACTTTTGGTGTTCACAAAAATAGTGAATTATTTAGTACTTAATACCTAATACTAACTACTTAATACTAACTACTCCCCCTTATTCAAGAATACAAACTTACCGTCGAATACATCTAGTTGGATAACCGAATCACTCGTTACTTTTCCGGCCAGAATTTCCTTCGACAATTCGTTTAAGATCCTTTTTTGGATAACACGTTTTAATGGGCGCGCACCGTATACCGGATCATAGCCCAATTGTGCCAACCAATCGAGTGCGTCGTCACTGGCGGATAGAAAGATATTTTGTTCTGCTAACTGTCGACGTACATGCTCGAACTGCATGCGTACGATGTCACCGATCTCATCGCGGCTCAATGGGGTAAACATGATGACCTCATCGATACGGTTAAGGAACTCCGGACGGATGGATTTTTGCAATAGGTCAAAAACTTCGTCTTTGGTTTTTGCCAAAACCTCATCCCGATTATCTTCTGTCAATTTGGAGAAGTTTTCCTGGATAATAGGTGAACCTGTATTGGATGTCATGATAATGATCGTATTCTTGAAATTGACCACCCGTCCCTTGTTGTCGGTCAGGTGTCCATCGTCCAGGACCTGCAACAGAATATTGAATACATCAGGATGGGCTTTCTCGATCTCATCCAGTAGGACGACGGAGTAGGGGCGGCGACGTATTGCTTCGGTGAGTTGTCCACCTTCCTCGTAGCCTACATAGCCCGGAGGCGCACCGATCAATCGGGATACGGCATGCCGCTCCTGGTATTCGGACATATCGATCCGGACAAGCGCATGTTCGTCATCGAACAAGAACTCCGCCAGCGCTTTGGCCAACTCTGTCTTACCCACACCGGTAGTTCCTAAGAAAATAAAGGAGCCTATCGGACGTTTGGCATCACTCAGTCCTGCCCGGGAGCGGCGTATTGCATCAGAGATAGCTTCGATCGCCTCATCCTGACCAGCAACACGCTTATGTAGCTCTTCCTCAAGGTTGAGTAATTTCTCGCGCTCAGACTGTATCATCTTGCTGACAGGAATACCCGTCCACCGCGAAACCACGTCGGCGATGTCTTCGGAGGTAACTTCCTCCTTCAACATGCGGCTACTTTCTTGCTTTTCCGTCAATTCAACCTTTAGTTTTTCGACATGATCCTGTGCTTCTTTGATCTTGCCGTAGCGCAATTCGGCTACTTTTCCATAATCTCCTGCACGTTCTGCTTGGTCTGCCTCTAACTTATAGTCTTCAATATTTTGAATCTCTTGATTGACCCTGTCGACCAGGGATTTTTCCGATTGCCATGCTGCCTTCAGTGAATCACGTTCATTGGAAAGGTTGGCGATAGTTTCGGAGAGCTCCGCCACTTTCTTGTCGTCGTTTTCACGCTTGATCGCTTCGCGTTCAATTTCGAGCTGCATGATACGACGTTCGAGTTCGTCCACGGCTTCGGGCACCGAATCCATTTCCAAGCGTAATTTCGAAGCTGCTTCGTCTACCAGGTCGATGGCCTTATCGGGCAGAAAACGGTCTGTGATGTAGCGTTGGGATAATTCTACAGCCGAGATGATAGCTTCATCCAAAATACGTACTTTATGATGTGTTTCATAACGTTCCTTCAACCCCCGAAGTATCGAGATTGCATCAGGTATATCGGGCTCGTCCACGATAATCTTCTGGAAACGACGTTCTAAAGCTTTATCCTTTTCAAAATATTTTTGATATTCGTTCAATGTGGTCGCGCCAATAGCCCGTAGCTCACCTCTGGCGAGAGCTGGTTTCAAGATGTTGGCAGCATCCATCGCTCCTTCACCACCTCCTGCACCGACTAAGGTATGTATCTCGTCGATGAAAAGGATGATTTCTCCATCCGAATCGGAGACCTCCTTAACGACAGCTTTCAGGCGTTCCTCAAACTCCCCTTTATATTTTGCACCCGCAATAAGTGCACCCATATCGAGGGAATAGACGGTTTTTGTTTTCAGATTCTCCGGGGCATCGCCCTTAATAATACGGTGCGCAATACCCTCCGCTATAGCCGTTTTACCGACTCCCGGTTCACCGACCAGAATAGGGTTGTTTTTTGTCCTGCGGGAAAGGATCTGCATCACGCGACGGATTTCCTCATCGCGACCGATAACAGGATCCAGTTTTCCGGACTCCGCATATTCGTTCAGGTTGCGCGCATATTTATTTAATGCATTGTAGGTGGCTTCGGCATTCTGATCGGTTACCCGGCTTTTACCGCGCAATTCCTTAATCGCTAATTTCAGATCTTTTTCATTGACTCCCTGATCTTTCAATAGATCCGATGCTTTGTCTTTTACGGATAAGAGTCCTAAAAGGATATGCTCAATGGAAATAAACTCATCATTGAACTCTTTGAGGTAGCTCTGCGCTTTTTGTAATGCTGAGGTCGTCGTATTGCTTAAGTATACATTGCTACCGCTTACTTTAGGTAATGCTTCTATTTGCTTCTCTACCTCGGTATTGATGTAACTGATATTTGCATTTAGCTTTTTCAACAGATGGCTGATGATGTTTTCGTCTACCGCCAGTAGGGCTTTCAAAACATGTACAGGCTCGATAGCTTGCTGTTGATTGCCTAAAGCAATTTCCGAAGCTTTTTGTATTGCTTCCTGTGCCTTGATCGTATAATTGTTAAAATTCATTTTAAAAAAAATAAAAAGTAAAAAAATAGTTGTAATCGATATTTTTAACTTGTACTAGTTCTTAAACAAATCAGATGCCTGCTTGGTTTTAGTAGGTTCTTAACTGAAATTTTGTCTTGAATATTAAGCGTGTGCTGTCATTATTTCCGATTTTCAATAAATCAGCTGAAATAATAGTATTGAAAATCAAAATGTTGCTCTTGAGTTTGTTTAAAATTTGTTTTTACACTTGCAAAAAAGGTTTCTACTGGCGATATTTGTTGCGCAATCCAAGTGAAAGCATTAAGCCTCCTTAGCTCAGCTGGTAGAGCAACTGACTTGTAATCAGTAGGTCATTGGTTCGATCCCGATAGGAGGCTCAAAAAAGTAAAAAGCTCAATCATTAAATTTGGTTGGGCTTTTTTGTTGTCCTTAATTCAGCGTTCAGTCCCGAGGAATGAGATAATGGATCAAGAGGAATCTTTGGGGGGAGATAAATAAATTCTTAGTTTAGCAATCTTA
>JBEBWF010000001.1:0-123077 GCA_040392285.1 Sphingobacterium sp. | reverse complement strand
TCTCCCAAATGTATAAATCATTGTTTATATTTCATCTGTTTATTTTATTTTTATCCGTCAGGTTCAGAATAAATTGTCGGCCGATAGTAAATAGTTCGTGAAGAATATTACAGCGAATATCTTGAGTTTATGGATAATTATTTAGGTTTGTGCTATGAGAAAAGGTAAACTCTACTTAATACCCGTACCGTTGGCAGAAGGAGCTGAGCAATCGTCGTATACGCTTGTCCATTCAACTATTATTGACCGTATAGATGAATATATTGTAGAGAATGAAAAGACTGCCCGGAAATTTTTAAAAGCAGCAGGGCTAAATATACCACAGAATCAGCTTATCATACACGATTATGGTAAACATGTGCGTGAGAATCTAGACTTCAACGAAATTTTCACGAAGGTGCTCCAAGGAAAAGATATAGGACTTATGTCAGAAGCTGGGTGTCCTGGGGTCGCCGATCCTGGGGCCGAAGTGGTGCGTGAAGCGCATCGGCGGAATATTCAAGTAGTACCACTTGTGGGGCCTAACTCCATCTTGTTGGCTTTGATGGGGTCAGGCTTCAATGGACAGAAGTTTATGTTCCATGGATACCTTCCCATAGACAAGAAAGATAGGGCTCAGAAGATAAAAGAACTGGAAGTGCAAAGTAAACGGGAGGGCTTAACCCAGATTTTCATGGAGACGCCGTTTCGGAATAACGCATTGTTGGCTGAATTATTTCGTGTTTGTCAGCCAAGTTCATCGTTGTGCATTGCGGCTAATATAACATCCGATGAGGAAATGATCATTACGCGAAGCATTGCACAATGGAAGCAGGCGAAGCCTGTCGATTTGCACAAGATTCCGACTATATTTTTATTATTTGCATAAGCTTTTGTATTTTTAGCTTCTCATCGCGGACAAATTCGTAATTTGGAACAATTGGTAGAGATTTGTTAAAATCAATATGATGGAGAGCATGAACGAAATGCTACAAGGTATGAGTAGGGAGTACTTTATACTTTTGGTAGCTGTAGGTTTTTTATTTCAGGTTATTTCGTTGGTTCTCGCCTATCATATACGTGCTACTGTGCGGTTGGTACGGAAAGAGAATCGATGTTTGATACCGGGGCAGGCGTGGATTATCGCTATACCTTTGATAAATATTTTTTACAATTTTATAATTGTTAGGAAGCTGACAGATTCATTGAACAATGAGTTTTATGATCGTCAGATGGCGGTTGATGAGAACCCTACACAGAAGCAGGGGTATTTTATGGCATACTCCTTTTTGGTCTCAAATTTCCCCTTACCGGCATTTATTAGCTATATAGTTGTTATTGCCTGTCTTATCTGTTACGTCAATTATTGGATAAAGGTTAATGAGTACAGGAAGTTGCTTAAGTCGAGTATATCGACAAGTGGAGATTAATGTTATAGGTGTTAATAATTTGATATGAAAATTAAAGATCTTACACAATATCTGGAAGAAATAGCTCCGCTTTCTTATCAGGAATCGTATGATAATTCGGGTTTAATCGTAGGGCATGAGAATGATGATATTTCTAAAGCCTTGATATCGTTGGACTGTACGGAAGAGGTGGTACAGGAGGCGATAAATAAAGGTTGCGACATTATCATTTCGCATCATCCCATTGTTTTCAAAGGATTAAAAAAATTTAATGGCAACAGCTATGTTGAACGTACAGTAATTAAAGCTATCCAACATCGTATTGCGATCTATGCTATCCACACAAATTTGGATAATGTATTGGGCGGGGTAAGTTCAAAGATTGCCGATCGTCTGGAATTGGAAAATCAAGCTGTTTTGAGCCCAAAGACAGGGCTGCTTAAAAAGTTGACGGTATATGTTCCTCGTACTCACGTTGATACGGTGCGCCAATCCTTATTTGATGCTGGCGCAGGATATATCGGTGATTATGATCAATGCAGCTATAATAGTGCGGGTTATGGAACATTTAGACCACTAGAGGGTGCTAATCCTGCGATTGGAAGCGTGGGTGAACAGGAGCGTGTCGAAGAAACCAAGATAGAGGTTATTTATCCAGCCCATATTGAACGTGGAATAATCGTCGCTATGTTAGCGGCACATCCTTATGAGGAAGTTGCCCATCATATTTATACGCTAGACAATAAATTGCAAGCTGTGGGGGCAGGGGTTATTGGTAATCTTGTTACCCCGCAGGATGGGCAGAATTTTTTAGGTTTTCTCAAGGAAGAGCTCAACATACAGGTTATTCGTCATACGCCTTTGTTGGATAAGCCTATATCACGAGTGGCTGTATGTGGTGGAGCCGGAGGATTTTTGCTGAGGGACGCTATACGGTCGGGAGCCGATATCTTCATTACTGCGGATTACAAGTATCATGACTTTTTTGACGCAGAGGGACAGATAGTTATTGCCGATATCGGACATTATGAAAGTGAACAATTTACGCAAGATTTATTGTTGGAGATTATTAGGAAAAAATTTGCTAACTTTGCTGTCTTATTAACGGAAACAGACACAAATCCCATAAAATACTACTTTTAATGGAACAAACTGTAGAACAAAAATTAGAATCACTGTGGGCCTTACAGGCAATCCACACTAAAATAGATAAGATTCGCCAAGTGCGTGGTGAGCTTCCTATCGAAGTGGCTGACTTAGAAGACGAAATTGCCGGCTTGGAAACTCGTTTAGAGAAAATCCGTGTTGAACTGGATGATTTGGAAGATTCGATCGTGAAACGTAAAAACATGATTAAGGAGGCAGAATCGGCAATTAAAAAGTACGAAGGCCAACTTAACGAGGTTAAAAATAACCGGGAATACGACGCCATCACGAAGGAAATCGAAATCCAAGGCTTGGAAATTCAAGTTTGTGAAAAACGTATCAAAGAAGCGGAGTTTGAAATAAATAATAAAACAGAAGCTTACGATAAAACACAAGGTACTGTGGAGTTTAACAAGGGCGAGCTGGAGGTGAAAAAACAAGAATTGAATACCATTACTTCTGAAACTCAAATTGAGGAGGAGGCTTTGGTGAGCAAAGTAGAGGCTGCTTCCGCGAAGATTGAAGACCGCCTTTTGAAGGTATATAAAAAGCTTCGTGGTTCTTTCCGCAATGGACTAGCCGTCGTATCAATCGAAAGAGATAGCTGCTCGGGCTGTCATAATAAGATACCGCCACAGTTGCAGTCTGAAATCCGTCAACGTAAAAAAATTATTATCTGTGAACACTGTGGGCGTGTCTTAGTGGACGAGATGATCGCTTCGGAAGAAGCATAAAAAGGTAAAATTGACAGAGATAAAAAGGAGTCCGGTGTTTTTCAGGACTCTTTTTTTTGTTATAGTTATAGGGACTAAAAATGTATTTGCTTTCTTTATAATCAGTAAGCGAAAAAACAAAAGATAGGTTACTATTCTCGGAGGTTAGTTTTTATTTGTCATAAAAAGCGTTACTTTTGCTAGCTGTTATTCAGATATAATATACATAACCAATAAATTATAACGGTAAACGCTCTATAGCTGACAACTATTTTTTCGGGAATGAGGGATAATGATATCATCGATGGTCTTAGAGCTGGTGATAATGGTGCATATAAGACTTTATATGCTAGGCATTATAACACGCTATGTGTCTATGCGTATAAAATTGTAGCAGACTCCTCCGCAGCCCGTTCCATCGTTAACGATGTGATTTTCGCGTTATGGAAGACCAGAAGAGAATTAGAAATACAGGACCTCCGGAGCTATTTATTGAGAGCTGTGCGCAATAGGTGTCTAAATTTTATTGCCGAAGAAAAGCGACGGAATAAATTGCATCCTGATCTGCCCGAGGGTCACGAAGCAATAATCGGAAGCAGCGGAAAGAACGATGGAGATACACCGATGGATCATTTGCTGGCCAAAGAGCTGGATAGTAAGATCCGGGCATCCATTGATACGCTTCCCGAACAGACGCGTCGAATTTTTTTACTAAGTCGCTCGGCTGACCTAAAATACCATGAAATAGCGCAAACGTTGGATATTTCCGTTAATGTTGTCAAATATCATATCAAGCAAGCTCTAAATCACCTTCGACAGGGCTTAAAAGATTATTTCTTTAAAAAAAGTTAATATTTAATTTACCCTACATTCATTTTGATTTGTCTCTTAGTATGAAAGCCATATAAAGGAGCTTTTTGACTAATGGAAGATAAATCTGAAGTATACTGGTTGGAACTGATCTATGATTCGCTGTCGGGAAACATCGAGGAAGATAGAGTCATGAAATTGAAAGATTGGTGCGAACAGTCTGCCGAGAATCAAATATTTTATGAGCAGGCGCTACTTTTCTTTAATATGATCGATTTTGGGATATCTTCGGATGATTATGATAGGGAAGCTGCTTTTCAGGAATTTATAGGTAGACAGAAGAAGCAGAATCCAGTTTCATTATACAGACGTACATTACCTTACGTTGCGATTGCAGCGGGTCTTATCCTCGCGTTTTTTTGGGGAACATATGCCAGTAGGCAGGATGTTGTGCCTGAGCGGAAAGGTATGGTTATCGCGGTTGACAGAGGATCTAAATCAAAGACAGTGTTGCCTGATGGAACGGAGGTTTGGCTAAATTCAGCGACGAGGCTTGAAGTGGATAATAACTTTGGAGATAAGGAACGTAGGATAAGAGTGAAGGGAGAAGCCTATTTTGATGTGACCCACGATCAACAACGGCCATTTATTATCGAGACCGGTTCTTTGGATGTCAAAGTCCACGGTACGTCTTTTAACCTCTCTTGTTATCCAGAGGAAGAAGTACGAGTAGCATTAATCGAAGGTTCGGTCGAGCTGATGTCCAATCGCGGGCAATCTTTGTTATTGCGTCCAAATGAGATTGTAGCTTATCATCCCGAAACTGCAACGTTTCACATGACAAAGAATGTCCTTCGTGAAGAATACGGATGGCGTGATTCGAAGTTTGTTTTCAAGGATAGAAAATTTGAGCTTATCGTTAAGCAACTGGAACGGATGTTTGATATAGAAATTCAGGTCACTAATGAGAGGATGCTAAATAAAAGATTTACGGGCGACTTTATTAATAATGAAGGTATTACCGAAATTTTGAACATTATGGCAAAGGTAGGTGAATTTTCATACAGTATAAAGGGACGTCAGGTTGAGATCTATTAATGCTATACCCGAACATAATTATGAACCCTTAAAAAAATAAGATTATGATAAAATAGAAAGATAATAAGAAATAAAAAAAAGACGAATCGGAAGATATTGCCGCACCCTCCGATTCTGTCTCATGGAGTAAATTGAAATCGTATAAACCTCAATTCATTTGCAAATGTATAAAAAAATACACTGCGCAGGGTCATTGTATTCAAAGAATCGCCTCCGCAGTATGACAAAAATCATGAAACTAACTATATTATTGATGTTTTGTGGCGTCTTTGCCGCTACAGCATCGGTATATTCACAAGATGCTCATGTTACTGTGAATATAACTAACCAACCTCTTTCGGTTCTTGTTTCAGCGATAAAACAACAGACGACCTACTCGTTTTTTTTCGATTCTGACGAAGTAGATTTGTCTCGAAAGGTCAGTGTCTCTGCGCGGGACACGAAGGTTAAGGATGTCCTCCGCCAGGTATTGACCCCCCAGGGCCTAGAAGCTCGGATGAGTGGAAATCATATTTTAATCCTTAAACAGGAGAGAGAGAAGCGGACTACACGTCAACAACGAGTTGTGCTGGGCGTCGTTAAAGATGCTTTGGGCGATCCCATTGTTGGCGCGACCGTTGTCATAAAGGGAACAACTACGGGTGTACGCACTGATGCAGAAGGAAATTTTCGATTGGAAGTACCTTCCAATAATGTTGTATTAGTCGTTTCCTTCGTTGGCATGCAGCCAGCTGAAATAGCTGTGGGCGACCAATCTACGGTCGAAGTTATCCTGCAAGGCTCAGAAACCCAAATGGAGGAAGTTGTTGTAACAGCATTGGGTATTAGGAAAGAAGCGAAGTCGCTGTCTTATAATGTGCAGCAGATCAATGCGGACGAGGTGACGAGGGTGCCAGATGCCAATTTTATCAACAGCTTGAACGGAAAGGTAGCTGGTGTGACCATCAATAGTTCTTCCTCGGGAATAGGTGGTGCTGCACGTGTGGTCATGCGGGGCACAAAGTCTATTTCCGGATCTAACAATGCCTTATACGTAATCGATGGTGTGCCGATGTTCAATGTAGAAAGAGGAGATATCGGGGATCGTTTTTCTGGTGCAGGACAGACCGGTGATGCCCTTTCTACAATTAACCCCGATGATATTGAAAGTATTTCCGTATTGAGTGGAGCTTCTGCAGCAGCCTTGTATGGTAGTGCAGCAGCTAACGGCGTGGTGATGGTTACAACAAAAAGAGGACAAGAAGGGAAAACCTCCATCAACCTATCTAACAGTACGACATTCTCAAATCCCTTAGTATTACCTGACTTTCAACAGGAATATGGCACTTCCAGCGTAGGGGACTTCTATAGCTGGGGTGAAAAGCTTGCTACGCCTTCTAGTTATGCGCCTCGGGATTTCTTCCAGACCGGACATTCGGTGATTAATTCGGTCAATCTGTCGACGGGAACAAGTAAGAACCAAACCTATGTATCTTTAGGTAACACAATGGCGGGAGGTATTATACGTCACAACGACTACAATAAAATAAATTTCTCTCTTCGTAATACCACTAAGTTTTTAGATGACAGGTTAGAGTTAGATTTGCAAGCTGCTATAAGCAGGATTAAGGAACAGAATATGCTGGCACAGGGCGAATACCATAACCCAATTGTGCCTGTCTATCTTTTCCCAGCAGGGGACGACTTCGACCGCGTATCAGCTTTTGAACGTTATAACCCCGAAAGAAATTTCCCAACACAATTTTGGCCATACGACGACGGTATGGGCCTCCAAAATCCATATTGGGTGACGGATCGTGAATTGTTTGGTAATACCAAAACTCGGTACACCACTACGGCTTCATTAAAATACGAGTTTGACAAAGGAATTAATTTATCCGGCCGGTTTAGATTAGATCAGGCCAACGAAGATTTCGAAAGGAAATTTAATGCATCAACCACCAATCTATTCGCTTCGGAGACAGGTTTTTATTCGCTTGATGCCAACAAAAGCCGTCAGATGTATGGCGAGGTATTATTAAATATCGATCGTAATTTTTGGGAGGACAACTTCAATATCGTAGCGAATATCGGGGCTAGTATCGATGATATCCATTTTGATCAGGATATGTATGGAGGCAAGTTGGCGATGGTACCCAATCTGTTTACATACTCCAATATAGCGCGTTCCACTTCTGAAGCCACACAAACAGCGTATATAAAACAAAGACAGTCTGTTTTTGGTAGTGCTCAGGTAGGCTATAGAGGCATGTTATATTTGGATGTTTCGGCCCGTAATGATTGGCCTTCTACATTGGCGAATACAGGTTCTTCGTCTTTCTTCTATCCTTCTATAGGCTTGTCGGGTATTATTACAGAGATGTTCGATGTCAAAAGTGATATTATGCCGTATATGAAGGTACGAGCTTCGTATTCCGAAGTAGGGAATGAGCCCGCTTATCAAATTGCTATTCCTACCTATCCGGTGGCCAACGGTGTGCCTAGTACACTAGCGAGATTACATAATCCGTACTTAAAACCCGAAAGGACAAAGGCAAGCGAAATAGGTGCAAATTTTGGCTTGTTCCAAAATAAATTAAAGATTGATGCAACTTTTTACAAATCCAGTACCTATAACCAAATCTTTGACGTGCCTCTTTCCTCCAGTTCCGGATATACAAGTATCTATCTGAATGCAGGTCAGATAGATAACAAAGGAATCGAACTTTCTGCACGTTACGGTAACCAATGGGGTAAATTCTCTTGGAGCACCTACGGCACTTATTCTTTAAATCGTAATAAGGTCATTCAGTTGATTGATGAGGCGACAAAAAACCCGGTTACCGGTGATGAAATTACTTTGCCTACATTCGATATGTCAGGAACAGGTAATTATAAGATTTCACTGCGGGAAGGCGGTTCCATGGGAGACATTTATGTGACGTCAATGCGTACCGATGAACACGGCGCGATCTATGTAGACCCCGTGTCCAATACCGTGATCGCTGAGTCAAATAAATTTATTTATGCAGGTAATGCAGCCCCGAAATTCAACCTGGGTTGGGGAAATAGCTTCGGCTGGAATGGTATTTCCTTTGGGTTCTTAGCGACCGCACGTTTTGGGGGAGTTGGCGTTTCGAACACACAAGCCTTGTTGGATTATTATGGCGTATCCCAAACTACAGCGGAGGCGCGAGATGCTGGCGGTGCTGTGGTCAACGGATACCGCGTCCCGGCGAAGGAATATTATCAGATCATCGGAGCACCTAATGGAGGAGCAGGTTCCATGTATGTGTATAGTGCTACCAATATTCGCTTAAGCGAATTGACCCTTGGATATGACATACCGGTTAGTAAATGGACAAAAGCGGTGAAAGGGATGAATGTGTCCTTTATCGGTAGAAATCTGTTTTTCTTATATAGGAAAGCACCTTATGATCCGGAATTAACGGCAAGTACAGGAACCTATTTCCAGGGAATAGATTATTTTATGCAGCCTAGTCTTCGCAATCTTGGTTTCTCGGTAAAACTTCAATTTTAATAACTACAATCATGTTGATAAATAAAATATATACCTATGCGAAATCGATCTGCTATTGTGCAATAATCGGTCTATTGATGACTGGTTGTACCGATTCGTTTATGGATCTTAACGAAAACAAACACGAGGCGAGTGAAGAAATGATGTCCTGGGACAATTTGAAAACAGGCTCATTCTTTGCCCAGCTCCAACGAAATGTTGTGATGTTTGACGATGGTGTAAATTTGTCTAGTGACTATCAGGTGGCACAAGGGCTATCATCGGACCTCTATTCAGGGTACGTCGCACCCACCGGAGCTTGGTATGCAGGAGTACATAACGGTTCATACGCATTCCAAACAGGTTGGATTGCCCAAATGTTTGAAAAGCCATTTTTATATGCGATGTCCGCGTGGAATGAAATAAATAAAATTGCCGGCGAACAGGGCCTTCCGGAGATTGCTGCGCTGGCAACGGTCGTTAAAGTGGTGGCCATGCACCGCGTTACCGACACCTATGGACCTATTCCTTATATCCATTTTGGGGACGGCAATTTACAGGGACAATACGATTCGCAGGAGGAGGTATACACTAGGTTTTTTGAAGAGTTGGATGTTGCTATAGACGAGCTAACGACATATGTGATTGCCAATCCAGGAGCAACAATCATGAGAAAATTTGATTATGTCTACGGAGGCGACGCGACAAGATGGGTGAAATTTGCCAATACCTTACGTTTGCGCTTAGCAATGCGGGTGGTCTATGCCAACCCTGGTTTGGCCCGGCAGGAAGCAGAAAAATCGATTAATAATCCAATCGGTGTTATCGAAACGTCAAACGAAAAGGCAAGCTTAAAGCATTCTGCCGACCTGATCTATTATCATCCTTTATGGGAAATTAAGGACTTCAATGGTGGAGAAGCACGAATGGGAGCAACTATGGACGCTTACATGAACGGATACGCAGATCCGCGCCGTGAGCGGTACTTTACAAAAGCAGCCGACGGACAGTTTCATGGTGTGCGCTTAGGCATCGTGACAAGTGCTTGGACAGATTATGTAGGTAGTAATATATCCAGTTTTAATATGGATCAAAATAGCACTGAAATTGTGTGGATGACTGCCGCAGAATCTTACTTCCTACGTGCCGAAGGCGCACTGCGTGGTTGGGCAATGGGTGGTACCGTGAAAGAGTTTTATGAAAGAGGGATTAGTGTATCGTTCGAAGAAACGGGTGCTGGTCTAGCAGAGGCTTATGTCAACAGCACGGCAGCTCCTGCTCCCTTTGTGGATAATGCGAAAAATCAGGATGGAACCACCGCTCCAAGTACGATAACCATTCGCTGGTCGGATACGGATACCAATGAGCAGAAGCTTGAACGGATTATTACCCAGAAATGGATAGCGATGTTTCCTGACGGTCCCGAGGGTTGGGCAGAATTTCGTCGTACGGGTTACCCCAAATTATTACCTGTCGTAACGAACCGCAGTAATGGTACGGTCAGCACCCAGATACAGGTTCGCCGTATCCCTTATCCACAGTCGGAGTATGAGAAAAATGCAGCAGGCGTACAGTCGGGTGTAGCGAAGCTGGGTGGACCGGATAATGGCGGAACGAAATTATGGTGGGATAAGAAGTAATTCAAAAATCAAAAAATGAATAAGATGAAATTTAGAATTATAAATGTAGCGTTGTATCTTTTTATCGCATCCACCTACGTGAGTTGTGATACGGATATAGAAAATATGGAAATTCAAACGCTTCATACCTATGATGAGCAGTATTATGCAGACTTGCGTGAATTCAGGAAGACGGACCGCGAAATAAGTTTTGCTTATTACGAGGCTTGGTCGCCTGTTGAAGGCGTATCGGGAACAAAATATCCTTCTTCTTGGGGTGAACGTATTATGGGACTTCCCGACAGTATTGACATTGTTAACCTGTGGATGGGGATACCGACGGCCGATACGCACCCCTTAGCCTATCAAGATATGAAGTTTTGCCAGGAAAAAAAAGGAATTCGTTTTGTGATGCATGCCGACGCCTCGCACTATAGACATAAGTTCACAGTAGACGGCGTAAACTATGACATGGGTGACAACAGTAACGTCAGTGACGAAACCATGACTGCTTATGCGAAATGGATCGTTAATCAGGTGCTTGAACCGGGACTTGACGGAGTGGATGTGGATTATGAGGGTTGGAATGCGACCAACATTACCAGGTTGACCATCGAACTAGCTAAGTATTTCGGTCCACAGGGACAGTATCCGGATAAGCTCTTGATTATTGACTACTTTAATACGGTGCCGCCGCTCGAAACGATACCTTATTGTGATTATTTTGTTCAGCAAGCCTATAGTAACCAGACAACACTTCGGCAACCCACAGGCTTTCCACCCGAAAAGATGATTTATTGTGAGTCTTTTGGTGTTTTCTATGCGGATGGAGGAAAACTTTTGGATTATGCGAGATGGAAGCCAGCTACTGGTGGGCGTAAAGGAGGAGCAGGTGTTTTCTTCTTGGGGAGAAATTACTATTCATCCTCGGGTATCCCATACAACGAGTTTAGACAAGCGATTCAGATCATGAATCCCGCCGTGCGTTAATGTTTATTATTAAAGACAATTGATATGAAAATATTAAATAAATACTTTTTGTGGTTATGCGTCCTCGGAGCATTTATATCTTGTAATGGAGATGACCAGTTTGATCCGGATAAAAATTATGTGCTTTTAACAGGTACCGATGTAAACGCGCTCGCCACTTTCCAATTGGATGACACCCCATCTATACGTTATGTAACGACGTCCGCCACACGAAAAGTAAACGAGGACGTAATTGTTGATTATCAGATAGACAACAATGCGCTCGAAGCGTATAACCAAAAAAATAAAACATCTTATTATCCTATTCCGGAATCTTCGGTGAAGTTGTTGGATACCCGGGACACAATTAATGCGGGTAAAGCAGCTTCTAACGGTATCCGTGTACAGGTCGTATCTACCGAGAACTGGGTAGATGGCCGTTCGTATGTGATTCCTGTGTCGATTCAGAGTGTCAGCAACGGAGACTTGGAAGTTTTAGCATCGGCGAAAACTGTGTTTTTACGCGTCTCGCGTAAATTACACTTCAGTTCATTGGATATATCAAACTATAACTTGTATAGTGAATTTTGGTTTGAGGAGTCTAAAGAAAACTTTACACCGATCGACCTCCCGCAGTATACATGTGAGATTAAGGTGTTCTTAACGGAAGACAAGCCGAATAGAATTCGTCGTTTATGTAATTGGGGTGGAGAAAATGGGCAGAATATGTTACGTTTCGGCGAAGCTGGAATGGATCGTAATCAACTGCAATGGGTATCACCTGGGGGAAGTATACCATCGAAAACGTTATTTGCGCCAAACAGATGGTATACGGTGTCGCTGACATTCGATGGCAATAAATATGTCATGTATGTGGATGGCGTTAAAGACGCTGAAATTCTAGGAACACCGCCCGGATTTAAATTTTCAAAGTTTGAAATAGGAATGTCTTGGGCCGGTTATCCCTCTCAACAAAGAACCAGCGGCCGCATCGCGGAGGTCAAGCTGTGGAATAAGGCTTTGGTGGCCAGTGAGATACAAATGGGTATGTGTGGCGTAGATGCTGAGACGCCAGGTTTACTGGCATATTGGAAAATGAATGAAACTTCGGGGCATGTTTTTCACGATGCCACTGGAAACGGATACGACATGGACTGGTCTGACACGTGGAGATCACCCACGGAGAGCGACATATACCAACAGTACGATAAAAGCAATTTTGTAACCTGGCTGCAGGATGAAAAAAATGAGTGTTACCAATAAATATAACCCTTATGAAATATTTAAAATCAATACATATTGGCGCGATATGCACGCTTCTTGGATTAGGCTTTTTCCAAGCATGTAACAAAACCGAATCTTTTGACATAATCGGCGATTCCAATACCTATGCTTATATCAGTACATCTAACGAAACGCCCAACGATGTGCAGAACGAGAAAGTATTCGTGGCTACACAAACGCCTATAGGGACGTTTAGTAATGTTGATCTTAAGTTTCCTGTACGCGTAAATAAGCTGACAAGTGAGCTTACGGCTTCAGTGGGCATAGATAACGCGTTGGTACAGGAATACAATACTAGCCATGGGACAGATTATCTTTCACTTTCAGAAAGTATTATAGAACTGACAAATACCTCGATATCCATTGAGGCGGGAGAAACACATTCGGGAGAGTCGGTCTCTTTTCGTATCGCTAATACGAAGGTCGCTGAACTTGAGCCCGGTAATTATTTGGTGCCTATCAAACTAACGTCGGTGTCTAATAATGTACATATTAGTTCCAATCTGAATACTGTATATGTAAAAATACACGTGTCCGAATCTTTATATATAGGCAAAGAAAATGTAGCATCAGCAGATATGCTTGGTTCACTTATAGGAAGTAGTGACTATAACACGTGGACCTATACGTCTAGCCACACGAGTAGTCCGATTTCGAATCTTTGGAATACAAGAACGAGCAATTATTTATCCTTTTCGGCGGATCCGGCAATTATTGTATTTGACATGAAGAATACAAAAAAGATCTCTGGTTTGCGGGTGTATTCGAGAAATGCTACCACCAATTCTCCTGAAAATACCTTTAGCCATGTGAAATTTTCACTGAGTACGGATGGAACGACCTATACTGAGATTGCTGATTTTCCCCGGGAGAAGATGAATCTTCAAAGTGGATACCAGTATATTGGTATGTATGGTGCTGTGGAGGCCCGATATATCAAACTAGAGTTGGCATCGCCGATGAACGGGCTGGTCTTCATGGGCGTATATAGCGTGCAATAAGAAATAAAGAGTGTGAGATCGATGTTTGGAGCATATCGCTCCAAACATCGATTTGATTTAGCATGAATCGATGATGAAAGCAGCTCGCTTTTAAATTTAATGCGAATGAAGATCTTTACCGTACTGTTATCACTTATGCTTTTTTCGTTGACCACATCGTTTGCACAAGTGCCTTCCACGCAGTTGGCGCAGCATAATCGTGTGCACGATTTCGGGCAGATACTTGAAAAAAATGGTGTAGTCTCGCATACATTTACTTTTACGAATACAGGAAAGCAGCCCGTAATTATCAATGGTACACACAGTGGTTGTGGATGTACATCCACAGATTTTACTAAGTTGCCGATTAAACCCGGTGCGAAAGGACACGTGACGGTCACCTATAATCCGGCACATCGCCCGGGTGTATTTTCCAAAGAACTTGTGATTTTTTTTAATGATAAAAAGAATTACACACGTATTTGGGTCAAAGGTACTGTCATACCTGCGCTACGCCCTGTAGAGGAAGACCACCCGTATAATTTTGGGCGGGGACTGCATACCAGCCGAAAGGTACTACCTTTTGGCACTATCTCGAAAGGAACGAGCAGAGAAATAACATTGTTTTACGCAAATAATACGGTAAAGGAGATGCTTTTGACGTTCAAGGTAGACGAAAATCATCCTGACCTAACCTTTACAAATCCGGGTAAGCTTTCCGCAAACGAAAGGGGGAAGATGGTATTCAAATATACGGCTTCGTCGAATAACCGGAAGAGTATGGTTTTTAATGTTTATCCGTATGTCGATGGTAAGAAGTTATCTGTACCTATTGTCGTTAAAGTGACGGAAGCAAACGATTAAATCATCTTATGAGAGATTTACATATTCTTTGTCTGATTATTTTTTTATCCCTTGGGGCTTGTCGTCAACCATTTCCTCCTCCAGCGCCCTATGGCGCATTGCCATCTTCTGCGCAGATGGATTGGCAAAAAATGGAATATTATATGTTTGTACATTTTGGGCCCAATACCTTCACCAATAAAGAGTGGGGAGATGGCACGGAAAATCCACAGCTGTTTAATCCCACTGATCTGGACTGCACGCAATGGGTAGAAACTGCTCAAAAGGCAGGCATGAAGGGCATTATCATCACCGCCAAACATCACGATGGATTCTGTTTATGGCCGAGCCAATACAGTACACATACTGTTCGTGAAAGCCCGTGGAAAAACGGGAAGGGCGATGTGCTAAAAGAACTTTCAGTTGCATGCCGGCAAGCAGGGTTAAAATTTGGTATATATCTTTCGCCATGGGACCGTAATCATCCGTCTTATGGCACGAAAGAATATAATCAGTTATTTGCCAGTACATTGACGGAAGTGCTGACCAATTACGGTGACATATTTGAAGTGTGGTTTGACGGAGCCAATGGAGAAGGTACAAATGGCAAACGCCAGGAATATGATTGGAACCTGTTTAACAATACCGTTTATAAACACCAGCCTGACGCCATTATATTCAGCGATGTAGGCCCGGGCTGCCGCTGGATAGGAAATGAAGCGGGTTATGCCGGAGAGACAAATTGGTCAAGACTGGACATTGAAGGTTTCATGCCGGGTAAATCACCGCATTTAGATACGTTGAATTCTGGAAATCGATACGGTAAGTTTTGGGTGCCAGGAGAGGTAGATGTGTCGATCCGTCCGGGATGGTTTTATAGTCAAGAGACCGATAATCAAGTCAAACCCGTTGATAAGCTCGTGGATATTTTTTGTGCTTCGGTGGGACGTAATGCCAACTTGTTGTTGAATGTACCTGTGGATCAAAGCGGTCGTATACATTTTAAAGATTCAACACGATTGATGGAGCTGAAACATACGCTCGATAATATGTTTACTCATAATCTGGCAGAAAATAAAAGAGTGACTGCAGATGCTGTGCGGGGTAATGACAAAACCTATGCTGCAGAAAATTTATTGGACGGAAGGTATGATTCGTATTGGGCAACCGATGATCATGTATTTGCGGCGTCTATTGAAATAGATTTAGGTGAAAAAAAAGATATCAACAGTGTCCTGCTACAGGAATACATTCCTTTAGGACAACGTGTGTCACGTTTTGTTGTCGAAGCATGGGATGAAAGCAAAAACACCTGGAAGTTGCTCGTGGAAGGAACTACAATTGGCTACAAGCGTATTTTAAGATTTGAAACCTATCGTACAAATAAAATAAAATTGCACATTCAGGAAGCTTTGGCAAGCCCAGTATTGAATAATATCGAAATATATCATATCCCACAGGCTTACCTCCCTGCTACCGAGAAGACCGAAAGTAGCTTAATTAATAATGAAGGACATTTACCAACCGAAAAATGGACTATACAATCCCCTGTTCATACACGTATTGTTGAGATTATAGACGGTAAAAAGACGTCAGTATCGATTAATAAAAATGAAGCTATCCTTATAGATTTGGGGGAAGAAACTCAGTTTAGGGGCTTTTTCTATATGCCGGAGGAGAAGGTCTCCGCGGCGAACTTGGCCCGTTACAATTTTTTGATAAGCCATGATGGCGTAAATTGGACAATGTTGAAAAGAAATGCGATGTTCGATAACATTAGGAATAATCCCATTCGTCAAAATCAATTTTTTGACCGTGTGGTAAAAGGGAGATATGTGAAGCTAGAACCTTTGGAGTTGACAAACCAGGCCGAAAAATATATTGTGGTAGAATTCGGACTTTTAAAATAATCCGATGAGGCCCTCGTAAACTGGCAATATATGGAGAAAATGAATGGTAAAATAAATACATTATATACGGTAATACTCTTTCTTTTCACGTCCTTTTTTGGAAATGCTTTTGTGTTTGGACAGACCCCTTCATATAAAGATCCAAAATTAAGTAGTGCAGAAAGAACGACAGATTTATTAAGCCGCATGACCTTGGCCGAGAAAGCCGGACAGCTTCGTTGTCTCTTGGGCTGGGAGATGTATGAAAAAAAAGGTAATACTGTACACCAATCACGATACTATGAGAAGGAACTCACGACAGCGCATACAGGTATGTTCTGGGCCGTGTTTCGTGCAGACCCTTGGACCAAAAAAACTTTAATCAACGGGTTAAATCCCGAAATGGCAGCGAAGGCAAGTAATGCCTTGCAACGTTATGCCCGGCAACATACCCGCTTGGGCATTCCGGTGTTCCTAGCCGAAGAAGCACCTCATGGACATATGGCCATTGGCACTACGGTATTTCCCACGGGAATTGGTCAAGCGTCTACTTGGAATCCAGAACTGCTCGAACAAATGGGAGCTGTTATTTCCAAAGAGATACGTTTGCAAGGCGGACATATCAGTTATGGCCCGGTCATCGATATTTCACGTGATCCCCGTTGGTCCAGGGTAGAGGAAAGCTTTGGTGAAGACCAAGTCTTGAGTGCCCGCCTGGCCTCTGCTATTTCTAAAGGCAATGGTGCCGGCCAACTGCACAATGCCTACAGCACTGTCACGACATTAAAACATTTTATTGCTTATGGCATACCCGAAGGAGGACATAATGGAAACTCCGCTGTCGTGGGAAAAAGAGAATTGCAGGAGGTGTTTTTACCGCCATTTAAGGCAGCTGTCGATGCGGGAGCACTGTCGATAATGACAGCTTATAATTCTATTGATGGCATTCCCTGTACAGCCAATAAAGAGTTGCTGACAGATGTGTTACGTCGTGACTGGGGCTTTAAAGGTTTTACGATTTCAGACCTAATCAGCATTGATGGTCTGATGGAAAGTCATCGGGTAGCAGCGAATTTGGAAGATGCCGCAACATTGTCTATACGGGCGGGAGTAGACGTTGATCTGGGAGGCAATGCTTTCACTAAGTTGGAAGATGCGGTGAAAAAAGGAAAGGTGACGATGGCGACTATCGATACGGCCGCATACCGAGTTCTGAAATTGAAATTCGATATGGGACTCTTTGACAGACCTTATGTCGATCCACAAAAAGCTGGGATCGGGGTGAGAACGAAAGAACATATTGCATTAGCCCGGCGGGTGGCACAGGAATCGATTATTCTTTTGAAAAACACCAAGAATATACTGCCATTGGACAAAAATGTGAAAGTTGCGGTTATAGGGCCGAATGCCAATAATCCTTATAATATGCTAGGGGACTATACTGCTCCGCAGGACAAAAAGCATATAAAAACCGTATTGGACGGCATACAGAGCCAGTTGAAGAGACAACAGATAATGTATGTTAAGGGCTGTGCTATTCGTGATACATCAGATACAGAGATAGATAAAGCTGTAGAAGTGGCCATGCAGTCGGATGTTGCTGTCGTTGTCGTTGGGGGATCAAGTGCCCGAGATTTTAAGACGGATTACTTAGAGACCGGCGCTGCCGTAGCTTCGTCACAAACAGTCGGCGATATGGAAAGTGGTGAAGGATTTGATCGAGCGACTCTTGATCTAATGGGGAAGCAATTAGATTTGTTGAAAGCGGTCAAAGCTACCGGGATACCCTTGATTGTTGTTTATATAGAAGGTAGACCACTAAATAAGAACTGGGCCAGTGAACATGCCGATGCACTACTGACGGCCTGGTACCCGGGGCAGGAGGGAGGAAGTGCAATTGCAGATGTATTATTCGGTGATTATAATCCTGCCGGAAGGTTACCTATTTCGGTGCCGCGGCACGAAGGGCAGATACCCGTATATTACAACAAGAAAAATCCACACGGACATGATTATGTCGAGATGTCGGCAGATCCGTTGTATGCCTTTGGATACGGATTGAGTTATACGGCATTTGTATATTCCGATATAAACGTACAGCAGAAGAGTGAAGATAGCTTTATGGTATCGTTCGCATTGAAAAATACCGGGACCCGAAGTGGGGATGAGGTTGTACAGTTATATATACGAGACGAGGTGGCATCGGTGGTGCAACCTGTCAAACAGTTGAAACATTTCCGTCGTATCCATTTGGCAGCGGGTGAGCAACAGCGCGTGTCGTTTGAGGTGACGGCAAAGGATTTGGCTATCATCGATGCAAACTTTGAACACGTCGTAGAGCCGGGGCAGTTTACGCTGATGCTGGGAAGTGCGTCGAATGATATCCGGCTTACCACCCAGATCGAAGTAAAATAATTCATATTTACGAACATAACATCAACACATAAGCAATGAAACATGTCTTTTGTATACTGATTGCAGCCGCTTTCTTTATCGGTAATACGCTTGCAGCGAATGTATACCATATTGTACCATATCCCAATTATCTGAACGAACAACCCGGAGAATTTCGGTTGCAAAAACATACCGCTGTTGTTCTTCCGCAAGATGCTTCTGCAACTTTACGTCGGGTCGCTGCGCAGTTTGTAGACCAGCTTAATCAAGTATCCGCACTATCCGCACGGGTAGAAAATGTAACAAGAGGCAAATATTCCAAGTCAGCCATTGTTTTTCAGCTTAGGGGAGATATGACGCGCGAAGCGTACAACCTTTTTGTCGATAAAAAGGGCGCTGTAATCGAAGCTGCCGGTGAAGCTGGCTTCTTTTATGCGTTGCAGACTATCAAGCAGCTTCTTCCCTCAGCGATTTATGGGAGGGAACGACGTGATATCCGTTGGGCTCTTCCCTGTGTCGAGATCGAGGATACACCGCGTTTTGGTTATAGAGGCGTGCACCTCGATGTTGCCCGTCACTTTTTTGACGTGGAAGAAGTCAAACGTTATATCGATATTTTAGCCGTTCATAAGGTTAATACTTTCCATTGGCACCTGACAGACGACCAAGGCTGGCGTATAGCGATCAAAAAATATCCAAAATTGACAAGTGTGGGCAGCCAGCGTAAGGGTACTGTCATACGTAAAGAATGGGGCCATTACGATAACATACCCTACAGTGGTTTTTATACACAGGACCAGATACGGGAGATTGTGGATTATGCAGCACAGAATTTTATCACGGTGATCCCTGAGATAGATCTGCCGGGACACATGGTGGCTGCCTTGGCATCGTATCCACAGTTAGGTTGTAGGGGTGATCACTATGAGGTATTCCGTGATTGGGGCGTAAGTGAAGATGTGCTATGTGTTGGTAAGGAATCGACTTTTACGTTTATAGAGGATGTACTCAAAGAGGTGATGACGTTATTCCCATCGAAGTATATTCATATCGGAGGGGATGAGTGTCCCAAGACGAGTTGGGAGGGTTGTCCCCAATGCCAGGCGAAGATCACTGAACTGGGGCTCAAGGACGATGAGAGGTTTACAGCAGAGCACTATCTCCAAAGCTATACCATGTCGCGTGTCGAAAAGTTTCTCAATGCACACGGACGGCAAATCATTGGATGGGACGAAATTCTTGAAGGAGAGATTGCGCCAAATGCAACCATCATGTCTTGGAGGGGCACAGAAGGTGGTATAGAGGCGGCCCGGCAAAAGCATGATGTCATTATGACGCCAACATCCTATATGTATTTTGACTATTATCAGTCGTTGGATACCCAACGTGAGCCCTTTGCTTTTGGTGGTTTCGTGCCTGTGGAAAGGGTTTATTCTTTTGAGCCGCTTCCCGACGAGCTAACTCCACAAGAGCAGCAGCATATTATCGGGGTACAGGCAAACCTGTGGACGGAATACATCAAAACCGACAGCCATCTCGAATATATGCTGCTGCCCCGTTTGGCTGCGTTGAGCGAAGTGCAGTGGACACAAAAAGAAAATAAAAATTGGGATAGATTTTTGGCGGGGATGAAGCATACCATGGATATCTATGATACGATGGGATACAACTATGCCAAGCACCTGTTCGAAGTAACAGCAACCTATGCGATAAATTCCGAAAAAAAAGGTGTATTAGTCACCCTAAAAGCACAAGGCAATGCGCCGATATACTATTCCATAGATAACATGGAGGGGCAATTGTATGAAGGACCAGTATCGATTGAGAAATCGGGAACATTCAAAGCGGTCGTAAAGCGGGACAACATGGACGTTAGACCGTTGATAAAGACTTTTGCGGTCAACAAGGCTACGGGCAACCAAATTGTGATGAATACCCAGCCAAAAAAACAGTTTTCCTTTACGGGAGCATCTGTATTGGTGGACGGCTTGCGGGGGAATGCAGATTTTGATACGGGCTTTTGGTTGGGTTATGAAACAGATCCTTTGGATATCACGCTCATTTTTCCAGAACCCACGGAAGTATCATCAGTGGATATTGGTGCGCTCTCCCATATTGCAGCATGGATTTTTCCACCCAGTAGCATATCGGTTTTCGCCTCGGGAAATGGTAAGGGTTTCGTTTCCGTTGGGGAGCAGCATTTTCTCCCAGTAGCGGAAAAAGACCGTGACTTGATAGCTATAAACGATTATAAGACATCATTCCCAAAAACGGTGGTACAAAAGCTGCGCATACAGGTCAATACGGCAGGCAAAATCCCGGCTTGGCACGTAGGTAAGGGGAAGAAGGCTTTTTTATTTGTAGATGAAGTAACTATAGAATGATGATGAACCTATTTTATACCTTTTACCAACTCGAAAATGCGTTCATCCCATTCAACCGTAATGGAGTGATGTTCCCGCGTAAGATTAACGTATGTTTTCCGTGTGCAGCGCTCCACGATGAAGAAATGGGGCGCATTGCTGTATATTATGGCTGTGCAGATACTGTGACCGGATTGGCCTTTGGCTATATTCCCGAGATTATTGATTTTACCAAGAGAACTTCAATCGTATAAAGCGCATGAAACGACAAAAATTTAATGTATTTGTGGTGGTGCTATTGCTGCTGACCTCCTGTTCGAAGCCGCAAAGTAGGAGTCTGACACAATATGTAGATCCCTATATCGGAACAGGCGGCCATGGGCATGTATTTTTAGGTGCGAATATTCCTTTTGGTATGGTACAGCTAGGGCCAACACAGATTACGCATGGATGGGACTGGTGTTCGGGTTATCACTACTCGGACTCGACCATCGTCGGCTTCGGGCATATGCATCTGAGTGGGACAGGAATAGGAGATCTGGGCGATATTTCGTTTATGCCTGTCCTGGGAGAGGTGAAATTGGCTAAAGGTACTTTGCCTGATCCAAGGAGTGGCCTTTATTCTTTTTTTTCTCACGAAAAAGAAACTGTAAAACCGGGCTATTATGCCGTGCATCTGGATCGCTTTGGTATAGATGTGGAATTGACGGCCACACGCCGTGTCGGATTTCATGCCTACACGTTCCCAAAATCAACGGAAGCACCTGCTGTTATTATCGACCTCGAACGGGGGATAGGTTGGGACAAGCCTACCCAAGCTTTTATCAAGCAGGAAAATGATACCACTATCTCGGGGTATCGCTATTCGACGGGCTGGGCTAAAGATCAACGCATATATTTCACCGCAGTCTTTTCTCAGCCGATAAAAAAATTCATGCTACTGGATACCGTCCGTATCAGCGATACTCAGCATGAGGAAATGCGCAGTGTATTCGCCAAAGTGGATTTTGAAGAGAATATGGCCGACCCGCTGTTGGTAAAAGTAGCGCTATCTCCGGTGAGCATAGAAAATGCCAAGCTAAATTTGCAACAGGAGCTTTCACATTGGGACTTTAGAAAAACCGTTTCGGATGCTGATGCAGCTTGGAATAAACAGTTGAGCAAGATAGAAATAGAGAGCTCGAGTGATACGGATAAACGTGTATTTTACACGGCGCTATATCATACGATGATAGCGCCTTCGGTATTCTCGGATATAAATGGAGACTACAGGGGAGCAGACGGGCAGGTATATCAAGACACTTCGTTCACCAACTATACAACCCTATCCCTTTGGGATACCTACCGCGCTGCACATCCATTGATGACCATTATCCATCCAGAGATGGTAAAAGATATTGGCAACACGATGTTGAACATTTATAAACAACAGGGTAAGCTGCCCGTGTGGCACTTGGTAGGTAACGAAACCGATTGTATGGTTGGTAATCCAGGGATTCCAGTATTGGCTGACTTGATACTTAAAGGCTACAAAGTGGATGAAGAGCTTGCCTTCGAAGCAATGAAGAACTCTGCTTTATTGGATGAAAGAGGTATGAATTGGTTGAAACAGTATGGTTATATCCCTTACGACAAAGAAAAAAATCATGAAACCGTTGCTAAAGGATTGGAATATGCATTGGCAGACTGGGCCGTAGCACAAATTGCGGAACGTTTGGGCAAAGCAAAAGATTCAGCCTACTTTAACCAACGCGCGAAGTCATATCAAAAGTATTTCGATAAAAACAGCGGGTTTATGAGAGGTTTATCATCTAAAGGGATATTCCGTGAGCCATTTAATCCGTTTCATTCCGCACATATGGAGGACGATTACACGGAAGGGAATGCCTGGCAATATACCTGGCTTGTCCCACACGATATATCGGGACTCATCAATCTTTTTGGTAGTGAAGAAGTTTTTGTCTCCAAGCTGGACTCCTTGTTTTTGGTGCAGGGGGATATGGGTGAGCACGCATCTGCCGATATCACTGGACTTATAGGCCAATATGCACATGGTAATGAACCGAGCCACCACGTAACTTATCTCTATCCATATGTTGGGCAGCCTTATAAGACGGCGGCAAAGGTACGTCGTATCCTATCCGAATTATATCACGATACACCCGACGGTCTCTCGGGAAATGAAGATGTGGGTCAGATGTCATCTTGGTATATACTTTCAGCATTGGGTTTTTATCAGGTGGCCCCGGCGGGTGGCATATATATCTTTGGTAGCCCTTCGGTAGACAAGGCGACAATCAAGGTAGCCGATAACAAGACGTTCGCCGTAATAGCGCACAATAATAGTCGCGAAAATATATATATTCAGTCCGTCCGGTTAAACGGGAAACCTTATACCAGATCATTTATTCAATTTAGTGATATCGTCTCGGGAGGAACACTAGAGTTTGAGATGGGAAATAAGCCTTCTGTGACATTTGGGGTGGATAGAAAGGATAGGCCATAAATCTTTTTAAGTAGATTTATTTTGGAGACGACCAACAACAGAAAGATACAGCTAATGAGTTTGCAACAAGTTGGATATAATAAATATTATCTTCAACATACCTCTATCTTTGTACTAAAATTAATTAGTACTTCATTTTATGCTCAAAAATATATCACTGATTTTCCTAAGCATCATCTTGGTATCAGGAAGTGTCCATATGGCTTATGGGCAAGAGGAAACTTTATTACTGCGTAACCCAAGCATAAGCCAATCTCACATTGCATTTGTGTATGGGGGAGATATTTGGGTTACCGACAAAAAAGGGCAGTATCCAAGGAGATTGACTTCAAACCCAGGGGTAGAGCTAAATCCCATCTTTTCACCTGATGGCTCCCAAATTGCATTTACAGGAAACTATGATGGCAATACCGATGTCTATACTATTCCGGTGTATGGTGGCGAACCCAAACGTATTACCTTTCACCCATCTGCCGATATATTAAGAGGGTGGATCAATAATGAGGAAGTTTACTTCACAACGACCCGTGAATTTCAATATTCATTAGGAGGAAGATTGTACAAAACCGGATTGTCTGGTGAACTTCCCTTACCTTTAGCTATGCCTGAAGCTTATCAAGGCTCGCCGTCGCCTGATGGTCGTTATTGGGCATACCTGAAAAATGGAGATCCGACAGAGCGTGATCGTGTCGCTTTTAAGCGATACCGAGGAGGAGGTATGTCCACCATATGGATTTTTGACACACAGACCAAGGATATTGAAATCATCCCCGGAGAAAAATGCAATGACGTAAAGCCAGTGTGGTTAGGAGAAAAAGTTTATTTTCTGTCTGACAGGGACAAAATCGTCAATATCTTCAGCTATAATGTCAATACAAAAAAGATTGAAAAGCTGACGGACTATAGCGATTATGACGTGCGCACTCTTCATGGGTCTGGAAGCGAGCTGGTGTTCGAATACGATGGTCGGATCCATCTATTGGATCTGCTTAGCAAAAAAGTGAATACACTGCAAATTGCAGTCCACATGGACCCGATGTACAAAAGATCGCGCTATGTGAATGCGGACCAAGAGATACGAAATTTTAATGTTTCTCCTACAGGGCAGAGAGCGTTATTTGAAACGCGAGGAGAAATCATATCAGTTCCTCGCGAAAAGGGTGATCCTCGTAATATCTCGATGTCGGCGGGGAGTCATGAACGTTTTCCGGCATGGTCCCCGAATGGAAAGTGGATTTCTTACTTGTCGGACACGAATGGAAAATACGAGCTAGTGCTTAGGGATCAAAAGGCAGTTGACAAGCCTACCTATATAAATTTAGGATCAACTACATTCTATTTCGATCCCGTTTGGTCACCGGATAGCGAAAAGCTATTTTTTAATGATGCACACCTGAACTTATATTATGTGGATATTACATCAAAAAATATTTTTTTGGTGGACTCGGATACATTATCTTCCACAACAGGACGTACCCGCAATCATTTTGAGCCCGCTTGGTCTGATGACTCGAATTGGATTGCTTATGTTAAAAGTTTAAAGAATGGCGTACGGGCTATATTTATGTTCAATCTGAAGACGAAAAAATCACATCAGATTACGGATGGGATGAGTGCTGCAGGACAGCCCACATTTAGTCGGGATGGGAAATATTTGTTTTTTATGGCGAGCACCAATACAGGGCTGACTAATTCAGGCCTACATATGTCTGCCTATGAACGGAACCCTAATTATAGTGTATATGCCTTTATATTATCAAAGCACACTCCTTCTATCTTCAAAAATGAGAGTGATGAAGAGGTGATAAAAGCAGAAAAAAGAACGGAAGAGAAAAAGGCCGGAGACAAAAAAGAAAAGAAAAAGCATAAAAAATCAAACGATGAAATGCTAGATAAGCCGGCGGTCAAGAAGATTGCTGTCGACTTTGAGGATATCTATACCCGTATTGTTGCTCTCCCTTTGCCACCGGCTTATTATCGTTTGGATGGATCTAGTGAGAATCTGTTGACTTATCAGCGAGGAAGCACAATAGGTGTATATGACCTGAATAAAATGGAGGACCGTTCCTTAGTGGAGAATGCCCGAGGAGGCTTCCGTATCAGTGCCGACGGCAAAAAAATGATGTATTTTGCCAATAAAAATTATTATATCGTCAATGCGGGACAAAAACCTATATTGGAAAGTGGAAAATTGGATTTTAAAGGCTTCCAGTTTAGCGTAGATCCTGGCGCTGAATGGAGGCAAGTATTTAATGAAGTCTGGAATATGCAGAAGGAGTTTTTCTATGTGGAGAATATGCATGGAGCAGATTGGGATGCGGTTAGGAAGAAATATGAGAAATATTTGCCTTATGTTAACCATCGCTCGGACTTAAGTTATATTTTGAATGAAATGATGGGTGAGTTGGTGGTGGGCCATGCCTATATTTATCCGGGCGATCAACCGTCGTCTCCGTCGGTCAGTACAGGTACCTTAGGCGCTGATTTGACACAGGAAAATGGGGTTTATAAGATTACAAAGATATTTTCGAGATTAGGCTGGAATCCTTCTTTCAAAGCGCCTTTGGCAGAACCCGGGCTAAATATTAAAGAAGGAAGCTATATTGTAGGGATCGATGGAATACAATTGACAAAAGATCACAATATCTACCAGCTCCTCGAACAAAAGGTCGGTAGACAGGTGACCCTTCATATTCATACAAAGCCAAGGTATGAAGGAGCACGGACGGTTATCGTTAGGCCGATTTCCTTTTCCGATGAATTGAATTTACGCAAGATGGATTGGGTCGAGGGTAATCGCAGGAAAGTGGATCAGTTGAGCGATGGTCAAATTGCCTATGTATATATGCCAAATACAGGTCAGGAAGGATATGCCAGCTTTAATCGGTACTATTTTTCACAAATGGACAAAAAGGCTCTCCTATTAGACGAACGTAATAATGGTGGTGGCTCAGTAGCAGATTATGTGATTGACTTGTTGTCTCGTGAACTTATTGCCGGTTGGGGTATTCGTGATGGTAAACCTTTTACAACTCCCGGAAACGGTATATATGGGCCGAAGGCGATGGTTATTAACGAAAATGCTGGGTCGGGAGGAGACATGATGCCGTATATGTTCCGTTTTAAAGGACTGGGTAAGCTTGTAGGTCGTACGACGATGGGAATCTTGGTCGGTATATCTGGCTATCCACCATTGCTGGATGGAGGAAGGATTACCTCACCTAATTTCGGTGTGTTTGACTTGAAGGGCAACTATATCATTGAAAATGAGGGGGTGACTCCTGATGTTTTCGTGGAACAGATTCCAAAGGAACTCTTAGCGGGTAAAGATCCGCAGCTGGAAAGAACTGTTAAAATCCTGTTGGAGGAAATGAAAACCTATCCATACAAAAATATTCAAAAACCGACGGATCCGATTCGTGTGAATTAATACCCTTATCTTTATCCGATATGAACCAATACGCTAAAACAACAAATTCACCATGGCTGTCGCTCATTATCTTATTAGGGCTGACTTTGGCATTCAGTTTTGCTGTGCAATTTATAGTTGTAGCGCTAGATTTCTTGGTATCTAGGCGTATAGATAATTTAATGGCTTCAGAAGGAAGTGGGGCACTATATGCTTTGTTGATAGCAGGTACTTTGGGGGCGTTTCTCTTGCCTTCTCTTGGTTTGCAGTATCTCGAAAAAAATGTTTTGTATTTTCCACAACAGCGCCAAGGTAATCAAGTGTATTTTATAGGGATCATTTTTTTGTTTGCTTTTGGTCCTATGATGCAGCTTTTGGCGGAATGGAATGCCAACATGTCCTTACCGGCGTCTTTGGAAGCGATAGAAAGATGGATGAAAGAACAGGAAGAAAGTATGGCTTCATTGACAAAAAAGGTCGTTATGGTCGATAGTATTCCGCTGTTGTTGCTCAATGTTGTGGTCATGGCTGCATTGCCGGCAATTGCAGAAGAATTTTATTTTAGAGGCTCCATAATGCATATTATAGGACGGATGGTTCAAAATAACCATTTAGCCATTTGGATAACAGCTATCGTTTTCAGTGCCATACACATACAGTTTTATGGGTTTTTTCCTAGGGTAGTTTTAGGTGCATTTTTTGGTTATATGTTGATATGGTCCCAAAATATATGGGTTCCCGTACTTGGACACTTTATCAACAATGCGTGGATTACGGTTATGGCATACTATTATACAACGCAAGGAAAGACATATGAAGATTTACAGCATTATGAGAGCTATTCCATAATTGTGTATATTGGCAGCTTTATTTTCACTGGTCTAATTGGATACTGGTTTTATAGCCAAACACATAAAAAAGAAAATTTCGATGGAGAAAGATTGGATTAAGATCCGGGTATATGAAAACAATATAAAAGCCGAGATGGACAAACAATTGTTGGAAGAACATGCTATTCCGGCAATACTCCTGAATAAGCAGGATTCTTCGTTGAAGTTTGGCGGGATAGAGCTGTATGTCAGCAATGCGTTGAAAAATGAAGCATTAGGATTATTGGAAAAATTTGACGAGCAAGGAGAGGAAGAATAATATGTTGCAACGCGCTATCACCGGTTTTTTCTTCATTGTTGCATTGATTGGAGCGACATTACTGGGACAAGAAGTATTTATTGTTTTTTTCTCTTTAGTAGGTATGGGGTGCCTTTATGAATTCTATAGTATGTTCACCAAGGATAATGTTAAACCTCAAATCATCTGGGGCTTAATGACTGCTTTAATATTGGGAATACTGATTGGGTTGCATTGTGTGGGTATAATACCCTTTGCGAAGGTTTGGTTGGTGATTCCTATGTTCCCTGCAATCTGTATTGGTGCTTTGTTCCAAAGGCGGGAAAGACCGTTCGATGATATTGCTTATACAAGTCTAGGATTAGGTTATGCTTTTTTTCCATTTCTATTTTTCGTCGCATTAGGTTTTGTTCAAGGTTACTTTAATCCATATATCCCCTTGGGTTTTTTGATTATTCTATGGTCGAACGATACAGGAGCGTATTTAGCGGGCCGGAGTTTTGGACGACGAAAATTGTTCGAGCGGATATCACCGAATAAGACGTGGGAGGGTTTTGTGGGAGGTGTGATCTTTGCATTGTTAATCGCTATTAATCTGGCACAATATTTTGATGGTTTAACAAGATGGCAATGGGCGGTTGTCGCATTAATAATTGGTGTATTTGGCACGTTAGGCGATTTGGTTGAATCGATGCTGAAGAGAAGTTTAGGCGTTAAAGATTCGGGACATATCCTCCCAGGACATGGGGGGGTGATGGATCGATTTGATGGGCTGCTCCTCGCCGCTCCTTTCGTATTTTTATTTTTACTTATTTGTCAATGATATGAGCATACAGAAGACTACGTTCGATTTTCTGGAAAATCTCAAAAAGAACAATAACCGCGAATGGTTCCAAGCCAACAAAGATCAATACACAAAAGCATATGAAGATATCAAGACTTTTATCATAGAAATGATAAAGGGTTTGACCGTGTTTGACCCGCATATCAATACGGATATCAATGCTGCAAAGTGTATGTTTAGGATCTATAGGGACGTTCGTTTTGCTAAGGATAAATCTCCCTATAAAAGTTGGTTGGCAGCGGGGATTTCAATAGATGGCCGCAAATTGGATGGACCGGAATATTATATTCACATCGAACCTGAGGGGTCTTTTATTGCCTGTGGTTATTGGCGTCCGAAAAAAGAACACCTCGATGCTATACGTCAAGAGATAGATTATAATACGGCTGGATTAACACAGGCATTGGCAACCGGGCAGTGGACTGTAGAGGATCTATCGCAGGAAGATAAATTGTCTAGACCTCCTACAGGCTATACGGCTGATGATCCTAATATCGAATTATTGAAATTGAAAAGTTTTATTATTCATAAGCCGCTATCGAATATGATGCTGACCGAAGATAAGGGATTACAGGGTGTTCTTGAAATCTGTCAAAGAATACACCCTTTTAAAAAATTCCTGCACGAGGCGATAGCTAATTAACAAGGCAAGCTGATTTTCCCCATACATACTGTGGGAGAATTTTTAATATATCGTACATTCGACGGCTCACCGGCGACAGTTTCATTGGCCAGCAAAGCAAAAAGGCAGGCTTCCTTGGCATCAGGATTCATACCCAGTGCGGAAATATCGGCAATTTTGATTTTTTGTGGTAATCCAGCCCGTATATGACGCATTAGTAGCGGGTTGTGGATACCTCCTCCGCTACAATATACACCAACATTAGGTAAGTCAGCAGTAACTTGCAGAATACCGTTAGTAATAGTTTGGGCCGAGAAAGCGTTCAGTGTCGCTACGATATCTTGGTGCTGAAGATGCATGTCCTTCATTTTTTTATCCAGATAATCTAGGTTGAATAACTCCACTCCTGTCGTTTTTGGAAAATCCAAGTAGAAGAAGGGTTCGTCTAGTAAATTTTCCAGGAGGCGTTGACTGATTGCTCCGGTAGCAGCTAAAGCACCATTTTCGTCCATGTTTTTGTTAAAATATTTGGACATATATTGATTCATGATAGTGTTTCCCGGACCCAGATCCGTAGCAAACGCCTGAAGGGTGCTATTCTCATGCGGCAGAAAGGTGAAATTGGAAATACCACCAATATTCAATAGAATTCTGTCCTCAAGGGGATCGGTATAAAGGAGAAAATCACCATAAGCGGCGAGTGGTGCACCCTCACCTCCCGCAGCGACGTGTTTCTGTCTGAAATCTGAGATCGTTATGATACCCGTATGCACAGCGATGTGATCACCATCACCAATTTGCAATGTACTATTGGGTAGGGTTAGGTCGTTCGTCAAAGTCTGTGGAGCATGAAAGACTGTTTGGCCGTGACTGGCAATTATATCGATAGTTGAAGGATCGATACTCCATTCCATAAGGAATTCTAGAACAAGCTGGGCATGTAGATGTCCGATGTAAGCATTTAACCCACACAATTTTTGATGATCAACAGTTTTTTTAGCAAAAACCGTATGAATTCTTGATCTAAAATCATTTGTATAAGGCTTCGTAGCGAAATGTAATAGTTCAAGCGTTGTGTCGATGCCACTTCCATGGATCCGGCATAAAGCAATGTCCAGACCATCTAGCGAAGTTCCAGACATTAAGCCGATAATCAATCGATTGTCTTTTTTACTAATGCTATGAAGTTTGGAGATCTGTGTATTCATTTCATAAAATTAAGGATATTAACTTTTGTAATGTCATTGGATAATTATATTTTTGGGAAAAACAAAGAGACATGAATTTTCCAGCAGAATTAAAATACACGAAAGACCACGAGTGGGTGCGTGTAGAGGGTGATGAAGCCGTCATCGGAATCACGGACTTTGCTCAGCGTGAATTGGGCGATATTGTATTTGTAGACATCAACACGGTGGGAGATGATGTAGCTGAAAATGAAGTTTTCGGTACGATTGAGGCCGTGAAGACAGTGTCTGATTTATTTATGCCAGTACCGGCAACTGTATTGGCCGTAAACGAAGCTATCGACGCTTCTCCCGAGTTGGTAAATTCGGATCCATATGGTGAGGGCTGGATTATCCGTGTTAAATTGACTAATCCTGAAGTGGTAGAAAACTTATTGTCAGCAGATCAATACAAAGCAGAGATTAACATTTAATAATTATAGCACTATAATAAAAAAGCAGCTTCGTTTTCAAAATGAAGCTGCTTTTTTATGTCTTGAAAATTAATCCCTTATTTCTTAATATAAGAAACCTCTTTTACGGCTTTTACAACTTTTGCAACATTAGGTAAGGTAGCTTCAACCAATGTGGGCGCATAAGCTAAAGGTACATCTGCAGATGTTACTCTAGTTACTGGAGCATCCAAATAATCAAATGCATGTTTTTGAACATGAAAAGTTATTTCTGAAGAAATAGAGGCTAAAGGCCACGCTTCTTCAACAATGACCAAGCGATTTGTTTTCTTTACGGAAGCAACGATAGTCGCAAAATCAATAGGACGTACTGAACGTAAGTCAATTAATTCAACACTAATTCCCTCTTTAGTCAACTCTTCTACTGCCGGAATGACCACTCTGGGCACCATCTTACCGAACGAAACCACGGTTACATCAGAACCTTCTTGAATTGTATGAGCTTTACCAATTGGCAGATAATATTCTTCTTCAGGTACTGCACCTTTATCCCCATACATGACCTCTGACTCCATGAAAATTACGGGATCAGGATCTATAATTGCCGACTTCAATAAGCCTTTGGCATCGTATGGATTGGATGGAATGACAACTTTCAACCCTGGCGTATTTGCATACCAGTTTTCAAAGTTTTGTGAATGTTGGGCTGCCAATTGTCCTGCATTCCCCGTGGGGCCCCGAAAGACAATAGGACAAGAAAACTGCCCACCGGACATTTGTCGGATCTTTGCGGCGGAATTGATAACTTGATCTATGGCAACTAATGAGAAGTTGAAAGTCATAAATTCGACGATAGGTCTTAGTCCATTCATTGCGGCTCCAATTGCAATACCGGCGAATCCAAGCTCGGCAATGGGCGTGTCGATGACACGTTTGGCTCCGAACTCGTCAAGCATTCCTTGACTTACTTTATAAGCCCCATTATACTCAGCAACCTCTTCACCCATTAAAAATATAGCATCATCTTTACGCATCTCTTCGTTCAACGCTTCACGAAGTGCTTCTCTGAATTGTATTTCTCTCATTAGTTTAAAAATAGTACTTTTTTAAGAATACGCAAAACTACTATTTTAAAATGACATTTTGCAAAGAATAAGCGGACAAATAGTGTAAAATTGTCATTTTTGATACGTCTTTAAGCTGGCATAGGAGCACTATATCCAGAAATTATAGGGCTAGGAAATCATCAAGCCAATGGTGCAGATTTTGTACGGCTAACGGGATGTTCCAGGAGGATTTATTGCGGACTTCAACGAAGTTGGATATGGCCCTTACCTGTATACAGGGTATCTGCTCTTCGGCACAAACATAGAATACGGCAGCCCCTTCCATACTTTCGGTCTGGATGCTGGGTAGCCTCTGCTGGATATCTTGAATAGAAAAAGTGTTGCCATGTACCTTGTTTACCGTAATCCCTTCGACCTTTGTAAGATTTGTCTCTATCCCTTCTATCGGTCTCTTGGGCCAGGATGATGATCCAAATCCGAGTTCATCCATGGTGATAAAACCATCTTCCTCCTCTGCTCCCAATTCGGAAAGAGTATCTTGAACGATTTCTACGACCGAACCAATTGCTAAATTAGGAGAGAAACTCCCGGCAATACCGATATTTAATACATAGGACGGTTTGTTCCGATACAATGCTTTTGTCAATGCGTGTGCAGTGGCAAGCATACCGACACCCGTAATGACATAAGAAATGTGATGCCCATTTAGCAAGGAAATGCTTGGGGCGATCTCCGCGTGTGTTGCTGCGACGATTAAGGGTTTTGTATACATGCCTTTTGTTTTGGATTACTAAAATATAGATTTTTAGGGTTATCTTTGTATATCATGATATATATTACACGACGAGAAAGATTTTGTGCGGCACATAAACTGCATCGCGAAGATTGGACTCCGGAACAAAATGAATCCGTATTCGGTTACTGTGCTAACCCAAATTGGCATGGACATAACTACGAATTATTTGTCACAGTGAAAGGGGATATTAATCCTGAAACTGGCTTTTTGATCGATCTGAAGACCATGAAAGCTATTGTCCGCGAGCATATTGTCAATAAGCTAGATCACAAGAATGTCAATTTAGATGTTGATTTTATGGAAGGAAAGATGGCATCAACGGAAGTCATCGCAGTAGAGATTTTCAATGTGTTGAAACCGCTTTTTGAAAAAGAACACGTGGTCTTGCACAGCATTCGGTTGACCGAAACAGAAAACAACTCAGTAGAGTATTTTGGTGATTAGTACAGATTTATGAATAACAAAAAAATGAGTAATCTTACGGATTTTAATGAAGAGATTGATGGCTATGTTAAGATAGATCAATATAATGAGAACTATGTGGATAGAATAGCCCAACATTATGTGGATATCTTAGGAGCACTGGGAGAGAACCCACAGCGAGAGGGACTTATCAAAACACCTGAACGGGTGGCGAAATCCTTGCAGTTCTTGACACACGGCTATGATGTCGATGCTGCGGAAGTATTGCGTAGTGCGATGTTTGAAGAAGACTACAGTCAAATGGTGGTGGTCAAAGATATTGAAGTATATTCGTTGTGTGAACATCATATGTTACCTTTTTTTGGTAAGGCCCATATCGCTTATATCCCTAATGGGCATATTGTCGGCCTGAGTAAGATACCACGTGTGGTTGATGCGTTTGCACGTAGATTACAGGTACAAGAGCGATTAACCAATGAAATTAGGGATTGTATCCAAGAGACCTTACAACCTGCAGGTGTTGCGGTAGTTATGGAATGTAAACATATGTGTATGGCTATGCGGGGTGTACAGAAGCAAAATTCGGTAACTACGACCTCAGCTTTTACCGGTGCTTTCCAGAATGATGTGACACGTTCTGAGTTCTTAAGACTGATTACAGCTTCTTTAGATTAAGAGAAACAAACGGAGAATACCTATGATTTCAGGTGAAAATCAGATAAATGCTTATTTAGAGGGTACTTGCGATCAGGAAGGTGGTTTGTTAAAAAAGATAAATAGGGAAACCTATCTGAAAGAAACAATGCCTCATATGTTGTCGGGACACTATCAGGGGCGTGTGCTGGCAATGCTCAGTAAAATGATTTCGCCTAAAGTGATTCTGGAAATAGGCACCTTTACCGGCTATGCTACACTATGCTTGGCAGAGGGTCTGCACGAGAAAGGTTACATACATACCATAGATATTAATGAAGAACGCGAGGAGCGGGTCGCAGGCTATTTTAAAGAGTCTCCTTTTGGCTCTAGAATACACTACCATATAGGAGATGCATTGGACATTATACCACGACTGGAAGGAGAGTTTGATTTGGTATTCATTGATGCAGATAAGAAAAGCAACTTAGCTTATTATAATATGGTCATAGAGCGGATAGGATCGGGAGGCATGATTTTAATAGATAATGTTTTGTGGAAGGGGAAGGTTCTTGACAAGAAGATGGATAACCAAACGAAACAGATCGCGGAACTGAACAGTGAGTTGGCTCGGGATGAACGTGTAGAGAAATTAATATTGCCCATACGTGATGGGCTTTTTGTGTTACGCAAAAAGTAATATTCAACAAAAATAAAAGCGATGCAGAAATCAATATACAACAGCATGTTATGGATCGCCGTATTTTATTTTTCGGGCACATCACTTGCTATTGGGCAACAAAAGTTTACGCCAACGAGCTATATTAGTGAGCATAAGAGCCTCGCACAACAGCTGATGCTGGAGACAGGTGTGCCTGCATCGGTAATTTTATCGGTCGCTATCCATGAAAGTGCTTTTGGAAATAGTCGAATTGCTAGATACCTCAACAATCACTTTGGTATAAAAGGAAAGAACAACAGCACAACGATTAAGTCTGCTTACAAAGGCTATGAATCGACTTTAGCCTCATACCGTGATTTTATAAGTTTATTAAAGAAGAGAAGATCTACGCAGGCACTGTTTGACCAACCTTCTTCCGCTGATTATAGATCTTGGGTACAAAGCATTGCGAGATCTGGCTATTCCGCGTCCAACGGATGGGGAAGTAAAGTGTTGGCAACCATAAATAGGTATCATTTGGATGATTATGATAAGGTGAATAATTAATATTCTTGTTTATGATAAAACCGCTATTGACGTTATTAGTGTCCTTAATTTTGCTTTCTTCGTGCGCGACCAAAAAAAGCACCGTATTGTCGAGCGGAAAATCGAAAGCACCTCATAGCTCGAAGGTTCCTGCGGAACGTGTAGGTACCTCTCGGGGAGAAACCTCCATTTCAGGACAGACCTATATCCACCAGTATAAGGATATTGCTATTTGTGAGATGAATCAATATGGTATACCGGCGAGTATCAAGCTGGCTCAAGCGCTGTTGGAGTCGGGAAACGGCAATAGCTATTTGGCAAGAAATGCAAATAATCACTTTGGAATAAAATGTGCAGGGGAATGGAAAGGTAAGAGTGTCACCCGATCTGATGATAATCCGAACGATTGTTTTCGGGTATATGATAACGCGGAAGATTCGTTCAAAGATCACTCTCGTTTTTTATTGAGAAAACGCTATGAAAGACTTTTTACATTAGATAAAAATGATTATAAAGGGTGGGCAAAAGGACTAAAACAAGCTGGCTACGCCACAAATCCTCGTTATCCGGAGTTATTGATTGATCTCATCGAGCGATACGAGTTGTACAGGTATGATCGGTCAGAGACTTTGGTAGAAAAAGAGGTACGGGAGGAGAAGGTGGAGACATTAATTGAAAAGAAAGCAGATCTCGAAACAACAGATAGGACGGCACAGATCAAATCGCCGGTTAAGATGGTCATTTACGAGGTAAAAGCCTCGGACACGCTATATGCCATAAGTCGTCAATATAATGTTACAGTAGAGCAGATAAAGCAGCTCAATGGGTTGGAGACGGACAATCTGTCAATAGGACAGCTACTAGTCATTACAAAGTAGCTTTAAAAGTTGTTAAAAAATATTCAAATAATCAATCTATAATGTAGTTTTACAATTGTGAAGACAATTGTCGGATTTTTCTGCACATTCTTTTTATTTTTGCTTTGCTCTGCCGGATATGGGCAGCGGAAAGTAGCTGGCATTGTTTTGGATAGAGATACCAAGCAACGGGTGGCTAGGGTGTTGGTGTTGAATAGTACGTCAGGCGCAAACGTTTTCAATAATGGAAAAGGAGAATTTTATCTGGAGATGCAGAAAGGAGATGTACTGATCGCAAAGAGAGAAGAGTATAAGAATGATACATTGGTCTATGGGGGGCAAGAGGTAGTTCTATTCCATTTACAGAAAACTTCCATTTATATCGAGCCGGTCACCGTTGTTGCAAAGAAGAATCCAGATCAGATTTTAGCACAGCGACGGATAGACTACGCGAAAGCCTACCAGTTAGCAGATGCTGGGGACTATTTTTCTGTAGGACCGAATGGAGCTGGATTGAGTATCAATACGATTTACAATCTCATGAGCAAGGAAGGAAAAAATGCGCGGCGGTTGACTAGATATTTTCAACATGAATATGAGGAGAATGTCGTAGATTGGAAATTTTCACGAACACTAGTGAAGAGTGTGACGGGGTTGGAAGGTGAACTTTTAGATAATTTTATGGTGCGATATCGACCATCATACAGTTTTGTACAACAGGCGAGCGCATATCAACTGACCGGATATATAGTTTCGAAATATGGGCAATTCAAAATAAACCCCTATTTTAAGCCTTTACCAGACTTAACGAAAATAAAGATTGATGAAAAATAGACTTTACCCAATTAATTATAGGAGCCTACTTGGCATCGTTTTGGGCATATGGGTGGCCACCACGGCTCATGGCCAAGAGAATTTAAAAGAACTGCGTGAAAAGCCTGAAACGACGTTGGTTAAACAGGATACTGTTGATAAGGTACAAGTTAATCCCATTCAGGTTCCCATACCCAAACTAGGGCTCGAAGTGAATTATTGGAAACATTGGACAAAGTTTGGTATCAATGCCAATCAAGCTTCCTTTAGTGATAATTGGAGTGCAGGGGGCGTCAACTCGCTATCTATCGGTGGATTAGCTTGGCATAAGTCAGATTATACAAGAGATAATTTCAATTTCGTAACAGAATTAGATTTAAAATACGGTAAAATCAAAAATAAAGATCAGTTGGCTAAGAAAAATAATGATCGTATATTTTGGGATAATAAGCTCTCCTATAAATTCACAAAAGATTGGGCGGTCTATTTTTCTGTTACGTTTGAATCCCAATTTGATCTGGGATATAGTTATATGGCAGATAAAGAAACAAAGGAAGAGCGGGTTAAAGATATACAAACTGCATTTTTGGGCCCTGGATATTTTACGGAGTCATTCGGTTTGGAATACAAGCCCGACAATACCTTTTCCCTTCGCTTAGGTACGGGTACCGCGCGTCAAACGTTAATGATCAACGATAAGTCTAAACCCTTGACCATTGAAGAGTATGCCGAGCGATATCCGGATAATGACGCTTTGAAGGAAGACCAGAAAAAGTTTGGATTGACTCCTGGCTATACGGTCAGAAATGATCTCGCTTTTCAGCTTACAGCTAATCTGGATCGTAACATCGCAAGTAATTTAAATCTAAAATCACGTTATAACTTATTTGCGGATTACCGAGAGATAAAGAAACCGGATCACCGTCTGGATGTTACATTGTCTGCAAAAGTAACTCGTTTAGTCAATGTCACTTTGACCGGTATTATGTTATACGACAATGACTGGATTATGGAAGAAGATACGAAGGCTAAAGTTCAATTTAGTCAGGCTTTAGCACTGGGTATGGTCTTTTCTCTCCCTAGATAAGTTCGCGGTAAGATGAAAAGTCTTTCCTTTTTTACGGTTGTCTTTTTCTTGACTACGATGGTAAGTTGTGTAGCAAAGAGGAAGTCGATGCCACTTGCGTTGCAGGGCAAGGAACACCGTCGAGAAGCTGTCGTTGATACGGTTAAGTTGCAACTTTCTTTCGCCCAGAAAGAGGTAAAGGATACAGTGCTATGGACTGATACAATTGTTGTCGATACTGTATTGACACCTGAGGAAAAAATTGCAATCCAAAAGCGGACGGGAATATATAAGCAAGCCGACTGGGCAGCTGCTATCCACTATGACCTCCGTAAGCCAAATTTTGTTATTATTCATCATACTTCTCAGCATAATGTGGCCCAGACGGTGCGTACTTTTCAGCTAGCGCATACCCAAGTTAGTGCGCATTATATCATTGGGAAAGATGGACAAGTTATTCAGATGCTGAATGATTATGAGCGAGCTTGGCATGCCGGGCGTTCAAAATGGGGGACCGTTACCGACCTTAATTCCATCTCTATCGGTGTTGAGCTGGATAACAACGGGAATGAGCCATTTCCTCAGGAACAGATCAATTCACTGTTGATCCTATTGGACACCTTGAAAACACGTTATGCTATCCCACAACTGAATTTTATTGGTCATGGCGATGTTGCGCCCACTCGAAAAAATGATCCCAATGTGTTTTTCCCATGGAAAAGGCTAGCGGAAAGCGGATTTGGTATTTGGTATAATGAAGACTATTTGTTAGAACCACCCTATAATTTTAATCCGGTCGATGCTCTCAAAATAATTGGATACGACACAAGTAATCTCGATGCGGCAATACAAGCATTTAAAAGAAAATATATTGTTAAGGAAGTAAACAATATATTAACGCCTCATGATAAAGCAGTTTTGTATGACCTTTATCGAAAATACTATTAGACAAAAGGAAAGATCTTCTTGAACTTTACTTTCCGAAAGTCTCTTTGATCTTGTCTACATAATCTAGCTTCTCCCACGTAAACAGTTCTACCTCCATTTGCTTTTTATCACCCATAGAGCTTTCGAATGTTTTAGTAACGGTCTGATTTGTACGACCCATGTGTCCATACGCAGCAGTTTCAAAATAGATGGGTTGGCGAAGTTTTAAGCGAGTCTCAATGCCATAAGGGGTCATATCAAAGAGCTCTTCGATCTTGCTAGCAATCTCACTATCCGAATAATTAACTTTGGCCGTTCCGTATGTATTGACGTATATTCCCATAGGATCTTTCACGCCTATAGCATAAGAAATCTGTACCAAAATCTCATCTGCTATGCCGGCGGCTACAAGATTCTTGGCGATATGACGGGTAGCATAAGCTGCTGAACGGTCAACTTTTGAGGGGTCTTTTCCAGAGAAAGCTCCTCCGCCATGTGCGCCCTTACCACCATAGGTATCGACAATAATTTTGCGGCCTGTAAGGCCCGTGTCACCGTGGGGTCCACCTATAACAAATTTGCCGGTAGGATTAATGTGATATTTGATCTCGTCATTGAATAAAGCCTGTAATTCAGGCTTTAGCTGAGCTTTAACGCGAGGTATCAGTATGGTCTTAATATCTTCGGCGATCTGTTCCTGCATTTCTTTTTCAGAACCAAAGTCATCGTGCTGTGTAGAAATGACGATTGTGTCAATACGGATAGGCTTGTGGTCATCATTGTATTCTAAAGTCACCTGAGATTTTGCATCAGGACGCAAATACGTGATTTCACGGTTTTCACGGCGGATGGCTGCGAGCTCATAGAGTAACCGATGAGATAAATCGAGTGCCAAAGGCATATAATTCTCGGTTTCATTATTAGCATAGCCGAACATGATTCCTTGATCTCCAGCTCCTTGGTCTTGTTTTGCTTTGCGGTCTACGCCCTGATTGATATCTGCAGACTGCTCATGAATAGCCGAAAGAACACCACAGGAGTTCGCCTCAAACATATATTCGGATTTTGTATAACCGATCTTCTCAATGACGGAACGGGCAATTTTTTGAACGTCAAGATAAATAGTGGACTTCACTTCGCCAGCAAGTACAACTTGTCCCGTAGTGACCAAGGTTTCTATCGCCACACGCGAATCTTCGTCCCAAGCTAAAAAATTATCTATTAAAGCGTCTGATATTTGATCGGCAATTTTGTCGGGATGTCCTTCAGATACTGATTCAGATGTAAATAAGTATGCCATAGCAATTTGAATAATGTTATCAATAGACAGAAGTGGGATACGTATTAGGCAAGAGGCAAAAACAGCTATAAGCAATGGTTTTTAGCACTTTTTTTCTGTGGTTGCAATCTCCTTCTTTACTTTTCATCGTAAAATGCAAATCAGTCCACTTTTGTCGGCACAAAACTACAACTCTTTTATAATTAATAAAAGTTAATTTACACATATTACATTTACTACGTGATTCATGGTAAGGTATTATTATATTTACGGTTTGTCAGCAATGATCAATGCAAGCTCAACGAAAGATATTATTTGTAATTAACCCCATTTCTGGAGGTAAGAAAAAAACTGCTTTTAACAAAACAGTATTGGAAGTCCTTGATCTTGAAAAATTTCATCCCACTTTCCAACAAACTGCCGGACCCGATCATGCTTATGAGATAGGACGGCAGGCTATAGTGGACAAATACGACGCTGTAGTAGCGGTAGGAGGCGACGGAACGATCAATGAATTGGGCTCGGCCTTAGTTGGGAGTGATATTCCTTTAGGGATTATTCCCGAAGGCTCGGGTAATGGATTAGCACTGTATCTGGGTATTCCACTAAACGAAACGGCAGCATTGCGTCGTATCAATAGATTTGATATACAGGAGGTAGATTCGGGAGTAATCAATGGGCACCCCTTTTTTAACATAGCGGGCCTTGGCTTTGACGCATCGGTGAGTGATAAATTTGCTAATGACCAGTTAAGAGGTCCTGTTGGATATCTGAGAACAGTAATTAATGTTTTGGGGAATTACAAACCATGTAAGTACCAGCTCACGATAGACGGAAACGAATATGAACGAGAGGCATTTATGATTAGTGTGGCCAATTCACCTCAATATGGCAACAATGCTTATATTGCACCAAATGCTTCGGTAAATGATGGGTTGTTGGATGTCTGCATCGTTAAGAAATTTCCACTTTATATCTTGCCGATGATGGTGTATCACTTGTTTAACCGTTCTGTAGATCAATCGGAATACGTAGAGATTATTCCGGGTAGAGAGATTAGGATTGATCGCGTGGATAGTGGCCCTGTTCACGTAGATGGAGAGCCACTGAACATCCAAGGCAGTTTGCATATACATGTAAAACCTAATTCGTTAAAAATAATTTGTTAATACATTTTATGGCAAAAAATAAAAAACAACGATTTGAAGGAATAGTGTATTCCACCGATACAGATTTTTCGTATCAGATTGTAGATGATAAGGAGGAAGTCGAGACCTTGCCTAGTGAAAGACAAAGACTGAAAGTGCTGTTGGATAAGAAAGCACGTAAGGGAAAAATAGTGACTTTAGTGGAGGGTTTTATTGGGTCAGAGACAGATTTACAGGAGCTGGCGAAGACCTTAAAGCAAAAGTGCGGTGTGGGTGGCAGTGCTAAGGATGGCGAAATCCTGATACAAGGGGATTTTAAACAGAAAATATTTGACTATTTAAAAGCCGCCGGTTATGGAGTTAAACTTCACGGATAATTTTTTTATGCTATACTAAATCTGTTATTCCAAGCGTTTTATGTGGTGAAATTGGTTCGTGTCAGAAATTTATCAATAGCAGCAGTATAAGTGAACACTTACTTATTTTTATCATTTAGCGATTTATTAATTTGCATATCAAAAAAAAAATGGTTTTTATTGCATAATATTTGCTAGGCAACGAAATGGGTTGCCAAGAAGCGCCTAGAGGGTATGGATGCCGCTGATGCTCATCCTCTGTAGTAAACAAAGAATGCTTTTAAATTAATTGCGAAAAAATTTGACTTTTATTCCAAAATGGTATATTTGTTATGAAAACGTCAAGTTTTAGTAATTATTTTTGCATATAAAAAGGATCAACATAAATAATTAAACAAAGTAAAAATCTAAAAATTAGTAAAATGGCAAACGCACCAAAAACTAACAGCCCAGCAAAAAAAGAAAGTGGCAATTCAGGTAATTTATTTGCGAGTTTAGCAATCGTTATTTGTTTTATAGTAGGTTATCTCGTGTGGCAATTTGTAATGGGTAATCCAAATAACTTCCAAGGTGGGGATCCTGCGAACCAACCTGTACCCGGTAACTATGCAGGTATGATATATCATGCAGGGGTAATTGTACCGGTTCTATTAGGATTATTCATGATGGTATTCGTATTCACTGTCGAGCGTTTTATCGTGATAGGCAAAGCGTCGGGTACAGGAAATGTGGGTAATTTTGTAAGAAAGGTACAATCATTATTGAAAACAGGTAGTATCGATACAGCTATTGCGGAATGTGATAAGCAAAAAGGTTCTGTTGCGAATGTCATCAAGGCCGGTCTTTTGAAATACAAAGATGTAGAGGCTAACCCAGGTTTAGACGCAGAGAAGTCTGCTTTAGCTATTCAAAAGGAGATTGAAGAAACAACTGCATTGGAAATGCCGATGTTGGAGAAAAATCTAAACGTTTTGGCTACATTGGTTTCTATTGGTACATTGACTGGTCTATTGGGTACGGTAACTGGTATGATTAAGGCGTTCTCCGCTTTGGCAACGGGTGGTGCTCCAGATTCAGCTAAATTGGCAAATGGTATCTCAGAGGCCCTAATCAACACGGCTACAGGTATTGCTACATCGACTTTTGCGATCATTTTCTACAATATCTTGACCGCTAAGATTGATAAATTAACATACTCTATCGACGAAGCAGGTTTCTCTATCGTACAAACGTACGCAGCAAACCATAAATAGGTGAAGTTGCTTTTCGAAAAATATTTTTCATTTTTTTATGGAAAGTGTGCTCGGGAAGCATCATGAGAGAAAATAGAGTTGTTTATTTTTTAAAGATTAAAAAGAAATGGGAAAAGCAAAAATAAAAAGAGCCGGTACATCGATTGATATGACAGCGATGTGCGATGTATCTTTCTTGCTTCTTACGTTCTTCGTTCTTACAGCGACGGCGAGACAGCCTGAAACATTGACTGTCGATACAGCGCCTTCCTATTCCCAAGCGAAACTTCCTGATGGAAACCTTGCTATTATTACCGTAGGTGATGAGGGGAAAGTTTTCTTTAGCATGAGTGATCAGAATGTTCGTGTAGAGGCATTGAAGAGTGTGGGGAACTTGTACGGAATAGAGTTTACTCGGGAAGAGCAAGTGCAGTTTCAGGGAATGGAAGATTTTGGTGTTCCTATCCGCAACATGAAAGAACTGCTGGCTATGGATGCAGGTGCGAGAACCGCCGTGCAGAAAGGTATTCCGGTAGACTCGACAACGAGCCTATCAAACGAACTATCGTCATGGGTAAAGCAAGCAAGACTAGCGTCGGCAAAGATATTACAAAACAGAGCTTTAGAAGATGGAAAGGATCCAGATGATATCGAGTTATTAACGGTAGCAATTAAAGCCGATGCAGACGAGAAGTTTCCAAGTTTGAACTTGATAATTGAAACCTTACGTAACCAGAAACAGAATAAGTTTAGTTTCGTGACAGGACTCAAAACCGCTGATCAATAATATTAAAAACAAATGGCAGAATTAAATCAAGACTCCGGTAAGCAGGGCAAGGGGGGAAAGGTAAGAGCAAAGAAGAATGGTGGCAAGGTCGACCTTACAGCCATGGTGGATTTGGCGTTCTTGTTGATTACTTTCTTTATGTTGACCACTTCTTTGAACAAACCACAAGCGATGGATGTGGCTATGCCTGACAAAAACGTCGAAACCGACAAAAAGGATGATATCGATATCGATGAACACCGAAGTGTGACATTGGTTTTGGGGTCGAACGATAAGTTAGTTTGGTATCAAGGTGCTGTAACAAGCCCGCTAACACCGCCCACAGTGGTGGATTATAGCAAGGATGGCTTACGTGAAGTTTTATTGAGAATGAATAAAGTGGTTCCTCAGCAGACAGGTGGAAAAGATATGATTGTCGTTATTCGTCCGAGTGACAAGTCGGTAACAAGAAATATCATTGATGCGCTTGACGAGATGAAAATCGCCGATATCAAACGCTATATGATTTCTAATCGTATCATGAAAGAAGAAGTTGCGCTATTGGAAAACGAGAATATCTATAACGACTAATCGACGTTAAATGTGTTTTCATAAAACAGAAGTAATATGTTTGAAAAATTAAATATATTTAAAAGTGAGTGGCTCGATGTGGTCTTCGAAAACAGGAATAAGGCTTATGGGGCTTATGAGCTGCGCAAATTGGGCCCAAAGGCTACGAATACAGCATTACTGATCGTTATAGCAGTAGTGGCCGTATTCGCTATCCCGCAGGCTTTCAATATCAAGTTATTTAGAAGTTCAGAGCCTCCCAAAGAGGAAATTGCTTTCACGGAAGAATTGACTTTGGAGGATTTACCAGAGCTTCCTGAAGAAGAGGAAAAACCACCTGTACAGGAAGAGGCTCCACGGATTGCTGAATCAAAGCCCGCGCTTGATGTCGTTGCTTTGCCAGAAATCAAGCCAGTGCCTAAAGAAAAAGCCGTACAGGAGGAAATAGCTACAGTCGAAGAGGCTACAGATAAGAAAAAATTAATCGGTCCGGTAGCGATGAAGGGCATGAAAGGTGGTAGTATCACAACCGAAGGAAAGTGGGGGACGAAGGATGTAGCCGGTTCGGCCACAGGTAGTACAAAAGGTGTCGAAGGTGGTACCGGAGAAGGAGATCGTATCTTTGAATCCGTGGAGATTAATCCGTCACCTGTAGATGGTATGGATGCTTTCAGAAAATGGATTGCAGACAATTATCAATATCCGGCAGGAGCGATTGATGCGGGAGTGAAAGGTACCATAACGGTTTCATTTGTTGTCGAACGAAATGGAGAGTTGACCGATGTAAAGGTACTTAAGGATTTATCTTACGGTACGGGACAGGCTGCTATCAATTTATTAAAGAGAGCGAAAAAGTGGAACCCAGGTATACAGAACGGACGTCCTGTACGTGTAGCCTATACACTTCCTATTCGTTTGGACTTGACACAAATGTAATGAGTTTTAGAAATAGCTCAAGAGATAATAAATTTGGACAGAAATCGCCTACACAGCGATTTCTGTCCATTTTGGGTCTATGCATGTTCTTGTTTTATTTCGTGTTGGGCCTTTTGATTATCTTTTGGAAAAACTTCCCTTTGGATATCAACCCAGCATATAGAAATATGTTTGGTATTTTATTGATTGTTTATTCTTTTATGCGCTTTGCAAGGTTATGGCAAAATAATTTTACACGTTAAAAATTGTTAAGACTTAATCTTTTTTTAAAAATATTATTCATATTGACATGAAAGTTGGATGGAAAGCCATTATTCTTTTTATTACGCTCTTTAATATGGTAGCCTGTTCTTCTAGTCAGAAGAAAGAGAAGAAGGATGATATTTTGTCTGGTGAACTTCCTGTAAGTGTTGATGAAACGATATTACCATTATTTTTGGAACAAAAGGAGGTCTTTGAAAATTCATATTATAATGCGAAAGTGAATGCTTTGGCAAAGCCAGAAGTGCAGGCTGTCAATAGTGTGCTGAAAGGTGATGCGAATATAGCTTTTTTGGCACGAGAACTTTCAATGGATGAAAAGAAGCATTTTGAAAGCCGGTCTATTCAAGGGCGGGTCTATCCGGTAGCGTATGATGGTGTCGTACTTATAAGCAATATTTCGGGAGCGGACACAAGCATGAAAGTGAACGATATCATTGCATTATTGAAAGGTAATAAGGTCAAGGAGGTTAAATTGGTCTTTGATAATCTAAACTCTAGTATTTTGCGTTATTTCATTGATTTGGGAAAGGTCGATAAGGTAGCGAGTACCAACATCGAGACGTTGAATAATAGCAGAGAAGTACTGGAAGAAGTGGTGAAGACGACAGGTAAAATTGGTTTTATAAGTTATAATCAATATTTATCTTTGAAAAGTTCTTTTAAGGAAATGGAGAAAATTCGTATCTTAAGCGTGCTAAACGAGGAGGGGGGAAGACATCGTTACGTTTTACCCTCTCAAGCAAGCCTTTCTACGGGTGAATATCCATTAAAAAGGACGATATATGTGTTGAACTATCAACCTAATATGGGATTAGGGATTGGCTTTTCTGCTTTTATGACGGGAGATAGAGGGCAACGTATCGTGCTGAAGTCGGGCTTATTGCCGGTGACAATGCCCGGTCGAGAGATTATAATTAGGGATAGAATAAATTAGTAAATAAAATAAGATTATAAATACAATGATGACAAAACGTAAATTATTTTTGAGTCTTTTAATGGCCGGTGCAGTAGTAGGTTCTGCAACTGCACAAAGATTAAAGGATGCAAAAGCAGCAATTGAAGCGGAGCAGTATGATAAGGCGAAGGAAATGCTGCAGACATTAGTAGATAAGAAACCTAAGGATGGTGAAAACTACTTTTATCTAGGTCAAATATATTTGATCAACGAAAAAGTTGATTCGGCAGCGTTGATATTTAGTCAGGGTTTGACGAATGCACCAAAGGAGCAGTTGAACCAAATAGGTTTGGGTATTGTAGATTTGGAAAAGGGGAATGAAGCCGCGGCAGAACAGAAGTTTACAGCTGCTACATCTTCTTTAGGCAAAAAAGATTACCTTCCCCTATACTACGTCGGACGCGCTTATATTGATGCGCCGAAGCCAGATTACGCAAAGGCGATTGATTACCTGACACAAGCAAAAGCGAAAAACCTTAAAGATGCTGAAATCTTGGTAGGATTAGGAGATGCTTATAGTGGAATAAAGGGAGAAGCTAGTAATGCTTACGTGAATTACCGGGATGCATTAAATATAGATCCTAATTTAGTAAGAGCGCATGTAGGGCAAGCCATTATTCAACGTAGGGCGCAGGCATATGATGTAGCACTGGAAAATTTGGCCGAGAAAGCGAAAGAATATCCGAGTTTTGGACCAATCTATCGTGAATTGGCAGAAACACAATTGGAGTTAGCAAAAACCCTACCGGATAATACGGATGAAGAAAAAGCTAAGTATGAATCGGAAATTAAGAAAGCTGTAGACTACTACAAGCAATATCTGCAGGTTACCGGTGACAAGTCTGTGGAAGCTAATGTTCGTTATGCCGATTTCTTGGTCTGGGGACAACAATATGATGAGCTGAAAAATGTTGCTCTTCAATTGGCAAATGCGCCAGGGGTAGATGCTAAAGTATATCGTTACCTAGGTTTGATTGCGGTAAACCAAGATGGTGACTTTGAAAAAGGAGCTGAATATTTTGACAAGCTATTTGCTGAAGCTGATACAAGCCGCTTAATTGATATAGATTATCTATTTGCTGGTTTTGCGAACGTTCAAACCGGAAAAGCCGATAAAGGCGTTCCGTATTTAGCTAAGGCCGTAGAGAAAAATCCAGAGATGATGCCGGAGATTGGGTCTGCAGGTATGTTAGCATTTCAACAAGGAAACTTCGAAGTGGCATCGGCCATATTGAGTGTGCCCGCAAAGCAAAAAGGTACGGATTATTACTATGAGGCAAATTATGTTTTGGGAAATGCGAACTTCCGTCATGGTGTAGCGAAGAAAGAAAGAGGTGAGGATCCATCAGAACAATTTGATGCCGCATTGAAAGCATTTGATGTTATCATACAGGCCAATGATCAAAAGGTATTTGATGATTACTTGGCTGGAGCGTTATATTTGACGGGTTACGTAAACATTTCCTTGGATAATGTTAACCCTGAAACTCCAGAATTGTGTAAAGGTCTTTTTGTGCCTGCTTTCACGCAATTAATACAAGTGTTGAAAGATAAACAACTGCAAGGAAAAGAAGTAACTGACGCAGAGCGTGGGTACTTGATAGATGCTTACAATTATATCGGTTATTTTCATGTAACAAAAGAAGATTACAAGCAAGCTTTGGCATCTTTTGAAGAAACAGTGAAGCTAGCTCCTGAAGATGAGTTTGCAAATGCATATATTGAATATCTAAAGAGTTAATTAAAGTAGTTTAATACTTAAAGAGAAAAAGGGAGCCTTTCTGAGGTTCCCTTTTTCTCTTTAAGTCTTTATCTAATCTGCTCTTTAATTTTTAGCGGTAGTAAGCATAACTTGCAGTTCCGCGAGGTTCTGAGCGATAATATCGGGAACAGTATCCGATACTCGAACAATATCCATCGTTGTTTCACCCGAAAGAACTAGCACCCCAATTGCGCCTGCATTTTGGGCCATTTTTACATCAGTATATATTCGATCTCCGACCATTAAAACTTCAGAGGGATGTAATTTATAACGTTCCAATATCCCGTCTAACATACTTGGATTTGGTTTTCCAATGACAATATCAGGAAACCTGCCTGTAGCATATTCTATGCACGTATAAATTGCACCACAGTCTACCAGAATATTTTTCTGATCCGTAGGGCAGACACGATCCGGGTTGGTTGCGATATAGGGCAGGTTTTGTGAGACCCACCATGAAGCCCGGCACAATCGGGAATAGGTCAACGATAGGTCGAACGCCACGATCACCGCATCCGGCACATCGTTTTCGTCGTCGGCTGTAGAGACAAAGCCTGCTGCTTCAAACTCGCCGATCATACTGGGAGTCCCCAACAAGAACAATCTTTTGGCCTCCGGCATATTCACTTTTATATATTCGATAGTTGCCTGTGCCGAAGTGTACATTTCTTCTTTGGTGGCATCGATCCCCATTTTGGATAGGTGGGTCAGGTAATCGCTGGTGCTTTTGGACGGGTTGTTAGTGAGAAATGAATAGCCGATCCCTGTTTTTTTCAAATTGTCGAGAAAAGGAATGGTAAAAGGGAACAAAGTGCTGCCATTGTAGATCGTGCCATCCATATCCAATGCGATGTGCTTGATGTTTTTTAGGCAGTTGTAGATTTGATCGGTAGTGTTCATTTTTCCATTACCGATATAGGTATATCCTGTCATTTTTACTGTTGTGATTTTAACTTTCCTGTGGTTCTTCTTCGTATCCATTTGCTTTCGCTTTCCACATGAGGGCAAAGATAAATACGCAAAGTACCGCCATACCTATCATCATCATGAAAACGTAGTCCCAGGCTTTTCCAGGATTCACTTTATTGATGGCATCCACCATAAAGCCGATCCCGACACCGGATATGAGACCGCTCGCATAGCCAAATATACCAACCACGCCATTAGCTGTAGCTGCAGCTCTGTTGGTTGCCTGATTGGCGGCGGAAATACCGATAAGGGCCTGTGGGCCATAAATACAGAATCCGGCCATTGCCAAAGCCAATATCATACCCCAGGAGGGAGTCTCGTCCGGCAAATATAAAAAGATAGTCATGAACAGGGCTACGCCTATCATACAATATAAAGAAGTACGGTGTGCCTTCCCCTCAAAATACTTGTCGGTAACCCAGCCTGCAACTAGCATACCGACAATGCCGAAAATTTCAAAAACAGCCACTGTCCATCCCGCATTGGTCAAGGTCATGCCATGTGCTTCCTTCAAAAACGTCGGGCCCCAGTCCAGCACGGCAAAACGTACGACATATACGAAGAAATTGGCAATTCCCAATATCCATATCCACTTATTGCGGTAAACGGCTTTACGCACGAAAGCCTTAAATTCAGCGGAGGAATCCTTCCCTTTTTTATGCGTTTTATGTAATTCTGGGAGACCTACCGACGAAGGTGTATCGCGTAAGCCGATGAATAATCCTATCGATCCGACCATCGCAATAGCCGCCGGTATCCAAAAACACCACTTCCATGCTCCGTAGTGAGATGCGGATTCAAAGACGGTTTTCATTTTTTCGGTATCTGTGGGGTCTATTTTTAGATTTGCCGCAATGGAGGCAATGACTTCCGGATTGTCGCTCATATTAGTGCCCAACGTGCCCATGATATAGCCGGCAAGAATCGCTACTAGGGCTGCGCCTATGGAATGTGAGGTGTTCCAGACCGACATTTTTGTCGCTAGTTCATTTGGTGGTATCCAGTGAGTCAATAAGCGGGCGACCGGAGGGAAGCCGCTTCCTTGGATAAGATTGTTCAAAATCAGGATAATGCCGAATATCAACACCATCGTATTTGTAAACATCGGCCCACCGGTTTGGCCTGTAAACAGCACACTAAGATCGGCACCCCAACCAAACGCAAAATTAGCCACAGCACATAAGAATAACCCGATGGACATGTGATAGCGGGCATTTACCCTGTCTGCTAGCACTCCATTGAGAAACCGTGATACGCCGTAAACGATGGTAACCAATGTCATAATGATCCCAAAACTTGTCTTTGTAATCCCATATTCAGCGGTTAAGCCGGGAATAGCGAAAGAGAAGTTTTTACGTACAAAATAGAAAATAGCATAGCCTATCATGGTCGCGATGATTGTGCGGGTCTGCCAGTATTTGAATGTTTTGGGTATTTGTTTGGACGAAACTGTTTCTTCTTTCATTTCTCTTGGTTTAGGTTACCCTATGTTTCTCTGATACAAAAATCTAATTTATAGATTTTCTTTGATTAATACTTTATTTCCGTCGATTTCCCAGATTCCGTTCCTGCCAAAGAGCTTGTTTAAGAACAATTCCAGTGTGTTTGTGCGGACGAGCAAATCCAATACCGTGAAACGGCGACGGATATATTGTGCCCTTATAAATGTTTTTCTTAGATCTATTTTGGATAGTCCGATATGTTCCGGTTGATAAGGAGCCCCTACCATTTCCAGACGGTTTTTTGCTTCCTCGAAAGGTACGACCTGTGCTTGGAGCTTTTCCCTGATGGAAGGCCAATTGTCTTTCAAGAGTTGCAGCTGTTCAGCCAAAGCGTGGGCATCAATGTATTTTGCTTTGGTTTCCTGCACACCTATTTCTGGAAAATCCGTGCCCTTGAATAACTCTTTGGCTTCTTGTTCTAGAGCCTCCGCCGATGGCCAGGCTCGGCAACAGGCCTCAATGTCAAGTTGATCAAAAGGATATTTTAACACCTCCTCATACAGTGCGCTGATGGCAAGTGTGCCGATAGCTACCTGAAAACCATGTGATATATGCTCGCCCTTATTGGTGTGATGTTCCATGTTCCACAAATGGCTGAACTGGTGCTCTGCTCCTGAAGCCGGGCGGCTGGACTTAGACCATTGCATGGCGAACCCCCCCAACATAAGCCCGCTGATCAACTCCAGCGTAGCCTCAACATCGCCTTTTCGTACTCCTTGCGGATCAGATAAAGCATCATGCAGGCCGTCCTGTACGATACTCCAGGCTTGGGGGTCAATAGGTTCTACGTTTAGGCTATCTGCCAATATCCAATCCGCACCAGCTGTTACTTTAGCAAACAGATCAGCATAGCCCGAGGCAGTCATTTCTTCCGGTGCTTTGCGGATGATCGCTATATCTGCTATGCAAACCTTTGGTGCAGGGCAGTTGAACGTTTGTTTTGCACCATTGGCGGTGATGGATGCGCCAAATGCGGTATACCCGTCCATGGAGGCCGCAGTAGCTACACACATATAGGTACGTCCGTTTTGATGGGCTGCCAATTTTGCTAAATCGTTTATTGTACCGGAACCTACGGCAATAGGGATAGCCTGATGTTGAGCTAGAGAAGTGGACAGTTGTTCTACATAACTGTATTCGGCATATAATTCCCGATCGTGGAATATAAATGGTGCTTCTTGCGGTATTCCATTTCTTTCCAATAATTCGGAAACTTGTTTTCCTGCTATACCATAAGTTATTTCGTCTGCTACAATTATAGCTCTCCTATCTCCGAAATACTTTTTAAATAATTGAGGTGTTTTTTCGAGAATATCGCTACCCATTAACAAATCTTCGGTTTCACTCGCTGCCTTTAATGCAGCTTCTACTTTTGTCGACATAATAATAATGCGTTAAAAAATTCAATAGGCGTTATCTTGATTCATTTTACCTGCTCACTCTTACCCTACTTACCAAATGAAGTGATTATTCGTCTAATTTCGTTTATAAGTTATGACAAATTTAGAAAAGAAAACGAAAAATAAAAATAAAACGAAATTAATTGATAGCTTTTTAATTTCGAAATCCGGTGCAAGTTTTGTTTTTAATGATTATTTCCTTTATTTTACAGATATACAAAGTATAACGCTATGATTCTTAGTATTGCCGAAAGACATAAGTATATATTGAATACATTACAAAAGGAAGGCTTTGTAAAGGTTGTTGATATTGCTAGAAAGCTTGATGTTACGACAGTTACCGTTCGGAAGGATCTCAAACTGTTGGAGGAAAAGGGCCTTTTATATCGTACCCACGGCAGTGCAAGTCCTATAAATCCGCATATTCCGGATAAAAACGTAAAAGAGAAAGAAAAGATAAGAATAAAGGAAAAGCAGCTTATCGGAATCGCAGCTTCTAGACTCATAGAGGATGATGACGCTATTATTGTTAACTCTGGCTCTACGATTTGCACATTTGCAGAACAGATAGAGCCTAAAGGCAAATTGACTGTGGTGACTTCGTCTATAAAGGTTACATCCATACTTAGTGAAAATGAGAGTATCCATGTTTCCCAGCTTGGAGGTGCACTTCGACGCAGTTCGATGTCCGTTATCGGCAGCTATACTTTAAGTTTTTTGAAAAATATCACCTGTTCTAAAGTGTTTTTGGGTGTGGATGGTATAGATCCTGATTTTGGTGTAACGACATCCAATGTCGAAGAAGCCGAACTCAATCGAGCGATGATGGACGCTTCACTCAAGACCATCGTACTCTGTGACTCTTCGAAGTTTGGAAGAAAAGGTTTTGGAAAGATATGTAGTCTAGATAAGATTGACGCTATCGTTACCGATAAGGGCATTACCTATTCTATGTGCAAGCTGCTCGAAGAGCAGGGGGTGGAAGTAATTATCGCTGAATAAAGGAGACGGAAACTTTCCTTTCTGTATATAGTTTCTTGATATACCGTTGTCTGTTCCGAACTGACTAAACCATTCCAAACACAATTGTGTCTGTTCTGACCTACACATAGTTGTCGCCAACGTCTGTAGACATTGACATGGACTAGCATTGTAGCTACTTCAAATATATATCCGAATCAACAAAAACAGATTAATAGGGCCTACCCATGGCAATGACAAACGAAAGACATAAGTGTATCAAATTATACCTTTACTCAGTGCTTATTCAGTGTTTGTCCAGTGCTCATTCAGTGCTCGTCCAGTCACAACTAATTAAAGACTGTAGAAGTACTGACTTAATAGTGTCTAATCACTATTCTAACGGATAACTTGGTAATAGGTTATTACTTATTTGACTATCGTAATCCTTGACTTCATCATTGCACCATCTAGACTCAAATTTAAAAAACCGCAATGTTTTGAAAATTAGATAATTATGAAATGTCAATGTGTCTATGATACTTTTGGGGGATAAAAGACCTTTTTGATGTCGCAAAAGCCTTTACAATACAGACAATGTACCACTCAGCGAAGAAAACAGGAGGTATGGTTCCCTTTTTTTTTATCCAATAAAATTTCTAATTTTGTACATAAAACTGGAGCTATAAACTCATGGAGAATCTAAACGGGCAGGACTTGCCCATTGACTACGTTCCTATCCTTATTCAGCTCGCTGTGGCTGCAGGATTTGGTGTAACGACGATTATTGCAACTCACTTGTTGGGACCCAAAGTGAGAACGAAAAATAAATTGAGCTCGTTTGAGTCGGGCGTGGAGGTCATCGGAAATGCGAGGCAACCCTTTTCTATCAAGTATTTTTTAGTAGCAATCTTATTTGTGATTTTTGATATTGAGGTCATATTTATGTACCCTTGGGCAGTGAATTTTAGAGAATTTGGGCTAGAGGGATTGGTCGAAATGTTCATTTTTATGGGGCTACTTCTTCTCGGGTTTATATATGTCATTAAGAAACGGGCCTTGGATTGGGACTAGATTGATTCTAAATAAAATCCCAAGGTTCTATACGAAGAAATAAAATATTATATTGGGCCGTTATAGGCTTGGAAATGAAGATAGATGAAATATGAGCAAGGTTACCTTAGCTGAGGCCCCCCCAGGAGTAGAAGGAGCTGGATTTTTTGCCACGTCTTTAGATAAAGTCATCGGCTTGGCAAGAGCCAATTCACTATGGCCATTACCATTTGCAACCTCATGCTGTGGGATCGAATTTATGGCGACGATGGGATCTACCTACGACTTAGCACGCTTCGGTGCTGAACGTCCTAGTTTCTCCCCCCGCCAGGCGGATATGTTGCTAGTAATGGGAACCATCGCGAAGAAAATGGCGCCGGTGTTAAAGCAGGTGTATATACAGATGGCCGAACCAAGATGGGTGATCGCAGTGGGAGCTTGCGCTTCTAGCGGCGGAATATTTGATACGTATTCTGTGCTACAGGGGATAGACGAGATTATCCCTGTAGATGTATATGTGCCTGGATGTCCCCCTAGACCAGAAGCTATTTTGGATGGCGTGTTAAAGTTGCAGGAAATTGTGAAGAACGAATCGCTGAATAGGAGGAATACGCCTGAGTATCGGGCATTGTTAGAAAAATACGGAATAGAGACAGAGCATGGATAAGTTAGATAATCAAGGAGTTTGGCAGTATCTTCAAGACAGGTTCACTGCGCATATCGGTAGGATCGGAGAGCCCCATGGTCTGCTCACGGTGACTACAACCCCTGAAAATATCATTGCTCTTCTTTCTTTTTTAAAAGAGAATGAGAACCTTCGGTTTACTTATCTGACGGACATCACTGCCGTCCATTACCCTAGTCAGGAAAAGGCTTTTGCCGTGGTATACCATGTGCACAACCTGCTTCAAAATATGCGTTTACGTATCAAGGTTTTTATAGGTGGTGATCAACCAACTATTCCTACTGCAACGTCTATTTGGGAGGGTGCCAATTGGATGGAAAGAGAAACCTACGATTTCTTTGGTATCATCTTCGACGGACATCCTGATTTGAGGCGTATCTTGAACATGGATGAATTGGATGTTTTTCCTATGCGTAGAGAGTATCCATTGGAAGATCCAAATCGAGTGGATAAAAAGGATTTTTATTTTGGAAGATAAGATACGGAGAAGATGAGCAAATTCATAACAAGAACAACGCATAATAATCCTGTTTTTTTCGATAACGATCCGCAAGATGAGTTGATGACCCTTAATATCGGCCCCACACATCCAGCAACACATGGCGTGTTTCAGAATGTGTGTCAAGTTGATGGGGAACGTATTGTCAGCGCGGTATCTACGATCGGTTATATTCATCGCGCATTTGAGAAAATAGCCGAACATCGCCCCTTTTACCAGATTACCCCCTTGACGGATAGGCTCAATTACTGCTCATCACCGATCAATAATATGGGTTACCATATGACGGTAGAAAAGCTACTAAATATCGAGATACCCAAACGGGTGCAGTATATGCGTGTGATCGTGATGGAATTAGCTCGGATAACAGACCACATCATTTGCAACGGTATACTGGGTGTAGATACAGGAGCCTTTTCAGGTTTTTTGTATGTTTTACAGGAGCGTGAGTTTATTTACGAGATATACGAGGAGATTTGTGGCGCGCGTCTGACGACAAATATCGGTCGGATCGGCGGATTTGAACGTGATTTCAATGAGATTGCATTTCGTAAAATCAAGGAATTTCTAGAACGCTTCCCGCCGGTATTGAAAGAGTTTGAAGAGCTTTTTGTACGCAACAGAATTTTTATAGAACGTACGTCAGGGGTGGCAGCTGTGACTCCTGAACAGGCCTTGAGCTACAGTTGGTCTGGCCCGATTTTGAGAGCTACAGGAGTAGATTATGATGTACGTGCAGTTGCACCCTATTGTTCGTACGAAGAGTTTGATTTTGAAGTGCCTGTGGGCACTACTGGCGACGTTTACGACCGTTTTATGGTCCGTAATGCTGAAATGTGGCAATCTCTTCGGATTATAGAGCAAGCGCTTGAAAAGATAGCGAAAGAACCAACGGGTATCTTTCATGCGGATGTTCCTGAGTTTTATTTACCGCCGAAGGAACAGGTTTACAATAATATGGAAGCATTAATCTATCACTTTAAGATCGTGATGGGTGAATGGGAAACGCCTGTGTCTGAAGTGTATCAGGCGGTGGAAGGCGCAAATGGTGAATTAGGATTCTATCTAATTCATGATGGTGGACGTACACCATACCGTCTGCATTTCAGAAGACCATCTTTTATTAATTACCAGATGTTTGCATCGATGAGCAGCGGTATGTTGATATCAGATGCCATTATCAATATGAGTAGTTTAAATGTTATTGCAGGAGAATTAGATGCTTAGTATAAAAGAAAATCAACCTGTTGAGTTTTCTGCCGAACTACTAACTAAGTTTGGAGAAATCGTAAGCCGCTATCCCGAAGGGAAGCAAAAATCTGCTTTATTGCCGATCTTGCATCTGGTACAGGCGGAATACGGATGGTTGAGTACCGAAGCAATGGATGGAGTTGCGGCTTACTTGGGCATTAAACCTATAGAAGTGTACGAAGTGGCTACATTCTATACCATGTATTTTTTAGAGCCTAGAGGGAAATATACGTTGGAGATCTGTCGCACAGGTCCTTGTTGTCTGGTCGGCGCAGAACGTATCATGAAGCATATTGAACAACGATTGGGCGTCAACGAAAATCAGGTCACAGCCGATGGATTGTTTTCCTGGCGTGGTGTAGAATGCTTGGCAGCCTGTGGGTATGGTCCTGTACTTCAGATTGGTCCCGAATATACATTTTATGAAAATCTAACAGAGGAAAGTATTGATCAATTGATCGAGACTTTACGGAATAAAGCACAACACGAAGCTTAAGCAATATGGGTCGTAAGTTATTATTAGCACATATCAATGTTCCGGGAATACACACTTTTGATGTTTACCGTCAAAATGGGGGGTATCGGTCTGTAGAGAAGGCATTGAAGTCTATGTCTCCCGATGACGTTGTAGAGGAAGTCAAGAAATCTGGCTTGCGAGGACGTGGTGGAGCAGGATTCCCAACAGGCTTGAAATGGAGCTTTTTGGCAAAACCCGAAGGTATTCCCCGCTATTTGGTGTGCAATGGAGATGAGTCGGAGCCCGGTACATTTAAAGATCGATATCTGATGACGTATATTCCACATGCCTTGATTGAGGGGATGATCGTATCGAGTTATGCGCTGGGAGCCAATACTTCCTATATCTATGTACGTGGAGAGATGATGCCGCAGATCCAGATTCTCGAGAAGGCCATTGCCGAGGCAAAAGCGGCTGGATTTCTCGGGCAAAACATATTAGGTAGTGGGTATAACTTGGAGATATATGTCCAACCTGGAGGGGGAGCTTATATTTGTGGAGAAGAGACTGCATTGTTGGAGTCATTAGAAGGGAAAAGAGGAAACCCACGTATTAAACCACCATTTCCGGCTGTTTCAGGTCTTTATGGATGTCCTACTGTCGTCAATAATGTCGAGTCAATCGCTGCCACAGTACCGATTATCAACGATGGAGGCGAGGAGTATGCGAAGATAGGGATCGAGAGGAGTACGGGAACGAAACTGATATCGGCCAGTGGCAATATCAATAAACCGGGAGTCTATGAAATAGACTTGGGTGTTCCGGTAGAAGAGTTTATTTATTCAGACGAATATTGCGGTGGTATTGCACATGGCAAGCGTCTGAAAGCATTGGTAGCTGGAGGATCTTCAGTACCGATTTTGCCAGCAAATTTAATCACCAAAACGATAAATGGAGACGCCCGTTTAATGACCTATGAATCGCTTGCAGACGGAGGGTTCCAAAGCGGAACAATGTTGGGGTCGGGAGGTTTTATCGTCTATGACGAGGATCAGTGTATTGTACGTAATACGTGGAACTTTACCCGTTTTTATCGCCACGAGAGTTGTGGACAATGCTCGCCATGTCGCGAAGGTACAGGCTGGATGGAGCAGGTATTGCACAAGATCGAACATGGACGGGGATCCATCGACGATATTGATCTGCTGTGGAACATACAGCGGAATATCGAAGGAAATACAATCTGTCCCTTAGGAGATGCAGCGGCTTGGCCTGTAGCAGCAGCCATACGACACTTTAGGGACGAATTTGAATGGCATATCACTCACCGCGAGGAATCACAGCAACGTAATTATGGACTGGCACATTATGCCGATCCTTTAGAATCTGTCGCGCAGTAGGGAAGTGATATTTTTAAAAGATAGCAGATACAATGGCTGAAGAAGAAATAAAACTTAAAGTAACAATCGATGGAATCCCGGTAGAAGTTACCCCGGGAACCACTATTCTGAATGCCGCACGTCAGATCGGAGGGGATATTGTACCCCCCGCCATGTGTTATTATTCTACCCTGGAAGGGTCCGGAGGTAAATGCCGCACTTGCCTGGTAAAAGTATCGAAAGGCTCTGAAAAAGACCCTCGTCCTATGCCTAAGTTAGTAGCTTCCTGCCGGACAACGGTTATGGATGGCATGGAGGTTCAAAATATTTCCTCTCCAGAGGTACTGGATGCGCGCAAAGGAGTTGTCGAATTCCTTTTGATTAATCACCCTTTGGATTGTCCGGTCTGCGATCAGGCGGGAGAATGTAAATTACAGGACCTCAGCTATGAACATGGTACGGAACAAACGCAATTTGAATTTACCAGACGCACTTTCGAGCGCATTGATATAGGTGACAAGATCCAATTGCATATGAACCGCTGTATACTTTGCTACCGTTGCGTGTATGTTGCCAATCAGTTGACAGACGAGCGGGAGCACGGAATTCTTGGGCGGGGAGATCATTCGGAGATTTCTACCCATATCCATAAGGCCTTAGACAATGATTTTATCGGAAATGTTATCGATGTATGTCCTGTAGGTGCGCTTACCGATAAAACTTTTCGCTTCAAAAGTAGGGTTTGGTTTACGAAGCCGGTAGATGCGCATCGCGACTGCCCCACTTGTTCGGGTAACGTAACGTTGTGGTATAAAGGCGATGATGTGCTCCGTGTGACAGGACGCAAGGATGAATACGGTGAAGTCAAGGAATTTATTTGTAATACCTGTAGGTTTGAAACCAAAAGAACGGCAGACTGGATATTGGAGGAACCAACTCCGGTCGACCACGAATCGGTCATAGGTGCCAATCACTACTATACATTTAATCCTCCACCGGTTATAGAGGAAGATAGGAAATTGCAGGAAGCCAATGAAGAACAGTTGGTTCGTACAGAACGATTAAAGTAAGCGAGGGATGGAAGTAGCTTTTATTTTAGAGAAATTGATTTTAGTAGTTATCGTATTCACGGTAACACTCGTCATTGCCATGTACTCTACATTGGCGGAGCGCAAAATTGCGGGTTTTATGCAAGATCGGCATGGGCCGGATCGTGCGGGTATATTTGGATTGCTGCAGCCCTTGTGTGATGGAGGTAAGTTTTTTTTCAAAGAAGAGATTATACCGGCCTACGCACATAAGGCCTTATTTGTCTTAGGTCCAGTCATCGCTATTATCACGGCCTGTATCAGTTCGGCTGTTATTCCCTGGGGTCAGGAGCTGACCATCGGAGGACGGACTGTTAGCCTTCAGGTTGCCGACGTGAACATTGGTGTGCTGTATATTTTTGGTGTCATCGCCTTAGGTGTTTATGGTATTATGCTAGGCGGTTGGGCATCCAACAATAAGTTCGCCCTAATGGGAGCCATCCGTGCGGCTTCTCAGAGTATTAGCTATGAGATCGGCATGGGCCTATCCTTAATAGCCTTACTGATGGTAACAGGAACGCTATCCGTGGGCGAAATTGTAGCTCAACAGTCCGGTTTTGTCAATTGGAATATCTGGGTGCAGCCTTTGGGATTCTTGATATTCATTGTCTGTGCCTTTGCGGAATGTAATCGTGTGCCTTTTGACTTGCCCGAATGTGAAACCGAGCTGGTTGGAGGTTATCATACGGAGTACTCTTCCATGAAACTAGGATTGTATATGTTTTCGGAATACATCAATATGTTTGTGTCGTCCGCGCTCATGGCCTCTTTGTATTTCGGAGGGTATAATTTTCCTTTCATGTACGATCTGGGATTATCGTCCAACTGGATTACGATTATAGGTGTTGTGGTATTCTTTTTGAAAATATTTGGGTTTATCTTTTTCTTTATGTGGATCCGTTGGACCTTACCAAGGTTCCGCTATGACCAATTGATGAATTTGGGATGGAAAGTGTTAATCCCGCTCGCTATAGCTAATATTGTGTTGACAGGGGTGATCACGATCATAAAGGATACGTATTTTTAAATATTAGACACTAGATATTAGACTTGAGACATTAGATTTGAGAGGTATGCAATCATTAAGCAATAGAAAAAAGGTAATAGAACAAAAGCCGATGAATATATGGGAACGTATATACTTGCCCGCTATTGCCAAGGGACTTTCGATTACTATTCGGCATTTTTTTATGAAAATTCCCACGATAAAATATCCGGAACAGATACGTCCTTATTCTAAAAATTTCCGGGGGCAGCATTCGCTGAAACGGGATGAAATGGGAAGAGAGCGCTGTACAGCCTGTGGATTATGCGCTCTGTCTTGTCCGGCGGAGGCTATTACCATGGTGGCTGCTGAAAGGAAAAAGGGAGAAGAACATTTGTATAGAGAGGAAAAGTATGCCGCCGTATATGAAATAAACATGTTACGTTGTATTTTTTGTGGATTGTGTGAGGAAGCTTGTCCCAAGGAAGCTATATATTTGGATGGGTCTCATGTGACAGCAGATTACTTGCGTAAAGATTTTATATATGGTAAAGACAAATTGGTGGAACCGAAATTTGATATTACTCAACTGAAACAGGAAAATAAATAAGCTGATGACTATATTCTATTTTGTAGCTTTTTTGTCTATTTTCTTTGCGTTGATGACCATCTTCACAAAGAATCCGGTGCATAGTGTACTTTATCTGGTAATTACCTTTTTCACCTTTACTATCCATTACATATTGCTCAATGCCCAGTTTCTAGCCGTGGTAAATTTCATTGTATACATGGGAGCGATTATGGTATTGTTTCTCTTCGTCCTCATGTTACTGAATCTCAATAAAGATACTGAACCGATGAAGTCTAACTTGGTCAAGATCATGGGGACAGTAGCGGGCATGTGTTTAATTGCAACTTTTTTGGGTGCCTTTAAGGTGATAGAGACGAATAATGGCTTTGTGACGGGTCATACAGATTTTGGGTTGGTCAAGAATTTAGGGAAAGTATTGTTCGACGAATTTTTGTTGCCATTTGAGCTTTCATCCATATTGTTGCTGACAGCTATGGTAGGAGCCATATTATTAGCTAAAAAAGAAAAGAAGCAAATCTAAATGGATCATATTATTCAAAATATACAAGGAATACCATTAAATCATTACTTGATTTTTTGCAGTATTATTTTTGCTATCGGTGTGATTGGAGTATTGATTCGGCGAAATGTCATCATCATTATGATGTCTATAGAGTTGATGCTCAACTCGGTGAATTTGTTATTGGCCGCATTTTCGGCTTACCGTGGGGATGCCAGCGGTCAGGTGTTTGTGTTTTTCGTGATGGCTTTAGCTGCGGCTGAGGTTGCAGTAGGATTGGCGATTGTCATTATGGTTTATCGGAACACAAAGTCTGTTGATTTGGAATCATTGAGTAAATTACGTTGGTAGATTTTATACTTTTTAATTTTCATTAAGAATATATGAAAGAACTTATTTGGTTAATTCCTTTATTACCATTGGTTGGTTTTCTTATAAATGGGATGGGACAAAAGATTTTGCCCAAGCCACTAATTGGAATAATAGGAAGTGGAGTGGTGCTTGTTTCTTTTCTAATAAGCTGTATCCTTTTTGGCGAAGTGAATACATGGCGAAATGCAGGTGAAGCAGGAACATATACCCACCAGCTATTTGACTGGATTTCGGTAGGAGACTTTAATCTGTCTTTCTCCTTTTTGTTAGATCCACTGAGTGCTATTATGTTACTTATTGTGACCGGAATAGGATTTCTAATACATCTGTATTCTTATAGCTATATGGCACATGATGAAGGTTTTGGCAAGTTTTTTTCTTACTTGAATTTGTTTGTTTTCTTCATGTTGCTGTTGGTATTAGGCTCTAATTACCTTATCATGTTTATCGGTTGGGAAGGTGTAGGACTTTGTTCTTATCTTCTAATCGGCTTCTGGTATAAGAATGTCGATTATTCTTCGGCGGCAAAGAAAGCTTTCGTTATGAACAGAATCGGCGATCTTGGATTTTTAATAGCCGTGTTTGCGATTATTGCCACGTTTGGATCGTTGGAATTTGGGTCGGTACTGCCGGCTGCTGCCCAGCTACCTATGGGCGATACTGCACTTTTGCTTATCACCTTGATGTTGTTTGTTGCGGCTACAGGTAAATCAGCCCAACTGCCATTATTTACCTGGTTGCCGGATGCAATGGCTGGCCCAACTCCAGTTTCTGCGTTGATCCATGCTGCTACGATGGTTACAGCAGGTATCTATATGATCGCACGATCCAATGTGATGTTTACGCTTTCTCCGATTACCATGCAGGTTATAGCGGTTGTTGGTCTGGCAACAGCATTATTAGCGGCCTTTATTGCCATCACACAAAATGATATTAAGAAAGTTCTTGCTTATTCTACCGTTTCCCAATTAGGCTATATGTTCTTGGGACTGGGTGTAGGTGCATTTACGGGAGCTTTTTTCCATGTGTTGACACATGCTTTCTTCAAGGCCTTGCTATTTTTGGGAGCGGGATCGGTTATTCATGCCATGAGTAATGAACAGGATATGCGTCTGATGGGAGGATTGAAAAAGAAGCTACCCATTACTTATATCACGATGTTAATCGGCACGATAGCAATAGCCGGTATTCCTCCGTTGTCAGGTTTTTTCTCGAAAGATGAAATTTTGGCTTATGCATTTTTCGCTAGTCCTGTCTTTTGGATATTGGGCTTTATCGGGGCCCTGTGTACCGCTTTCTATATGTTCCGTCTGTTGTCTCTTACTTTCTTTGGCACGTTTCGGGGAACAGAGGAACAGAAACACCATCTGCACGAATCGCCTTGGCAGATGACACTTCCATTGATCGTTTTAGCAGTTTTGGCAGCTATTGGAGGGTTTTTGAATATTCCAGCAGCACTGCATGGTAGCAGTTGGTTGGCGCAATTCCTCAGCCCAGTCTTTGCGGATACACAGGCATTGGCACAACCGTTCCACTTAGATCATACGACCGAGTATATTTTGATGGCTGCTTCAGCATTGGGTGCGATAGCAATGGCTATTTTTGCATTTAATAAATATGGGCGGAGTCTCCACACGTTTAAGGAAGGAGCAGCGCCAGGTCTATTGTATAAACTCTCTTATCATAAGTTTTATGTGGATGAGCTGTATCATGCCCTTGTTGTTAAACCATTGGATGGAGCATCACGTTTTTTCTATACAGTGATCGACCGTTCGGGAATAGACCGGATAGTCCATGCTGTAGGTGACTTTTTTATAGTGTCAGGTAGGGGTATTCGCCAGATCCAGAATGGACATGTAGGTTTCTACATATTTATGATGGTCGTTGGTGTAGTAGCGATTATGTTATATGGATTTTTGCATGTTTAGTTTTTTAAATCGATGAATAACCTATTTATACTGCTGTTATTTCCTGCGTTGAGTACAATAGTGCTGAGCTTTGTCAAGTCTCCTTCGACAGCGAGAGGACTCGGCTTAGGGCTAGCTTTAGTTCAACTGGCATTGACTATACCATTTGTTTGTGCTTTTGTGCCCAATGCCGAAGTTCAGTTTGAACAAGCATATACTTGGATTTCTACCTTGGGCATAACTTTTCATATCGGTATGGATGGTATCAGCCTGCCACTTGTGTTATTGACCAATGTTCTTATTCCGCTGATTATCTTATCGAGTTTTGGGAAAGAACACAAAGGCAACTTCTATGCCCTTATCCTGTTTATGCAGTCGGGACTGCTGTTGGTATTTACCGCATTAGATGCTTTTAGCTTCTACGTAGGATGGGAGATCGCTTTGATACCAATATATTTCATTTGTGCCTTATGGGGCGGTGCTGACCGTATACGCGTGAACCTCAAGTTCTTTGTCTATACCTTCTTAGGGAGTATTTTTATGTTGGTTGCGATTATCTATCTGTATCAACAGAACCCTAATAAAGACTTTGAATGGACATCCTTTGTGAATTTAGCATTAAGTGAACCGGAACAGCGGTGGATATTTTGGGCTTTCTTCTTGGCTTTTGCGATCAAGATTCCCATTATCCCATTTCACACATGGCAGCCGGACACCTATACGAATGCACCCGCTGCCGGTACAATGCTCTTGGCGGGGATAATGTTAAAAATGGGGGTATATGGACTGATACGTTGGTTAATTCCTGTGGTGCCTTTTGGTGTCACAGCCTATGGGCAACTTGTGTTGGTATTGTGTATCGTTGGCATTGTCTATGCGTCGATCATTGCCTTTCAGCAGGGCGATGCAAAACGCTTGATCGCATATTCCTCCATAGCACACGTAGGCTTGATCAGTGCTGGTGTGTTTGCATGGAACACGACGGGCTTGCAGGGGGCGATGATCCAAATGGTTAACCACGGTATTATTGTTGTCGGTCTATTCTTTGTGATCGATATCATAGAAGGCAGGACGGGGACACGCCTGCTAGCCGAGCTCGGAGGGCTTGCTAGCCGTATGAAAAAGCTTGCTGTCTTTTTCTTGATCATTATTATGGCAGGTATCGGTCTACCCCTTACCAATGGTTTTATAGGAGAGTTTTTGCTGTTAAAGGGATTGTTTCAAGTGAATGTTTGGGCAATGGCTATAGCGGGCCTTACCCTAATTTTTGGAGCGGTTTATATGTTGAGGTTATTCCAAAAGACGATGCTGGGACCGTTGGACACAAAATATGCTGTCATAAAAGATATAAAAGGATACGAGATGCTGGTATTAGGTGTGATCGTAGTATTGATCATTGCTATTGGTATTTACCCGAACGCTTTGCTTCAGCTGTCGGAGGCTTCTGTGACACATTTAGTTCAACAAATCAGTTTTTAAAACGATTATATAGTTTAAGAAATTATGGCTGCGATTATTACGCTATCCTTATTAGGAATATTGTTACTTTATCTAGGGTTGTATAAAGCCAAGCGAGCGCTATTGCCGGTCACGCTTTTAGGACTGCTGGTCGCTTTGGGCTTTGAAGTCTGTGACTGGGGCAGGGAAGCCGTACCGCTCTATCACGGCATGGTTATCTTTGACCACTTTGCCTTATCTTTTTCTATACTATGTATATTGTTGACAGCGTTGATCTTATTGCTATCCAAGGATTATTTTAATGCGATTAGTAACAATATTGCCGAATATTATTGTCTAATTATATTTTCTTTGACCGGTGCACTCTTAGTAACGGCATACCACAATTTTGCTATCCTGTTTATGGGTATAGAAATCATGTCTGTTGCTTTGTATATCTTGGCAGGTATCCGACGAAGTGACCTCTACTCAAACGAAGCTTCCTTGAAGTATTTCATTATGGGGGCGTTTTCTACAGGTTTCTTGTTGTTTGGTATTACCTTGTTATACGGCGCGACAGGCACATTCGATCTGAGTGGTATTCGTCAATATGTGATTGACACCCCACAGGGCATCTCTCCGCTATTCTATGCCGGTATATTGTTGATGTTGGTAGGTCTATGCTTCAAGGTGGGCGCAGCACCGTTTCATTTCTGGGTCCCTGACGTATATGACGGTTCTCCTATCTTGGTAACAACCTATATGAGCACCGTGGTCAAGGTTGCATCCTTTGCTGGGTTCTTGCGTTTATTTGATTATGTTTTTGCTGCATTAAACGATTTTTGGACACCTGTCCTGTTGGTGATAATTGTCATGACGCTATTCATTGGAAATATATCGGCTTTAATGCAGACTAGCTTTAAGCGGATGTTGGCCTATTCCAGTGTTGCACATGCTGGCTATATGCTCTTCGCTATCCTTAGTCTGGGTACAAATTCAGCTTCTGGTATTTTTGTATATGCGTTCGCTTATTCCCTATCCTCCATTGTTGGATTTGGTACATTGATGTTGGTTAAAAAGCACAATGGATCCGATCAGTTTTTGGCATTTAACGGACTTGGAAAATCAAATCCACTGCTCGCCGTGATACTGACATTAGCCATGTTGTCATTGGCGGGTATTCCGTTAACCGCAGGGTTTATTGGAAAGTTTATGATGTTTAGCAGTGTGATGGGCGACTACCATATCATCCTCTTGGTATTAGCCGCGATTAATGCAATAATTGGGGTATTCTATTACTTACGTGTTGTTGTTCACATGTACTTCAAAGATGCGGAGGAAGGAATGACACAATTTGTCATGCCATTGAATTTTAAAGTGGCCTTTGTTATCGCCGCTGTTTTGACGTTGGCTGTAGGAATTTATCCCGAATGCCTAATTGGACTATTTTAGGACTTTTATCAGCTTCCTTTTGACTTTTAACGTTTGAATTTTTACTTTTAGCCTTGCATGGCTTTAACATATCTAAGAGAACTGGATCACGATACCCGGTTTGCAATCTGGAAAATAGAAGAAACTGCCGAAGAACTCTTGGGCAAACTGCAGTTGGACGACGAGGAAAAACGTAGACTCCAGCAGATGAGTAAGGGCAAACGATCCTTACATTGGTTAGCTACACGTGTCCTGTTGCGTTATCTGTTGCAAACTGAGCAATACATACACTGCCCGTCTGATGCTAATGGTAAACCTTATTTGCCAGACTACCCTTATCAAATTTCGCTAACACATTCTTTTGATTTTGCTGGAGTAATGTTGAGTGCCAAAGGAGCTTGCGGTATAGATCTTGAACTTATTAAAGATAAAGTCATACGCATAAAAGAAAAATTCCTAAAACCTGAAGAATTGCAGTTTATCCGGAAAGAAGACGAGATAGCCCAATTGTATGCTTGTTGGTGCGCGAAAGAAGCCGTCTATAAGTTGCAAGGGAATAAAGGCGTTTCCTTTTTGAACGATATGACCATACATCCCTTTACCTATCGACCACAGGGAGTGATGACCGTCGATCTTTTTAAAGCACAACAAAAGTTCTCTTTTCAGGTGTATTATGAAAAGTTTCAGGATTACATGCTCGGATATGTTGTCGAACAGCTAGAGTGATTGTCCCTCTTCTAAGACTTGTTTTTTTAGCGCAAGACGTTTATTAGCCTTGTATATCCGGATGGCGATCAAGAAATAAGTCAATAATAGTGGGCCATAAACAAGCCCCATTATCCCAAATAGGGGAATACCGATAATCACGCCCACCACGGTAATTACGGGGTGTATATCGCCTACTTTCTTAGCGATCACTAGCCGGAGGACGTTGTCAATATTGATGACTAGACCGAATCCCCAGATCAACAGTCCGATACCCTGCCAGGTGTAACCTTGTGAAAGTAAAATTAGGGATGCTGGCACGAAAATCAACGGTGGCCCTAATAACGGGATAAAAGAAAGTATAGCACATATCACGCCCCAAAACAAGGGGTCACTTGCTCCAAAGATCCAAAAACCAATGGATAGACAAATCCCTTGCACGATGGCAATGAACGTCTGACCGATAATATTCGAGTAGGTAATGTTTTTGAGCTCTTCACCAAAAATGACCGCATTTTCATCATCAAAAGGCATATAATGGATCAGACTGCTTTCAAACCCTTTGTAGTTCACAAATAAAAAATAGAGGATGAAGTACATCACCGTAACCTCGAGAAATAAATTGGCAGCACCACCGAGTACAGAGGTAAGCAGCCCGCCGAGATAGGATGCACTCGCTTCCAATTGCTCTTTGAGAAAATCTGGCTTACCCAATTTGTCGCCGACAAAGGTGTTGACGGCGTCGACAAGCTGATTGATCCAAGCGGGGTTTTTCTGTAGGGCGATGGCCTTGTTCACCAACATGGTACCTATCCCCGCAAAAGGCAAGACGATGATGAAAACCGAAAGAATAATAATTGTTACCGCAGAAAGAGGTTTGGGCCATCGCCATTTTTCGATCAGATACCTATTCGTATTCCGGAATAGGGTATACATGACCAACGTACCCAATATTGCACCAAATATTCCCCGTAAAGCATACAATAGAATGCCGCCCAGTGCGATAACGATGATCAGGATAATGATATTCCGTTCACGTTGGGAAAAAACTGCATTGTTATTCATAAAACTAATCTATAACCTCCTGTAATAACAACAATTTAAAAATTTGGTTTTCGTTTTCCCAGAAAGGCTTGCACACCCTCTTTGCCATCTACTGTGCCGAAGCTCTCTCCAAACAGCTCGATCTCTCGTTGCTGTCCTGTTTTAGGGTTATCCAAGCCCACCTGTACAGCTTGTATCGCATTGGCTACGGCCAGCTTTGAACGTGTAAATATAGTAGCCAACAGCCCAAGACAGGTTGCTATTAATTCCTCAGCTGGTACTACGTCATTGACCAAACCCCATCTTAACGCTTCAGCAGAGCCGATCATTTCCCCCGTCATAATCATCTCCAATGCCTTTCCTCTTCCGACAAGCTGTGGCAACCTTTGCGTACCACCATAGCCCGGGATAATCCCCAAAGAGACCTCCGGCAAGCCAAATTTGGCCGACTCCGATGCTATACGTATGTGACACGCCATGGCCAACTCCAATCCTCCTCCTAGTGCAAATCCGTTCACGGCCGCAATAATCGGTTTTCCAAAATTCTGGATGCGGTCCATAATATGCATATGCCCATACTGCGCCATCTGTGTTGCGTCCCCAACACTCATTCCCACAAACTCTTCAATATCAGCACCTGCAGCAAAAGCTTTTTCCCCTGCTCCGGTTAACAGAATGCCACGGACGTTATCGTCCTGCTCCAATAGTTCGAGTATTTCACGCAGCTCCTGTAAGGTTTCCCGATTGAGGGCGTTAAGCTTAGCGGCCCTGTTGATGGTCACGATAGCGGCCTGTCCGTCCTGTTGAACGACAAGGTTATTAAATGTTTTCATACAGTTAAAAATCAATATTCAACGACACCTTGAACCTTTCACGGTTCACATTGGCGTGTTGCAAATAGTTATAACGATAAAAATATTGTAGCCGTAGGACCTTTAATACATTGTCCAACCCCACATAACCCTCCCAGTAAGGATACTTGTCAATTGGGTAGGTTAATGTGTTTCCATTTTCATCTCGATCAAAGTTGACAACCTGCGTGCTTTTAGCGGGATTGTTGATGTCGGATAGCTGTCCATAAAACATTCTGGTCCCCCAGATCTCCCGCAGTTTAAACCATTTGATGCCTGGAATCTTATTTAGAATGAAGCCTTGGAACTGGTGATCATACGAAACTTTCACAAACTGATCGGCGACGAACTCCATCGAATTGACGAGATCGAAGGACATACTATGGCGATCATTGTTGGCTTGCATGGTCGGCATCTCCAACAATGGGTAGGGCAATACCCCCCATATCTTACCCCCAGTAATCGTCATATCCCCATAGCCCAGTTGGTTCATAAACCAACGTTTAGATATAGACAGCCGCAGGGCATCATAGGCAAAATTACTCGACCAGAAGCCATCTAGCCCCTTATTATATTGCACACTGAAAACAGGATACTTCTCGATGATAGTCGTTCGGTAGATATTGCGGTAATAGAATTTCTCTTTTGGCGCCCAGCGTAATACAAACTGTATATCATTTGTATTGATAGCTGTAAGCTCCTCTGTTGGATTTCCGGACAATGGAAATCTTAAGTCACCTAGGGGGTTGCGCCGTTGATGCGTGAAGTGTGTAGCGATACTCATATGGTTGCCGAACTCCAAGATATGTCCCAGCCGGTAGGCATCCGTATCCAACCACTTTTTAGGTCGGGTGGAACGCATCCCCTGAAAAAAGCTATCACCTTTCAGAAAACCAATACTTCTTCCCGGGTCAAACACATCATGTTGTATCATTCCCTCCATATAGTGTGCAGGGAACGTAAATACAGACTTTCCATTTAACGATTGAGCCGCCCGTAAATAATATTTGATTTCTTTATCGCGTGTTCCATAGGCGAGATAACCTTCAAAATAGGTTTTTTCCGATAGCTCACCTGTGGTTCGCCCGCCTAAGCGAAAACGGTTGCCCTCCCAATTGTTTTGATGGTAGGCATATTCCAGCGGACCCAGTTCGAACTTTCCTAGCGAATAATAGCTCTGTGCCAACAAGTAGCCGATCGACAATAAGGTGTTAAATGTCTTTACGTTATTTAAGCTGTCTACATTGGCGTAGGTCTTCCGCTCCACATTATTAAGCGTAATAGGGCGTAGGTGCGACAGCGATAATGCCGGATCGATCCGCGTCTCTGTGGGAGCTCCGCTAACCGTACTAGAGGGGATATCATCGTTGAAATTATAGTCACTATTCACGCTCATCCGTTCCCCAAATACCGCATCCTTTTTCCCGCGCCCAAAGATCACCAACACACGTCCAGTGTCTTGCAGCATGATACCATCTTCGTTGGGCGAGTAGGAAAGATCAACCGTCAATCCGTTCACCCAGTTGATATTCATCTTCCTGTCAATCTCCATATGCGCACGCTTTACCGCATACCGGCCATCTAAGGAAATAGCAAGCTCCCCCTGAAAGAGTAGATCCGATTTGTTGAAGGGCTCAAACCGCAAACGTGCATAGGCCCCCTGCGCAGTCTTGACCGTATCAAGGAGATAATATTTATAGTAGGTTTTTCCGTTGTCGGCAATAGGACTTAAGAACTGCTTATTGACAAAGAATATACTTTCATCGTAGATATCGACAGGTTGAAATAGATAATTCAGATAGGATTGGATATTCTCGTTATTAATGTATTTCGTGTTAAATTCTGTTTTTTCCTGCGCACGGATAATCTTTTTCGACCGTGACGGGTTTTGTTTTGTGTAATGATCCGAAAGGGCCTCCTCCATATACATTGTCAACAGCTCATTACCCGGCATACTACTCGTATCCACATTACGGAAGAAAAAGCTCATCTTGCCGAGCTTCGTTTTCAGCAATGCATTTGGGTCAACCAGCCCAAATTTGATTTTCTCGTATTGTTGATAATACAGGTTGTCTTTCTTTGAGAGCCTATTTTGGTTTTTATGTTGAATGACTAGGTCTATTAGTTCTGCGGCCGGATTTTTTTTCCGGTATTTGACGCGCTTATGAATATCCACCACCTCTATCGTATGCTCGTCCTGTTCTAGAAAAACCTCAAGAACTGTGTCCTGTGGAGATATGGTCAGTGTGGTATGCCGATATCCGATCAACGAAAACGATAGCTGCTGATCGGTAGGTGACAAGGAAAGCTGAAAAAAACCGCTGGTATCCGTGGAGGTGCCTAATGTAGATCTGTCCGCGCGTACCGATACGCCGGCAATACCTTCCCCAGTAAGACTATCATATACTCTACCCGTTAGTTTTGTCTGAGCCAAACTAGGAACCATCAGCAGCATCACATATACAGTTATTGCAAGGTATCGTAACAGCAAAACAAACTCTTCTCTCATAAACAACTCTAGTCGATTATAAAGATACAATTTGTAGCTAAAGTTCAAAATTATTCCAACAAAAAGAGAATTTATTCGTACCGAGACGAGTGTATTATACCTGATTTAATGCAAACTCGATGTATTTACTTTGTTCTTCCCTTGCTTAATGAATAGCACAAAGGGTACGCAGATCAAAAATAGTACACCCAGATAGAGGAACACATCCATATACGATAAGATGGTGGCCTGCTTCATCACCGATCCGTCGATCAGTTGGTGGGCTTTGGCTAACGCCTCATTGGCTGAAAAGCCTTTGGCCATAAAGTTAGCCTGTATGCTTTCCACACGCTGTTGCACCTCCAGGCGGGATGGATCAATATGTGAAATGAGGTCGACGCGGTGGTGCTGGCTGGCGCGCGAGATGAAAGTGGTAATCAGAGCGATTCCAAAAGAACCACCCAATTGCCGAGTCATACCCGTGAAGGCTGCTCCCTCACCAATGGCTTTTCCCGAAAGAGTAGATAACGAAAGTGTCATCACCGGTACAAAAAGTAATCCTAACCCCACCCCGCGGATGACCAACGGCCAAAACATATGTTCACTTCCCGTGTCGTTGGTAATGATGCTATACATAAAAAAGGAGTATCCGAAAAAGATGCACAACCCTAATGCCACCAGATATTTCTGTGGTACACCGGATTGAATCATTTTTCCAATAAAGGGCATCATCAGTCCGGTCATAATTGAACTAGGTATCAGCAGAAGCCCCGAATCTGTCGCGGTCCAACCTAGGATAGATTGGGTATATATTGGAATGATAAACGTGGATCCAAAGAGACCAAACCCGAGGATAAAGCTCATGACGGTACCCATTTGCAGATTCTTATCTTTTAAAACCCGAAGGTTGACGATGGGTTTGGCGCAGGTCAGTTCCCGCCAGATAAAGAAAAATAAGCCAAAAAAAGAAAGAATAGACAAGCTTAGGATGGTGCGGTTTTCAAACCAGTCGTCCTGTTGCCCATGTTCCAGCACAAATTGGAGTGAACCGATAAATAGGATCAGAAAAACCATGCCCCACCAGTCTACCTCCTTGGCCGATTGCTTACGTCCATACTGTGGGCTCTTCACCAAGGAGATGGTCATCAGCGTCGCCAAAATACCTAGTGGTACATTGATGTAAAAGATAAAAGGCCAGGAAAAGTTGTCTACGATATAACCCCCTAGCGGAGGGCCGAGTGTTGGCCCTACAATCACCCCCATTCCGTAGATGGCCTGCGCCATACTGCGTTTTTCCGGTGGATAGGTTTCTGTTAATATGGTTTGTGCCGTTACGAGGAGTGCTCCACCGCCCATTCCCTGTATAAAGCGGAAGGCTACCAGCTCCCAAATATTGTTTGCATTGCCACACAAAAAGGAGGCAACGGTAAAAGTGATGATCGATGCGGCAAAATAGTTTTTCCGTCCAAACTGTTGCGAAAGCCAGCTGGTCATCGGAATCACAATCACATTTGCAATCGCGTAAGCCGTAATTACCCAAGCCACATCCGTTAGCGTAGCCCCCAGACTGCCTTTCATGTCGTTTAGCGCGACATTGACAATGGTAGTGTCCACAATTTCCAGTAGGGCACAGAGAATACAGGTAATCGTAATTAAGATACGTTTGAACCCATATTCGATAAGATTGTTTGTATCGGATAAGGCTTCCATAATTTATTTTAAATGAACATCAACATCTGCGTTCATCCCTGGGCGAAGCATTGCAATAACCTCTGGTTTGTTATTTGCTGTAAATGTAATTTTAATCGGTAGACGTTGTACTGTCTTGACAAAGTTGCCTGTCGCGTTGTCTGGCGGAAGTAAGGAGAAACGAGAGCCGGTAGCTGGTGAGAAAGACTCCACCTGGCCTTCGATGACATCATTGGGGAAAGCATCGATTTGGATCTCCACCTTCTGTCCTGCGCGGATATTGTTTAGCTGTGTCTCCTTAAAGTTCGCCACTACCCAGGTTTCTGTGTTGTTGATGATGTAGAACAAAGACTGTCCGGGATTGACCAACTGGCCCGGTTGCACTTTAATGTTTGATACCTGTCCATCTACCGAGGCCATGACCACTGTATAGGATAAGTTCAGCTCTGCGGCTCTCAACAAGGCTTTGGCTTTCTCTATATTTGCCTGTGCCACCGAAGTCTGCCTATTGGCAACCTCTGTTTTGCTCATGACGGCCGCCCTCTGCGAGCTGCTGGCCTTACGTTGTTGCTGTAATACTTCTACCTGTTTGTCGGCTTCGAGCTTTGTGGTAAGCGCCTGTTCATATTGCTGCTTGGTGATCGAATGATTTTGGTACAGGTTGGCATATCTTTTAAAATCGTTATTAGCCTGCTTCGCTCTGATCTCTGCAGCTTCAATAGTTCCTGTATTCGATTGGATCGTTGCATCGGAAATTGCGATATTGGCGCTGGATGCAGAGACGTCGGCCTTCGATACCTCGAACGAGCTTTCGGCTACGAGTAGTGCGGCACGTGCTTCCTGCAGTTTTATCTCATAATCCACCGGTTGTATCGTAAATAGGGTATCCCCCTTTTTCACTTCCTGGTTATCGTGTACCCATACCTGGTCAATATATCCACCCACACGTGGGATGATAGGGGTCAGATTGCGTTCTACCTGCGCGTCGTCTGTGGTTTCATGCGCCTGGCCTTGCCAGTATTTATAAATCCCCAAACCTCCCCCCAAAATGAGGACGGCAACGAAGACGATAATAAACTTCTTGTTCGTCGGTTTTTTATGTTCAATTGTATTTTCCATGATGGCGTTATTGCTTTATTTAATGTTGAAATGTCCGGTTGCTAATAATAAATCATACTGCTTTTCAAGGAGAATAGCCTTGCCCAGCGCTAAATTAATCTGGCTCTGTAGCTGCTGCACGTCGGCCTCTAAAAGATCGTCGGTATCGGCAACGCCGTTTTCGTATTTGTCTTTCACGATGCGGTAGTTCTCCTGTGCTTGTGTTAAAGCCTCCTGATAGAGCTGGTTTTTTTCGCGCGCCAGCGTTACGTCTTCCGTAGCTTCCTGGATTTCCATGCGGATGTTGTCATTGGTCAGCGCGATCTGTGCGTCGAGTGTTTGCATTTGTTGTTGGGCGACATGTATTTTCTTCTTGTTCTTGTACAGGGCACCAATGTCGTAGGATATCCCGGCACCGATGTTTGCCGCATTCGTCACCGTCACGAGCTGCTGTATGTGCAGCGCGGCATAGCCCGCAGAGGCAAAGATGGTAGGGAAATAGGCGGCCTTCGTTACCTTGAGCTGATCTTCTGCTGCATCTTTTTGAGATAACAAAGATTTGATCTCATAATGTTCTTCGGTATCCTGCACCGAAGTTGAGGCGATCGCCTTGACTGAAGTCAGGTCGATATCGTCGATCAATATATGCTCATCTAACCCTAGGAGAGTGTTGAGCTGATAGTTGATTACCTTCGCATTTTTCAGCGCCTCCTGATGAGAGACTTTGTAATTGGACAACTGTAGTTCTGCTTTCAGCAGATCATTCCGTGCGATGAGGCCGTTCTGTTCCATAGCTTTAAAATCTGCGACCTGCTGCTCCGCTTTTTTTATATTCTCGGCAATGAGGGAGCGCATTTGTTGCGCTTGGTAGAGCGAGAGGTACAGATGCACCGCCCGGAGTGAAATCTGTTGTTTGGCTGCTAAACTTTCATAGGTGGCTGCCTTCCAGCTGTCCTCCGCTCCCTTGATACTATGCTTTATCTTGCCGCCAGTATACAAGGGTAGATTGATCGATAGCTGCCCGATGAACAACTGATTAGACGCTATATCCGGACCTTCCTCCGAGCCCATCGGAATCTTAAGGTTTACCGTCGGATTGTTCATAGCCATATAGGTACCCGACAGCTTCGCCTCGGGCAATCGGCTGTCTTTCGCTTCTTCATACTTTAGCTGGCTGTCTTTCGCCTGCTCATCCAGTACCTTGGCGTTGGTCGATTGACTGCTCGCAAGCTGAATGACTTCCTCCAGTTCGAGGTGCTTTTTTTCTTGTCCAAAAGTGAGTACCGATGTCGATAACAACAGACATACTATACTCCAATATTTAATCTTCATCTATTTGTTTTTTAGGATTCTTTCACCTACCATTATCGCTGTGGTGATTAGGATTTCTTGTTTTCTGTGAATGTATAAGTAACTATCCGTAGGTTAAGATTGCTCTCAGAACAAACTTTAAATGTGTGGTGAGTTCGAGTTGAAGGTAGTCGTCGTTGGTCTTATCCGCCGGAAGAGGCAGGAGTTCCTCCAGTACGGATCTGTTTGTCCTGAACTGAAGAAAGGTACCGATCATTGTGGTGTGTAAGAGTACAGGGTCGTAAAACCGAAATACGCCCTTTTCACAACCGTACTCAATCACCTCCCGCACACACTGGATGTTATACTGCCTGAGATCCTTAAACACCGAAGTGTGTGAGATCCGCTTCTTGGCCGTAGCTTCACTGGTCAGAATCTGGTACAGGTTTAAATCGGAAAATTTTGATTCCACATAGTGTTCAATCATTTTCTCCAAGCGGATAAAAGGATCAGTAGCGGTATTGTATTTCGAAGTATCCAGTTTGTAAGCTTCTACACCGTGCATAATAAGTGTATCCAGCAGGTTCTCCTTCGAGTTGAAGTAGTAGTTGATCATTGCCACATTGATATGAGCTCTTTGGGCAATATCGCGGACAGATGTTGCATCGAAACCATGTTGGGCAAAAAGTGCTTTAGCAATTTCCATGATTTCAAGTTGTTTGTTATTTAGTTCCATGCGATTTTTTAAAAAAGGCGAGGTAAAACTAAACAAATGTTTAATTCAAACAAATGTTTAACTTTATTTTATTTTTCAAATATGGCTTTTGAATGATAATTGATAATCCCGTTACCCTGCCATCTCCTTACTACTTTACAATTTCACCGGATATTTTTATTATTTTTGGAAAACGACATCGTTTAAGTCGATAATATTGATTACCCAAGAGACTATAAATAAAATACTGGACACCGCGCGTATTGAAGAGGTCGTGGGTGACTTTGTCGATCTCAAAAAGCGAGGAAGCTCATTGATAGGAAATTGTCCCTTTCATCATGAGAAGACACCGTCCTTTCATGTGTCGGTAGCCAAGGGTATCTACAAGTGTTTTGGTTGTGGTGTCGGTGGCGATGCCCTTAAGTTTGTCATGGAACTGGAGAAATACTCCTATCCTGAAGCTATACGCTACCTGGCGAACAAGTATCATATTGAGGTCGAAGAGGTGGAGCGTACCCCGGCACAGCTCGCCGCTCAGGATAGGCGTGAAAGTTTGTATGTATTGAGCCAGTGGGCAGGCAGATTCTTTCAGCAGCAGCTCTGGGAAACTGAGGTAGGGCAGTCTATAGGACTATCTTATTTTAAAGAACGAGGCTATCGTGAAGATATCATCAAAAAATTCGAGTTGGGTTATTCTCCTGATCAGTGGACAGCTATGGTCGATGCTGCGAAGGGGGAAGGCTTTCAGGAAGCTTATTTGGCAGAGATCGGCTTGGCGGTTATGCGTGACGATAAAAGTCTCTATGATCGGTTCCGAGGACGCGTAATCTTTCCTATACACAACCTCACGGGGCGTGTTATTGGCTTTGGCGGACGTACGCTCAAGACCGAAAAGTCAGTCCCAAAATATGTCAACTCACCTGAGAGCGATATCTATCATAAATCCGATGTGCTCTATGGCCTTAGCTTAGCCAAGAAAGCTATTATGGATGCTGACCTTTGTTATTTGGTCGAAGGCTATGCCGATGTAATCTCCATGCATCAGGCGGGGGTGGAGAATGTCGTTTCGTCCTCCGGAACTTCCCTAACATCGGGACAGATCAAGCTGGTGGAGCGGTTTACAAAAAATGTTGTCATTCTTTACGATGGCGATGCGGCGGGTATCAAAGCTTCTCTACGTGGCACGGACATGTTGCTGGAAGAGGGACTAAATGTTAAGGTGCTCCTTTTCCCTGATGGCAACGACCCCGATTCCTATGTACAGCAGGTGGGGTCCGCAGCATTTAAGGAATATATCCAGAAACATCAAGAGGATTTTATCTTTTACAAAACCCATATCCTCCTGCAGGATGCTGGAGATGATCCCATAAAGCGAGCTGGAGTTATTCGGGATGTTGTCGAAAGTATCGCCCTGATTCCCGATGAGATCAAGGTCTCGATTTTCATAAAACAATGTAGTACACTGCTGGATATCGAGGAACGTGTTTTATTGACCGAACTGAATAAAATCCGCATAGCACGAAGTAAAGCCAAAGATAAAAAGAACAGCACGATCCTGTCCCGAGTGGGTGACCTTCCCCCGGCGGACTTCCTGTTGGCAGATCCGGGTGAGCAGCAGCGTTCTGATTCATCCACCTCTCCGGACGCAGGCCTGACGAGTGAAATTAGGCAGGAGCGTGAAATTGTACGTATCCTGCTCAACTATGGTAGAGAGCTGGTCACTTGGGAAGGAGAGGGAGACATTCCTATTGCACCTTATCTGTTAGAAAGTATCAGTGATGTGTCCTTTGTCGACAAACCTAGCTTAACAATTGTCGAGGAATTTAAAAAACAAGCTGAAAGCTTCGAAGTGCCGGAAGCGAAGTTTTTTCTCTCCCATACGAACAAGGAGGTTGCTGATTTGGCCGTCGATTGTGTGGCGACACAATATGAAGTTAGCCCCAATTGGAACGATGACAAACGGAAAATCTATGTCAGTCAGGAAATTGAGCATTTAAAAGAGTTGGTCTTGCAGGCTATTTACCGGATCAAAAAAAGAAAATGTGCGGTGGAGATTATGAAAATCCGGGAGGAAATGAAAAATCCGCAATCTGTGGAAGACATGGAGGTTTTGTTGTTTAAATACCAAAAACTGAAAGAGGCCGAGAAGACCTTAGGTCATTTTTTGGGAAATATCGTCATTCGTTAAACCAAACCATGGCCAAGCACCTGGAAGCGGGATCTTTGGGAGAGACATTGGCAGCACAGTACCTCAAAGAAAAGGGGTATGAAATTCTTTTTCAAAATTGGCGCTATAAACACTTGGAGGTAGATATTATTGCCAAAGAAAGAGGGATACTGGTTTTCGTTGAGGTGAAAAGTCGTAGAAACGAGCGCTATGGAACGCCCGATGAATTTGTCGATCAACACAAGCAGACATGCCTAATCCGTGCGGCAGATGTATTTTTGGCCGGATCTTCTTACGCAGGAGATATCCGATTTGATATAGTATCCGTATATTTATCTTCTGGAAAGATTGAATTGATTAGAGATGCTTTTTGGAGCCATTAAATAGAATATAAAATGAATAGAAGAGTACTTTTGGGTTTTTCACTGTTTTTGTTGTTCAGCATGATAGGCTGTAGAACTCCCGGTAAGTTAGAATTCTTAAGTCCACCCTCCGGACATCGTGCATTATATGGGGAGACCCTGAAGATTACCTTGAACTTTCCCAATGCCGAGCTCGACTCCGTCGTCTATGCGATGGATGGGCATATCATTGAAAGAAGACAGGATACCGCGAGTTTGACGTTGGATACCAGGTTATTTAGCTTAGGGGACCGGTCATTGACAGCCAAAGTATATAGCGGGGGTAAAGCAGATATCGCCTATAGCAACATTCTGATTTTGCCCGAGTCGGCCAAGAACTACGGTTTTGAAGTGGTGCAGACTTACCCACATGCGACGGATGCTTTCACCCAGGGATTGCAATTTGCCGACGGGTTTCTCTATGAAAGCACCGGTAGTCCTAGCGGAACAGAACTCCGTTCGTCCCTACGAAAAGTGGATCTGACTTCGGGAAAAGTATTGAAAAAAGAAGAAATCGACAACAAGCATTTTGGCGAGGGAATTACTATCGTAGGGAATAAGATCGTGTTTCTTACCTGGCAGAGTAATATAGGGTTTTTCTATGACAAGGAAACTTTCCAACAGCTCGGATCTTTTCAATATGGAAATAGTAAAGAGGGGTGGGGATTGACCTACGATGGGAGTCGCCTGATTAAGTCGGATGGATCTAACAGGCTATACTTTCTGGATGCTGAAACGGGAAGAGAGTTGGATGTTATCCCCGTCTATGATGAAAACGGAGCAGTAGACCAACTTAACGAACTGGAATATATTGATGGCAAAGTATACGCCAATGTGTACCAAAAGGATGTCATCGTCATCATTAATCCCGAGAAGGGTGCGGTGGAAGGGCGGGTCAATTTAGTGGGCTTGTATACTGAGAATAGGCAGCCCTACGACAATGAACTGAATGGAATAGCATATGACACTGTCGGTAAACGATTGTTTGTGACAGGTAAACTGTGGTCTAAGCTTTTTGAGATTAAAATGGTGGAGCGCTAAAACTACCTTGAGCCCGACACCCCACTGAAAAAGAGTTGTTCGAATTCAAGTAATAATGTATTTTTGGGGCCGGCCTGTATGGGACAGACCTGCAATACAATCGTATGATATTATCAGATATTAGAATTTTGGAAGAAATAGAAAATGGTGCAATCGTTATTGAACCATTTGATCGGAAATGTTTGGGCACGAACTCTTATGATGTGCACTTGGGAAAATATCTGGCGAGGTACAAAGATGGCGTATTAGATGCCAAGAAGCACAATGAAATAGAACACTTTGAGATACCTGAAGAGGGGTATGTGCTCGAACCCGGTACCTTGTATTTGGGCGTAACTTTAGAATATACCGAAACACATGCACATGTGCCTTTCTTGGAAGGAAAGTCAAGTACCGGACGTCTGGGAATAGATATCCACGCTACCGCCGGAAAAGGTGATGTGGGCTTCTGCAATACCTGGACGCTGGAAATATCCGTTGCCCAGCCCGTGCGTGTTTATGCAGGAATGCCGATAGGTCAGTTGATTTACTTCGTCGTCGATGGTGATATCGAAACTTTTTATAACTCCAAAGGCAATGCTAAATATAACAACAAAACAATCCGACCGGTAGAAAGTATGATGTGGAAAAATGCTTTTTAAGAACGAGCAATTTATAGCTATCCACCAAACTCCATCAGATAAGCTTTCAGGAATTCGTCAAGATCTCCATCCAAGACAGCCTGTGTGTTGGAGGTTTCGGTATTTGTTCGTAGATCCTTAATCAGTTTGTAGGGATGCAACACGTAGTTACGGATTTGCGAGCCCCATTCGATCTTCTTTTTGGAACCTTCAATGGCTGCACTGGCTTCTTGCCGTTTACGCATCTCGATCTCGTACAATTGTGATTTCAGTAAGCGCAGTGCGTTTTCCTTATTCTGAAGTTGCGATCTCGTTTCTTGATTCTTAATGACGATACCTGTAGGCTTGTGGTGCAAACGTACTGCCGTCTCTACCTTATTGACATTCTGTCCTCCGGCCCCTCCTGATCGGAACGTATCCCATTCGATTTCCGAATCCTTGACATCGATCTCGATATTGTCATCCACTAGTGGATAGACATATACGGACGCGAAGGAAGTGTGTCGTTTGGCATTACTATCGAAAGGAGAAATACGCACCAAGCGGTGGACACCATTCTCCCCTTTCAGATAACCATACGCAAAATTTCCCGAAAACTGCAGTGTAACCGTCTTAATACCGGCGACATCCCCTTCTTGATAATCCTGTTCCGTTACCTTACAGCCGTGTTTCTCTCCCCACATGATATACATACGCATCAGCATGGAGGCCCAGTCACAAGACTCGGTACCCCCGGCTCCGGAGGTAATCTGGAGAATAGCATCAAGCTGGTCTTCCTCGGCACTCAGCATATTGCTGAACTCTAGCTTTTCGACCTGCTGAAGAGCAAGCTGGTACTGTTCGTTGACATCGGTCTCATCGGCATCTCCCGATTGAAAAAAATCATACATGATGACGGCATCTTCGACAGCAGATGTAACCGCATCATACTGATCCGTCCATACTTTTAGATTTTTGATAGATTGCAGAACCTTTTCGGCAGCTTTGGAAGAATCCCAAAAATTCGGCTGTAGTGTTATTTCGGTGGATTGGGCTATTTCCGCTTTCTTGGCATCAATGTCAAAGGTGCCTCCTCAGGGAACCCACTCTATCCCTCAAGTCTTGTATCTGTTCTTTGGTCATGCTCAAATGTAAATATTCAAAAGTTAAGATTCAAAGGAAAATGTTATCAGTTATCAGTGATCAGTTGTCAGTGATCAGTAACTAGATTACTCTACATACTTAGTACTTAGTACTTAGTACTTAATACCAAGCATTAGTCCCTTCTCCAAGCTTTATATTGATTGATCAGCCCATTTGTAGAGCTATCGTGCACGTTGACAACACGTTCATCCTGTAACTCCGGCAAAATCTGGCTGGCGAGCTGCTTACCCAACTCTACGCCCCACTGGTCGAAACTAAAGATATTCCAGATAATTCCCTGCACGAAAATTTTATGTTCGTATAACGCAATCAAGGTTCCTAATGATTTAGGCGTTACTTTTTTCAGTAGAAAAGAACTGGTGGGTCTATTGCCTTCGAATACTTTATAGTTTTTTAACGCTTCGACCTCCGCTTCGGTTTTTCCGGCAGCTCGGAGTTCGCTAACGACAACATCTTCGTCCTTTCCGTTCATCAGCGCCTCTGTCTGTGCAAAGAAATTTGATAGAAGCAACTGGTGGTGATTGCCTAAAGGGTTATGTGAAATCGCCGGAGCGATGAAGTCACAAGGAATCAACTTTGTACCTTGGTGGATCAACTGGTAGAATGCATGTTGGCCATTCGTTCCAGGTTCACCCCAGATGATTGGTCCCGTTTGATAATCCACCCTGTTGCCATTGCGATCTACATATTTACCGTTACTCTCCATGTCACCTTGTTGGAAGTAGGCCGCAAAGCGGTGTAAATATTGATCATATGGCAATATAGCGTGACTTTCTGCCTCAAAGAAGTTGTTGTACCACACGCCGAGTAGTCCCATGATTACTGGAATATTCTCTTCGAAAGGTGCTTCCTGAAAATGTTGATCGGCTTCGTATGCACCAGCCAATAGTTCTTCAAAGTTGTCATATCCAATGGACAGTGCGATGGATAGTCCGATCGCCGACCACAGGGAATAGCGGCCTCCGACCCAATCCCAAAACTCAAACATGTTGACCGTGTCGATACCAAAGGCGGCTACACCTTTTTCATTCGTGCTGAGTGCAGCGAAATGTTTCGCAACATCCTGCTCTTGACCACCATTGGCCAAGAACCATCGCTTTGCAGACTCGGCATTTGCCATCGTTTCTTGCGTGGTAAACGTTTTTGATGCGATAAGGAATAACGTCGTCTCAGGATCGACCTTTTTCAAGACCTCCGCAATATGGGTGCCATCCACATTGGAGACAAAGTGTACATCGAGATGTGTTTTGTACGGTTTCAGTGCTTCTGTCACCATCACTGGTCCCAAGTCTGAGCCGCCGATACCGATGTTTACGATGTCTGTAATCGCTTTCCCGGTGAAACCCTTCCATTCGCCCGACAATATTTTGGCGCAAAAGGCTTTCATCTGCTTCTGCACAGCACGGATCTTCAGCGTAATATCTTCGCCCTCCACCCAAATAGGATTTCCGGAACGGTTGCGTAAAGCGGTATGAAGCACCTGCCTTCCTTCGGTGACGTTGATCTTTTCACCTGCAAACATCGCTCCGATAGCGACATCGAGTTGACATTCACGCGCCAATTGTATCAACAAAGCCATCGTTTGTTCATTGACTCTGTTTTTGGAATAATCAAATAAGATATCCTCCAAGAAAAGAGAGAATTTCTCATAACGATTAGCATCCTCTGCAAATAGTTCTTTTAGTGGTTTCTCACTTAAATCTATAAAATGATCAGCAAGATATTGGTATGCCGGTGTCTCGGTAAAGTTGATTTTTGGTAACATATATTTCCCATTGAATGTCGCCAAATATAAATAATGCCATTAGAAACAGCAAATAGCGGGAACAATTAACTAATACCCATACTTACCCTTCCATTTCTCGCGCAGCGACTGGCGGAGCTTCTCTTCGGCACTGTTGGATCCGGGTTCATAGAGCGTTGTATTTGTGATCTCTTGGGGCAAAAACTCCTGTTCCACAAAATTGCCCGTGAAGGCATGGGCATACTTATACTCCGCACCATAATCCAATTCTTTCATTAGCTTTGTCGGAGCATTCCGCAAATGTAGTGGTACAGAGAGATCTCCCGTTCGTCGCACCAAGGCCTGCGCTTTGTTGACCGCCTCGTAGGAGGCATTACTTTTTGCCGAGCAGGCCAAATAGGTCACCGCTTGTGCCAAAATAATACGCCCCTCAGGCCAACCAATTACATTGACGGCTTGAAAACAAGTGTTGGCCAGCAATAAGGCATTGGGATTCGCATTGCCAATATCTTCCGAGGCTAGGATCAGCAATCTTCGGGCAATAAAGGAGGGATCCTCGCCACCCTCGATCATCCTTGCCAACCAATATATGGCAGCATTGGGATCGGAGCCCCGAATAGATTTAATAAATGCCGAGATGATATCGTAGTGTTGCTCCCCCGTTTTGTCATAGCGTGCCATATTCTGCTGTACCTGCTTCAACACAAAATCGTTGGTTATGGCAGTATGGTAAGGTACGGCAGCATCAACAACCAGCTCAAAGATATTCAACAGACGTCGTGCATCTCCTCCCGACAGCCGGATCAGGGCTTCATATTCCTGCAGATTGATCGTATCCTTTTTAAGGAAGTCATCTTCCTGCATTGCCTTTTGCACTAAGGAAATAAGCTCCTGTTCGCTAAGATGCTCAAGTACATATACCTGACAGCGTGATAGTAAAGCCGAGATCACTTCAAAGGAGGGATTTTCCGTGGTGGCGCCAATCAATGTAACCAGTCCTTTCTCCACCGCACCGAGTAAGGAGTCTTGCTGTGATTTGGAGAAGCGGTGGATCTCATCGATGAAAAGTATCGGCTGCGATTGGTTAAAGTTCTTCAGCTGTTCGGCTTTGTCGATGATTTCACGCACCTCCTTTACGCCAGACTTTATAGCAGAAAGACTAAAAAAAGGACGATCCAACTCCTTAGCGATGAGATAGGCTAGGCTAGTTTTGCCCACTCCGGGAGGACCCCAAAGGATCATAGAAGGGATATTACCCCGCTCAATCGCCGAACGTAAGACCGCACCTTCGCCCATAAGATGCTGCTGCCCTACATAATCTGCTAAAGTTTTCGGCCGCAGCCGTTCTGCTAAAGGAATACGCGTCGCCATAGTCGTGATCTGTTGATGTACAAAGTTACAGAGTTACGAAGTTACAAAAGTTATAGGGTTGCGACGTTATGTAAAACTGCTAATTTGTAAAACCGTCGATAAAGTAATGGCGTAAATTAAGAGCTAAATACTAAGTACTAGCTACTTAATACTTAGTACTAACTACTTAATACTAAAACAGCACCGTACGCAGTTGCCAATACTCGGTAAGCAGCTTATCGGCAAGTTCAAGGTTGTTTTGCAGCAAATAGATATTGCCCAGTTTTTCGACGATAGCGAGTTTTAATAAATCGTTATCCTCCTTATCGGCGAGATCATAGGCCTGGATAAATTCTGTTTTGGCTACTTCAAAGTTCTTTTGGATGAACTTTGAAGAACCTAACATATATTCGATTTCGGCAAGTTCACTATGCTGGTTTTTTGCCCGTGCGAGATCCCGCGCTTGGATCAAGAACCACTGCGCTTGAACATGTTTGTTTTGTCGTTGATAGATGTCGGCGAGCATCTCCCAGGCCCATACCTTTCCTTCGTAGTAGCGAGCTCGATTGAACAGTGGGATAGCTTTACGGATGATCGTATTTTCAGCTGTGGCATAGTCTTCTGCCAGAGCCTGTATGTGAGCGAGTTTAACCAAGGACTGTCCTTGGTTGATCGTGTTTTTGTCTTTGCTAGCCTGCACATAATACGCTTCCTCGTGTTTTTTGGCTTCAGCGGCATTGAGATCGAGAAACTGTAGCGTGGCGAGGTTGGCCTGTAGAATGGCGATATCTTGGGGATGGTGGCGTATGATAGCATAGTCCTTAGCACGCTCCAACAGCTCGATACTCCAGTTTATCCGGCCATTTAATGCAGCCTGCCGTGCCTGTTCGTTGAGCAGGCCGTAGGCAATATCGAGGCTGTTCTGGTCCAAGTGTTCCCGAATTAATGAATCCCAAGCGCCCTCAGTCGTCGGGACTGGGTCGAGGAGACGTTGTACGATCGCCTCATTGGACGTTACCTTGAAATTAGCAATGAACTTTTGATATTTCAAGGCATCCTGTATGGAATCCTGAAATGGAATAATGCCTTTATAGGTATCTGTCAGCATCTCCTTTTTGGTCCTTGGGGCTGGAAGGATGTAAACTTTAGGGCCAATACCATCAAAATTCTTATTGTATTTATGGATATACCCCGATGGATCCGCACCGGTCTTCTGCGCCTGAACCCTATCACATAACCCCAGCACTCCGAAAAATAGAACAGGCACCGCCAGCAGAACGGAACGTTTAATCATATAACCAATTTTGTCAAAAGTAAAGAAAGATAGCAAATTTTGTGCTAACCAAATAAAGCCCTAAAAACATCTTCTAATGTTGCCACAGGACGTATAGCAATATTGTATTTTTTGGCATCCAAACCTTTGGTATTGTACTTCGAAATAAAAATACCATCAAAACCTAATTTTTCTGCTTCGCTGATCCGTTGTTCGATTCGATTGACCGCCCGGATTTCGCCCGACAGACCGACCTCACCTGCAAAAGTTACCTGACTAGGCAAGGGGAGATCCTGTTGGGAAGAAATAATTGCTGCTATCACAGCCAAGTCGATCGCCGGATCTTCCACACGTAGTCCCCCGGCGATATTTAAGAACACATCCTGTGTACTCAACCGAAAGCCGAAGCGCTTCTCTAAAACAGCCAAGAGCATATTCAACCGCTTCGTGTCAAAGCCAGTAGAACTACGCTGGGGCGTTCCAAAGGCCGAATTGGAGACCAAGGCTTGTACCTCGATCAACAGCGGTCGCATACCCTCCAACATGGCTGCTATAGCCACACCGCTTGTTGGCTCATCCCGTTGCGAGATCATAATTTCTGAAGGATTCGAGACCTCCCGAAGTCCCGAGCCTTGCATTTCGTAGATACCTAGCTCTGAAGAAGAGCCAAATCTGTTTTTCACGGAACGCAAAATACGATAGACGTGATGTCGGTCTCCTTCAAATTGCAATACCGTATCCACCATATGCTCCAATACCTTCGGGCCGGCAATAGACCCATCTTTAGTGATATGCCCTACGATAAATACAGGCGTATTGGTTTCCTTCGCAAAGCGCAAGAGCTCAGCGGTGCATTCCCGTACTTGAGACACGGATCCCGGTGCCGATTCAATTTGTGCCGAATGTAGAGTCTGGATCGAGTCGATTACCACCATATTTGGTGCGATAACTTCCAGTTGCTTGAAGATATTCTGGGTGGATGTCTCCGTCAATATATAGCAGTTCGCCTGGGCATTTTGAGAAAGCCGTTCTGCACGCATTTTTATCTGCTGCTCACTTTCCTCTCCCGAGATGTACAAGACCTTGGCATGCGGCATGGATAATGCGAGTTGCAACATCAAGGTCGATTTACCGATACCAGGCTCACCTCCGATCAATACCAAAGATCCTGGTACGATCCCACCCCCCAATACGCGGTTGAATTCTTTGTCCGGTGTTAGTACACGCTGCTCCTCGTTGTACACGATTTCATGGATAACGGCCGCTTTGCTGACACGCTTTTGTCCGCCCATCGTTGTTGCGCTGCGCCATTCGGGTACACGTGAAGATGTTTTTTCAAGAACCTCCTCTACAAAGGAGTTCCACTGTTTGCACGAAGGACACTGTCCTAACCATTTGGCGGACTCGTATCCACAGGACTGACAGAAATATGCTGATTTTGACTTAGCCATTATACGAAAGTAGAAAAAAACATTTCTAAAAAGTTCATCGGGTTAAAATCCATCAGCAGCTTATTGCTCATTTTCCTTCAAAACTCTCAAAAAATTCAATCCCATGATCTTGGCAACATCCTCTACAGCATAACCTCTTTCCAACAGCGCTTTTGTGAGTATTGGGAATTTGGACACATCCTCTAAGCCTTGAGGAGGCGACTCTATCCCGTCGAAATCAGAGCCAATCGCCACATGATCTACCCCAACATGCCGCACCAGATAATCGATGTGGTCGAGTAGGTTGGACAAGGGTGTATTGGCGAGATGTTGGTTTTCCTTGGTAAGCTTGTTATACTGCGCTCGTGTACTCATGTTTTTGGTGGGTTCTTTACCCAACTGTTTGGTGTAAAGATCTTTGAGGCGTTTATCATAGGCCGAATCCAAAAAAGGAGAGTAGAAATTCACCCCCACGACTCCTCCGTTTTTAGCAAGGGTTGCCAACTGCTGGTCATCCAGGTTTCTAAAGTGCGGTGTAAGCGCCGCAGCATTGCTATGGGAGACTAAGACCGGTTTGGAGGTAATAGCCATGACATCGTAAAAGGTCTTTTTGCTAGCATGGGATAAATCCACCAGCATACCCAGTTCATTCATTTTGCGGATAATCTTTTTCCCCTCCTCGGACAAACCCTGCTGCTCTTCGATCGGTTTTTCATCTTCTACAGCCGCAGCTGTTGCCCAAGGAAGGTTGTAGTTCCATGTCAATGTCAGATACCTCGCGCCCCGATCGTAGAGCGTCTGCAGGTTCGCTATGGAGTTTTCGATCATATGCCCGCTTTCAATACCGATTACAGCGGCAATCTTACCCTCTCCGACAATGTGGTTGATATCTTGGGTCGTCTTGGCAAGTTGGATTTTTGAAACATTACGGGCAATAGCACTGACTAAGGAATCAATCTGATCGTTGGCCTGCTTAAAGGCTCCGGTGGGCCACCGCTTGTCATTGGACCACACGGCAAACACCTGTACATCTACACCCCCCTTCTGGAGACGAGGAATATCGGTATGCCCGGTATCCAACTCCAAACCGATATCCCGCCCTCTCATCATAGCGGTTGCAATAACATCATTGTGGCCATCAACGACTATCATGTCTTTGTGCAGCTTTTCGAAATCTTGTGCATGTAGATTCGATACGGCAAAAAAGGAAAGAAATAAAATTAAAAGGGAGTTCCTGTACATCATTGTTTAGTAAGTATAGTTTCATAAATAACATCCTGTATCCGGCTTCGTATATTCAGATCCATCAATTTACTCGTCACTTGTGGATGCACGCGATTGGATAAAAAGATATAGGTTAACTGATTTTGTGGATCGATCCATATGCACGTTCCGGTATACCCGGTGTGGCCGTACACCGAGCTATTGGCAAGCTTGGAGGGATAACCATTCGTGCTGTTAGGGTCATAACGGTCGAAGCCTAGCCCCCGACGGCTCTTCTTCGACTGCCTGGAGGTAAACAAATCTACTGTCTCTCCTTGAAAATATCGTACACCACCGTACTCCCCTCGGTTTAACAACAACTGTCCATAGATCGCTAAATCGTTTGCCGTAGCAAACAGCCCCGCATGCCCCGCGACACCGCCGGCCATAGCCGCTCCTTGATCATGAACATAGCCTTCTAATAAGACCTTACGGAAGGCTGTATCCAACTCCGTTGGCACGATCCGATTTTTTGCAAAGCGATTTCTTGGATTGTATCCGGCCGTTTTCATACCTATTGGTTTATAGAGCCAATGCTCCACATACGCATTCATCGGTGTGCTCGACACCTGCTCCGCTATTTCTTTCATCACGTACATACTGATATCCGAATATACGTAGTTCCCGACAGGTTTGACAGACGACTTCAACATCGTCGGCCACATCACATTTCTGTAGTAATCCGTCAGCAGATAGACATTATCTGCGATTTTCACCTGATGCGTTGTGGACGGATAGGATTGCAGATCACCATCTTTCAATTCTCGATAAAAAGGGATATAGGGGATGAAACCAGCCTCATGTAACAGCACACTACGCAAGGTAATGGCTGATTTATTGGTCTCCTTACTCTCCCACAGATAATCACCCATGGTCTTTTCCAAGTCGATTTTGCCCAATTCATGTAAATGCATGATAACTGGCGTAGTACCTGCTATTTTACTGACCGACGCCAGATCGAATAAGTCATCCAGCCGTGTAGGGATCCTGTGTTCATAAGTATGGTATCCGTAAGCTTTTTCAAAGATAACTTGGTTGCTTTTTATCGCCATGACCACCATACCGGGTGTTGCGCGTTCGCGAATGGCTTCGGCGGCTATCTGATCTATTTGCTTGGTCATCGCGGTGATGTCCCATGCCGCCCGGTTGATGTTCGCATATTGCATGCGTGTACATGTGGTCCTGTTGACCGCTAGACCTTGGGTAATAGCCATACCGCCAAATAGGCTCATGGCCATATTTTCCTGGACGACAACCCCACTACCGAAGGAGACAAGCTCTGTAAGTTGCCCTCCGAATCGGGGACTTTGTAGGGAAACATCACCCTGTGTTTCCACAAAAGTACACACGATGACCTGTTTGCCGATACTTGCCGACTGCCGGGCTTTAAGAAGGATATCTGCCGTAAGTTCGGAAGTTTTGCCGGCAAGGATGATCGTATTGGAGAACTTTGTCGATGCGGTATAATTGGCAAAATCCGTTTCTAAAAACGCTGCATACCGCCCCATCATATAGGTAAAGCTTGGGTAGCTGGCCTTCCTCGGTGTAACAACAGCAATCTTTAGGGCGTCTAACTGTTTAAAAGGGATAATATTAGCGCGATTGTATAATAGCATGGTATGGTTATCTACCGTGCGTGTCGCTTGAGCATACCCCTGTGCTATAAAGAAAAACCAACTTAAACACAGCAATAAGCCTTGTCTTGCTATACATTTCATGCTTTAATGAATATAAGGTAAATGTACTAATATTTAACATTCAGTTCGTGAATTCGAAGCATTTTATCTAAGTTTGAATGTGCCGGAGAGTATTCAAGATAGAACAGTCTTTTCCTTATTGGAGGTTACGAGAAGCATCCAGAAGACCATTGCGGATCGTTACACCAGTTTGTATTGGGTGAAAGCAGAGATGAATAAACTCAATCATTACAAACATTCGGGACATTGCTATCCCGAGCTGGTGGAAAAAAAAGAGGGTAAAGTTGTCGCTGAAATCCGTTCTATTCTCTGGAAGAGTGACTTTGAGCGCATCAATCAACAATTTATTAGTCTCCTGAATGAGCCATTACGTGACGGAATTTCCATTTTGTTTCAAGCGGGAATTTCGTACGACCCGTTGCATGGGCTCAGCTTGCGTATCGTCGATATCGATTCGAGCTTTGTTCTGGGCGAATTGGAAAAAGAAAAAAAAGAAAGCATCAAGCGCTTGCAGGAAGAAGATCTTTTTGAGGCCAACAGACGGCTGCCTTTTCCACTTGTTCCCAAAAGGTTGGCGATTATCTCTGTCGAAACCAGCAAGGGCCTATCGGATTTTTATAAGATTATCCAACATAATCCCTGGGGATACCGGTTAGAAACGACACTCTATCCGGCTCTCCTTCAAGGAGACAAGTCTGTCCCGTCAATCATCAGACAGCTCGCCGTCATCGCCGAAAGGGCTGAATCGTACGATGCGGTTGCCATCATTCGTGGGGGCGGAGGTGAGGTGGGGTTGTCCAGTTATAATAATTATGCATTAGCCAAGTCCATAGCGATCTTTCCAATTCCTGTATTGACTGGCATAGGGCATTCGACCAATGAAACGGTCAGCGAGATGGTATCCTACAAGAATGCAATTACCCCGAGTGAACTAGCTGACTTTCTTATTCAAAAGTTCCACAACTTTGCCGTTCCTCTGGATCAGGCGCAAGAAAGATTGATAAACAGCTCCACCACTAAATTTGTACACGAGCAGGAAGGGTTACATCGGCTTGCCCAGCAGCTTTCCTGGAGTGCCGGAAATTTGCTGACCGCAGAGCATCATCGTATACAGATGCTTTCCCAAAGACTCCATCTGTTTAGTCAGCAATTTTTGAAAGAGCAATACGCCAGTTTAGTGCATATCCAAAAAATCGTGAAAATGGCAGACCCGCACCTGTTATTGGAAAGGGGCTTTAGTATCACATTAATTAACGGTAAAGCATTGCGAAGTACGGAACAAGTACGCGAAGGCGATCAAGTAGAAACCATCTTGTTCGAAGGTAAAATAACCAGTACAATCACCAAAAAAAGTTAGCGTCTATGGAACAGAATTATACGTATGTCGATGCCCTTAACGAATTACAGTCTATCGTGAGAGACATTGAAGTCGGCGAGGTCACCGTTGATGAACTTGCCGAAAAGATTAAAAAGGCTTCTCAGCTGATTGCTATCTGCAAGGCTAAGCTCACTGCCTCGGAGGAAGAGGTCGAGCGGCTGTTGAAACAGTTGTCACCGGAAAGTTCGACCGATGACCAGTAACGGATCGCAAATCGCACGACACAAATCGCAACAAAACATTTTTTGTAATAGGCATTATGCATTTTTGTCTATTTCCAAGGGTATGCATGAGCTCATTTAATATTCGGTTCTTGAAAGCTAAGGCATTTTATTTAAGTTTGTTTGCAAATAGAAATAAACTTAGAATGCATGGCTATTGAAGTAAAAAAAATCTGTTGTATAGGTGCCGGTTATGTTGGCGGACCCACCATGTCGGTCATTGCCCAACAGTGTCCTGATCTTCAAATCACCTTGGTGGACATGAATGCCCAACGGATCGCAGCATGGAACGATGAAAATCTCGATAACCTTCCGATCTACGAGCCGGGCTTGGCCGAGATTGTCGGTGGTGCAAGAAACAAGAATTTATTCTTCTCCACGGCTGTTCGTGAAGCCATTGATGAAGCCGATATGATCTTCATCTCGGTAAACACACCGACCAAAAACTACGGCAAAGGGAAAGGTATGGCTGCGGACCTCAAGTTTATTGAATTGTGTGCGCGCCAGATTGCCGAAGTGGCTCGAACGGACAAAATTGTCGTTGAAAAGTCTACACTTCCTGTACGTACTGCCGCTGCGCTCCAGAGTATCTTGCACCATACCGCCAGCGGTGTCAATTTTCATATTCTCTCTAACCCCGAATTTTTAGCTGAAGGAACAGCCGTGCAGGACTTGTTGAATCCCGACCGTGTATTGATTGGTGGTGAGCATGCAGCAGCCATCGAGGCCTTGGTAAACATTTACGCTAGGTGGGTGCCACGTGAAAAAATCATTACCACCAACCTTTGGTCGTCCGAACTGTCGAAATTGACCGCCAACGCCTTCTTGGCACAGCGGGTGTCTTCCATCAATGCCATATCGGAGCTTTGTGAGAAAACAGGTGCAAATGTCGAAGAAGTCGCTAAAGCGATTGGTATGGATTCCCGTATTGGTGCTAAATTCCTGAAAGCATCAGTCGGCTTCGGAGGCTCTTGTTTCCAAAAGGATATTCTCAACCTCGTCTATATTGCACGCTCGTATAACCTCCATGAAGTCGCCGATTATTGGGAGCAGGTTATCATCATGAATGACCACCAAAAACAACGCTTTGCAGATCATATCGTCCAAACACTTTTCAATACTGTCTCGGGAAAGCGTGTTGCTATACTGGGGTGGGCATTTAAAAAGGATACCAACGACACGCGGGAGTCACCAGCGATATATGTGACCGACCTTTTGCTCAATGAGCAAGCCAATATTGCCGTCTATGATCCTAAGGTGCCGGCAGAGAAGGTGTTCATCGACTTGGACCATCTCAACAGCCGCAGTACCGACGAAAACAAAGCGCAGGTCTCCGTATATGACGATCCGTATGAGGCGTGTAAAAATGCACATGCGATTGCCATACTGACCGAATGGGATGAATTCAAAACCTACGACTGGGCTAGCATAAAGGCGAACATGAACAAACCAGCCTTTATCTTTGACGGACGTAAACTCCTGCAAAGGGCGGAAGTCGAAGAACTGGGATTCCGCTATTATGCGATAGGCGAATAAGGTCTACATGCTGGCCAGATAAAGCTGAAGAAATGGTGTTCTTTGCGTCATAAGGAACAAAAAAACAATTACCTAGAAATCTTGTTTAAGTCACTAGTGGTAACTAAGGAGGTTTAAATGAAGCAAGTTTGGAAATGGATAATAGGTGTTGTGCTGTTTATCATATTACTGTTGGTAAGTGTGACGTGGTATTATAGTCGAAATTGGCAACCTATTGTCGAAGCCAAATTACAGGAGGTTGTCCACAACGCTACAGGCGGGCTCTATACCCTAAAATACGAACATCTGGACCTCAATGTGGCCTTGGGTAATGCTACGTTACACCAAGCCGAGCTGATTCCCGACTCGGCGGTTTACCAGAAAATGATCATGCTCAAATTGGCTCCCAACAACAGGTACCACATCAAGATCAAAGCCCTGAAAGTTCGCCGCTTTAGCTTGATGGATGTTTTATCCAACAAAAAATTGAATATCAAGACCATTATTTTTGAGCAGCCTGATATACACTTGATGAGTGAGTACCATGCGTTCAATGATACCATCGTGGAGAAACCACCACAAACACTCTATGAAAGCATCAAAGATGTTTTTACATCCGTCAATGTAAAAGATATCCGTATAGACGATATCTTGTTTAAATATTCAAAGATCGAAGAAGGTAAAAGTTCGGATATCGATCTGGACAAGGTGAATATCCATGTGCACGATGTGCTCGTCGACGAAACCTCCGTCTCGGATACATCACGCCTCTTTTATACCAAGATGGTAGAAGTACGGATACCCGCATTTGAATATGAGCTGCCCGATGGTTTTTATAAGGCAAAGTTTAAAGATCTCCTGATCAACACCCGGGACCAAAATGTCTTATTTACAAAAGTAGAGTACGCTCCCAAGATGAATAAGTCTTCTTTTTATAAGCAAAAGAAGCAGAATGTCACCATGGCCATTCTGAAGTTTGACACCCTACGCTTCGAACAAATGGATTTCCGACGCTTTATCGAAGATCAGCAAACCATTGCTGCAAAGGTGCAAATCAAAAATGGATCCGTGGATCTGTTCCAGGACAAACGCTATCCAAAAAAAGGAATCAGCAAAATTGGACGATCCCCCCATCAGCAACTCATGAAGATGAAAAAGTTGCTACGTATAGACAGCTTGTTTGTGGACGATATATCCGTAGGTTACCATGAGTTTAGTGCAAAATTTAATAAGGAGGGCTCCATTACTTTTGACCATGCGCAGGGTACGTTGACTAATGTAACAAACGATACGCTGAAACTACGACAGGATAAATATTTGCGTGCAGACCTGACCGCAAAAATCATGGATACGGGCAAGCTTCATGCACAGTTTGGTTTTGATATGCTGAGCGCCAATGGCTTCCATACCTATAAAGGAACCGTAGGATCCATGAAAGCAACGGATTTCAACCGCATCCTGAGACCTCTGTTGAATGTAGAGCTCGCTTCCGGTCAAATCCATAAGGTAGCTTTCAATATGGAGGGAAATGATTATAAAAACTGGGGGGAATTCCGGTTCGATTACGACGATCTGAAGATCAACTTGCTCAACAAACCTGTGGATGGACAAGATAAAAAGGCCAAGAAAGTCGTGTCTTTTCTCATCAACGAAATTATCATCAACAACAGTAATCCCGATGGAAAAGGTGTGTATACCATAGCCAAGGTCGATTATACACGCGTACCGGAACATTCGTTTTTCAAAACCCTATGGCAGAGCTTACTGGACGGTATTAAACAGTGTGCAGGAATAAGTCCAGAAAGGGAAGCAAGATTAACGGGCGCTGCCAGTACGGCACAAGATGCAGTAAAGGGCACCAAGAAAGTCGTAAAAGATACCGGAAGATTTTTCAAAAATATTTTCAAGAAAAAGGATAAAAAGAAGGAAAATTAGATGTGGTTATGTCATTTTGAGTAATGATATTGCTACTATTGTAGAATGAAAGCTATCGCAGGGTTTTTAAGATACATCTTTCGATATCGTACAGAAGCTGTAGACCGGATTATGTTTTATGTGAGTTTGGTCTGTGCGTTGACGGTGATCGTGCATATCGGATACATTACCAACCCTTCCCTGGCCGAACATACGAACCGCGCTATTCATGTCATGTTTTATGGCTTGTTTGTATGTGAACTGTTCCGTACCCTGTCATCGATATTCGCGTTAAATAAGATTGATGTGTCCCACTATTCGGGACTAGTTATCATTGTTTATTTCGTACTGATAGGCGCTGCCCGGCTCGTCGATGCAGATATGCTGCAATTTATGACGAAGAATGAATGGGTATATTTGGGTATCGCATTGATTTTTCTGTCGGAGCTTTCCAAACGGAGCCTTTTTTTCGATAACTTTTATTTTAATCCGACCATTCTATTTGTCATCAGTTTTCTAGGGTTGATCTTGATTGGGACGGTATTGTTGATGCTCCCTCGGACGACTATTGTAGCTCCCCTGAGCTTTTTGGATGCGTTTTTTATGGCGACCAGCGCGGTATGCATTACAGGGTTAACCGTAACCGATATCTCGACCAACTTTACCTTGTTTGGTCAGTCCGTCATCATGGTGCTGATCCAGGTCGGCGGCTTGGGTATTATGACCTTCACAGGCTTCTTTGGTTATTTCTTTTCTGGAGGTTTCTCGTTTAAGAACCAGCTAATGTTCGGGGAGATCCTCGGCGAAAATAAGTTAAACTCGGTCATCTCTACCCTGCTGAAGATTATTTTTATTACCCTGCTTTTTGAGTTTATTGGTGGGGTATTTATCTACCTGACCTTGGATTCCCGCATCTTCGCCACTGTGGGAGATCGTATCTTCTTCGCAGCATTCCACGCAATCTCGGCCTTTTGTAACTCGGGTTTTTCCATCCTGCAGGATGGCATACGCCATGAAGCATACCGTTTTAATTACAATTTTCAGTTTGTACTGACCTTTATCTTTATCTGGGGAGGACTGGGGTTTGGAACAGTCTATAATTTTTATACCTATTTTCAAGCGAAAGCCAAGGAATTCATTCGCCAGTATATCCTCAAGAAGAAATATACCCATAAAGCGCAAACCTTTCGATACAATTCGAAATTTGTCCTTAGCTGCAATATCGTGGTCATCGTACTCGCTACGATTTCGTACTTTATCATGGAACAATCGCATACTTTAGTGGTCGACCGCCACACCATTGGCGAGTGGGTAACGACCTTCTTTATGGCAAATTCATCCCGGTCGGCAGGATTCAATTCGGTGGATCTCAATTTTATCAGTGTACCCACCTTAATTATGGTCACAACATTAATGTGGATCGGAGCCTCTCCCGGCTCTACCGGCGGAGGAGTCAAAGTGACGACCGTAGCGATAGCATTGATGAATATCGTCGCGCTGGCGCGAGGTAAAGAATCTATTGAGGTCTATAAAAGGCGGATTGCCTCCGAATCTGTACATAAAGCGTTTGCAATTATTGTCCTTTCGATTTTGACGATCGGTGTATCGTTTGTTGTGCTGAACTTTTCGGATCCCCATCAACCTATGAAAAAACTATTGTTCGAGACGGTATCGGCCTATTCCACCTGTGGCTTGAGTTTGGGCATTACCCCCTCCTTAAGCCCGATGGGCAAGATGGTCATCATCATCACCATGTTTGTCGGTCGTGTCGGTACACTTACCTTGCTTGTTGCATTTATTAAGAATACCAAAAACAAAAGTTACCTTTATCCTACGGAAAAGGTGTTGTTTTAAAAAATGGAAGAATAATGAAATATATTGTGTTAGGCTTGGGCCATTTTGGCAAATCGTTAGCAGTCCATTTGACAGAGCTGGGGCATGAAGTCATTGGGGCCGATAGGAATATCCATATTGTCGAGCAGCTGAAGGATAAGATTACCCACACGGTATGCCTCGATACCACCGACAGGGAGGCCGTAAGCGCCTTGCCGCTACGTGATAGTGATGCGGTTATTGTGGCTATTGGCGAAGATGAAGGCGCGTCCCTGCTGACTACAGCCTTGATCAAACAACTAGGCGTGCAGCGGATTATTGGACGAGTAGTATCGGACTTGCAGAAAACTGTCATGGAGGCCATGCAGATTGATGAGTATATCATGCCCGAGGAAGAGGCAGCCGAGCGATTGGCTATGCGGTTAGACAATATCGACATCATTGATTCCTTCAAGGTGTCCGATCGATATAGCATCATCGAGACACGTGTGCCGGCAAAATATGTAGGCATGTCCCTTCGTGAAGCTGACTTGACCAACAAATACAAGGTCATTGTCCTGACTACACTCACCGTTTCCGACCGGAAGGAAAAGGGAAGCAATGTGCCCCACAAGGAAGCTTCAGGTATTGCTAAGTCCGACACCATATTGCAGGAAAATGACTTATTAGTACTTTTCGGGGAGTTGTCGGACATCAAAAAGCTGATTGAAAAAGGAAACTAATATTCTCCGAATAGGAATTATTAAAATCATTTCTATATTTTTGATTTTTAATAAAAAAAAGAAGCATAAAATTATTATATAAACAAACTATTTGGATGAAACCCTCATGAGTATGCCGCTCACAACAAGTAGCAATATGCTCATGATGCCTGCCTGCGGTAGGCAGGGCTTCATCTCCATTAAAAAGCAAAATTATTCAGATGAAAAATTGGTTTAAGCAGAACTCTTCACATATCGCCGTCGTGGCCATCTTTTTTGTTCTGGTGTTTTTTTACTTCACGCCTGTTTGGCAAGGGAAGACGCTGTCTCAACATGATGTCATCCAAGCTGCGGGCAGTCAGCAAGAAATCTTTGCCTACAAAGATAAGGATGGTCATGCTCCGCAATGGACAAATACCATGTTCGGAGGTATGCCGACCTATCAAATATGGTATAAGCATAGCCACAATATTGCGACTTATATCAGCCCATTGCTGAAGTCTGTCTTTCCACAACCAGCCGATGTTATTCTCCTGTTTCTATTGGGGAGTTACTTCCTCTTGAGTGTACTTCGTATTCGTCCGTGGCTGGCTGCTGTAGGTGCTATTGCCATCTCCTTTTCGTCATATAATTTTATCTATATTGAGGCAGGACATATTACCAAAGCTTATGCCTTAGCCTATATGGCCCCGATCATCGGCTCGATTATCCTCACCTATCGAGGAAATAAATATTTAGGAGGCGCACTGTTGGCCTTTTTTCTGGCCATGGAAATCCGTGCGAACCACGTCCAAATGACCTATTATCTATTCATCACCCTACTCGTATTATGTGGTTTTGAGCTATATTATGCCATAAGGGACAAAAAGCTAAAGCCTTTTATGCAAGCTACGGGTATGCAAGTGCTTGCCGCAGCGGTGGCGGTAGCAGTCAACGCTTCTGTGTTGTTCCCGACCTATGAATATAGTAAATTGACCACGCGCGGAAAAGCCAACATCGTGAAGGTCGAAGAGAACGGGAAGTCCTCGGGCTTGGATAGAAAATACGCCTACGATTGGAGTCAGGGTATCGGCGAGAATATTACTTTCTTGATACCAAATGCCTATGGAGGTCGCTCTCAAGGTGTGTTGGATAAGTCATCCGAGGTGGTGAAATTTTTTACAAATTTACAGGTCCCCCAGAACCAAGCCGTGGATATGGCGCAGAGCTTACCGACTTACTGGGGTGAAAAACCATTTACTTCTGGGCCTTGGTATTTCGGAGCAGGTGTGATTTTCCTCTTTGTACTGGGACTGATCATCGTGCGGGATCGGCTCAAATGGTGGATTGTCGGTGCCGGAGCGTTGGTATTGTTGCTGGCATTTGGGAAACACTTTCCTTTGGTATCGGACTTGTTCTTTGACTATTTCCCGCTGTACAACAAGTTTAGAGCTGTTGAATCAATTTTGGTAATCGTTGCGATTTTGATCCCCCTTCTGGCGATTATGGCTGTTCAAGAACTGTTAAGCAGGGGCAACGAGATTGTCAATCTGGATAAAAAAGTGCTATACACCTTTGCTGGTGTTGGGGGCGTATGTCTCCTCGTAGCCTTGATGCCCGGACTGTTTTTTAACTTTAGGCCGACCAACTACAGCGAGTTTGTCGCTATGTTGGGACAACAGTTTGGCGATACCAATCTGGCGAACCAGCTCTCGGCAGCCTTGATTAAAGATCGGTCTGCGCTGGCCTCTTCTGATGCTTGGCGTTCTTTCTTTATTGTAGCGATAGCCTTTGTTCTGGTCTGGCTTTTCATCAAGAAGAAGACCAGTGCCACCGTATTGATCGTGGGATTAGGAATCTTGACGCTCGGTGACCTGTGGTCGGTGGACAAGCGTTACCTCAACAACGACATTTTCGTAGACAAAAGGGTGTCTAGTACGCCTTTTCAAGAACGCGAAGTCGATCAGTTAATCCGTATGGACAAAGATCCACACTATCGTGTGTTGGACATGACCACCAACCCTTTCTCAGATGCCCGAGCATCCTACTTCCACCATAGCCTAGGCGGATATCATGCTGCGAAGCTGATGCGCTTCCAGGAACTCCTCGAACATCAATTTAATGGCGCAATCAACGAAGATGTGTTGGATATGTTTAATGTACGTTACGTCATTACCAAAGATCCAAAAAACGGAGCCGAGCGTATCGAAAGGCGTAGCACCGCAGCCGGCAATGCCTGGTTTGTGGATAAAGTAACCATGGTGCGCGATAATGCGCAGGAAATGCAAGCTATTAGTAGTTTTAACGCGACAAAAGAAGCCTTCGTACATGAGGAGTTTAAGAATCAATTGGACATGTCGCGTTTGCGTGAGCCCCTTAACGCGTCTATCAAGCTGGTGTCCTACCACCCCGATAAGTTGACCTATGAGTATACCGCACCACATGACGTCTTTGCTGTTTTTTCTGAGGTCTATTATACAAAAGGATGGAAGGCTTATGTAGACGGAAAGGAATTGCCTATTATCCGTGCAGATTATATTTTGAGAGCACTACAATTGCCAGGAGGAAATCACACCGTAGAGTTTGTATTCGATCCACAGACGATGAAAATCAGTAATACCGTATCTTTAGCCGGATCAATCGTCTTGATCATCGGCTTACTCGGTGGCATTGCTTTTGGTGTGAGAAGAAAAAGAGTGAAGTAATCCCTTAACTCCGATTATCTTCGTTTTGGTAGATACTCAGATAGCTGTCATATCGTGAGGGTTCAATTAGACCTTCTTCGACGGCTAGAAGTACCATACAGCCGGGTTCATTGATGTGCCTACAATTGTTAAACTTACACGTGTTGAGGAGGGAACGCATTTCCGGAAAGAAATGAGATAGTTCATTTTTTTCAATATCCACAACGCCAAGTTCACGGATACCCGGCGTATCGATCAACTTACCACCAAAAGGCAGGTCAATCATCTCGGCAAAGGTGGTCGTGTGCTTTCCCCGATCGGACCATGCGGAGATACCACCTGTACGGAGTTCTGCACCGGGAATAAGGGCATTAATGAGGGTGGATTTACCCACACCCGAATGCCCGGAGACCAACGATATTTTGTCCTTAAGCAGTGCCTGAAAGGATTCCATATTCGTCTTTTCGAGGGCGGACACTGCAAGACAAGGATAGCCGATGTGTTCATAAACAGCTATATATTCGTCCAAGATTTTCAGTCCCTCTTCATGAAATAAGTCCAATTTGTTAAAGACCAGCACGACGGGAATATCATATGCTTCCGCAGTGACCAAAAACCGATCGATAAAGCCCAACGATGTCGGCGGGGAAGCCAAAGTTGCTACCAAAATAGCCTGATCGAGGTTGGCCCCTAGGATCTGCGTCTGTTTCGAAAGGTTGACAGACTTACGGATGATATAATTTCGGCGTGGCTCCAACGTATGGATAACGGCACTTTCCTGATCATCCTCCCAATCGAAATGTACCCAATCCCCGACAGCAATGGGGTTGGTGGTTTTGATATCCTTTGTACGAAACTTCCCCTTGATACGGCAGTCGTATTTATTGCCATCCTCTCCCCGTACCTGATACCAGCTACCTGTTGATTTTGTGACTAATCCTCTCATCGATGAAAACTCATTAGACGCTCCTTTTCTGCCATAGGACAAAAGTCGCAAAAAAAAATCATACTGTCTGTAGCGGGAGTAATAAGTTATGAATTGATAAGGCTTCTTTTAAATGAAGTTTTCTTTTCGTTCCCAAGCTTCAATCGCTGTATAGTGGTAAGTGACCAGTCACAAGACACCCTGTGCCCCTGAAAAATAGTACTACAATTAGGAACAAATGTAATAGACAGGCCAAAGCCGCAAATGTACCTTTGCTAATAGGTAAACCAAAAAAGTTATACATGAGTAAGCAAAAAATTGTACATCCTGATAGAGACGCTACTTTCGTGACCGGAGCATATTCCGATGGTATTATTGCTGGCGGTTTTCTTTTTATTAGTGGCCAAGCTTCAGTGGACTTCCAAACATCCACCTTTATCTTGGGAAGTATCGAAGAGGAGACAACACGTACAATGGAAAATATAAAAGCCATTATTGAAGCGGCTGGGGCAACGATGGATGATGTGGTAAAAAGTACCGTTCATTTGTCACATATTGATGATTTTGACCGCTTCAACAAAGTATATGCGACTTACTTCACCGGTATAAAGCCGGCACGTACGACCGTCCAATCGGTACTGGCCGAGGGTATTTGTGTGGAGATCGATTGTATTGTCAAACTTCCAGCTGTCCATGAATAATTCAAGACCAAATATGTCTGTGGCGGTAGTAGGATTGGGCCTAATGGGTAGCAGTATCGTCGTGTCTTTGCTGGCTTCCGGTCATCAGGTCGTTGCTTTGGCGCCGATAGCTGGAGAAAAAGAGACGGCCACAAAACACATCGTCGACTTACTGCGGCATGCAGAAGCTTCTAGCTTGCTGAATAAGGGGCTAGCTTATTATGTGGAACGGCTACGTGTGACGGAGGACTATCATGAAATCACCACTTGTCATTTTGTACAGGAGTGTGTTGTTGAAGACAAAGACATCAAAAAAATCGTATACCAAAAGATTGCTGAACAGGTGTCCGATCACGCCATTATCGCTTCCAATACATCTGCCATACCTATCAGCGAATTGCAAGAGTTTGTACCCACACCAGGCCGCTTCATCGGTGTGCATTGGGCCGAACCGGCTTATATGACGCGTTTTATGGAAGTGACTTGTGGAATACGAACCGATAGAGCTGTTGCCGAAGAGGTCATGAATCTCGGAAGGAGCTGGGGGAAGGAGCCTACACTACTTAAAAAAGATATCCGAGGGTTTATTACCAACAGGCTAATGTATGCTGTATACCGGGAGGGATTGACATTGGTTGAAAATGGTGCAACCACCCTGGCCGATGCCGATAAGGTCTTTCGCTACGATGTAGGGTCGTGGGTGACTTTAATGGGCATTTTTAGACGCATGGACTTTATGGGATTCGAAGATTATATCGATTCATTCGAACGGATACTTAAAGAGCTTTCCAATCGCTCCGACGTGCCACAACTGATGGAACGCATGGTGACGGAAGGTGCAAAAGGGGTACATAACTGTCAAGGTCTATTTGCCTATAGCGAAGAGCAAGCCAAAGCGTGGGAGGAAGCTTTTGCACGATTCAATAAAGATATTTACGAACTGGCCTCCAAATATAGAGAAGGACAACTTATAGAACCGATACCATATAATGAAGAAGATAAGCTATCAAAAATCTGAGGCTCTTTTAGCCAGAGCCAGTGCTGTGTTGGCCGGAGGAGTATCTTCGGAATTTCGAAAATATAACCATCCACATGCGATTTTTTATACCCATGGTGCGGGTAGCACCGTATACGACGTCGATGGTAATGCTTATTTAGACTTTACCTTAAGCCAAGGCCCCTTGATTGTGGGGCATTCCCACCCCGATGTGCTACGCGCTGTAGATACCTACTCTCAACAAGGGCAACTGTTTGCAGGACAGCACATCCGGGAGGTTGAGCTTGCCGAGAAGCTGCATCAATTGATACCCTCGGCAGCGTTGATGCGTTTCTGTCTGGATGGCTCCGAGGCAGTACAAACAGCCTTTCGCGTTGCTCGTGCAAAAACAGGAAAACAGAAGTTCTTACGATTTGAAGGACACTATCACGGCTGGTTGGACAATGTGGCCTGGGGCATCAGTACCCCATCGGTAGAAGCTTTAGGAACGGAAGAAAACCCACAGGCGTTTGCGTGGTCCCAAGGATTATCTCCCCACAGCCGAGAAGATTTTATCCTGCTTCCCTGGAACGATTTGGCACTGGTGGAGAAAGTCGTGGCAGCCAGACACGACGAATTGGCGGCTATTATTACAGAGCCTATCATGTGTAACAACGGTTGTATCGTTCCCCAACCGGGTTTTCTGGAAGGATTGCGCGCTATTTGCGACCGCTATGGTATCGCCTTGATCTTCGACGAAGTGATTACAGGTTTTCGTTTGGGGCTTGGCGGGGCACAGCAGTATTACAACATTACGCCAGACCTGGCTATTTTCGCAAAAGCCATCGCCAGCGGATACCCCATTAGTGCCATTGTCGGCAAGAAAGAATGGATGGAAGAGATCTCTTCTGCTCGGGTTATCCATGCTGGCACGATGAATACAAGCAACCCGACCGTAGCCGCGGCCTTGGCCACCATTGAGGTACTGGAACGCGATCCGGACACCTATAACCGGATGTTCCGCCTAGGAAACCGCTTGATGGAGGGCTTACGTCGTGCCGCAAAGGAAGCCCGGCAAGACCTGCTTGTCCAGGGACCAGGACCCATGTTTAATACTTCTTTCACCACATTACCCGAGATCAGGAACTACAGGGATTCCCTCCAGACAGATAAAATAAAATTAAAGAATTTTGTCGCCGGTATGCATGATAACGGCGTTCGCATTATCGGACGCGGGTTATGGTATATCAGCGCAGTACATACGGAGAAAGACATCGACCATGCTGTCGCCGTAAGTGCAGAAGTACTCAAATCGATTTAAAACAACAATGGATACAACTACTAGGAGAAGGATGCAGGGGACGACCTATCCAATGATGGTAATCGGTCAAGACAAACTGGCTTATAGCGTCGTGAGTAATTTATTGGCCGCGGGACAGGAAGTGCTTTTACTTACAGCAGATAAAGAAAGTGCCGAACGAGCCATTTATGAGGAAATAGGAATGGGGTACAAAAACCTCCAAATCCAGACAGCATGGCCGAGCACGATCAGCAGCGAACTGGTCATCCTGGTGACCAAGGATCAGGTGGATACCAAGGTAGACCTCATTCGACAAATCGAAGATAAAGCTACGGAGAAGACGATTATCGCGACCAATATAGAGGCCGTCCATTTGGATGAACTGCAAGCACATAGCCGTAATCCCTCCAAAATATTTGGCCTGAACTGGACGTATCCTGCTCACCGTACTTTTTTTGCCGAGATCGTTGCCAACGACTCTAGTGACGCAAACGATCTCGCACGCCTGTTCGCATGGGCGAAAGAAAGCTGGAGGAAAGATCCCTATATTGTAAAAACAGGATTCAGTACCCGAGCGAGGATGCTTGCTGCGATGATTCGAGAAGGACTATACTTGGTGGAAAATGGCTATGCATCCATCGAAAGTGTCGACCGGGCATGCCGAAATGATGCCGGTTATTACCTGCCTTTTGCTGGTAATTTTAGGTATATGGACCTGATGGGCACGTATGCTTATGGCATGGTGATGGAAGGCCTGAATAAGGAATTGTCGGCTATGGATAGCCTACCCAAGACCCTCCAAGAAATGAAATACAAAGGAGAAGGAGGTATGGATTCCGGTCAGGGGTTCTATGCGTATTCTTCAGAAGAAAAGGCCCATTGGCAGGCCATCTTCGAAGCGTTTAGTCAAGAAATACAGGAGTTAATCTTAAAGTATCCTCATGAACCGCTTGATCATTGATGCCCATCTCGACTTGGCGATGAATGCCATCGAATGGAACCGCGATTTATCCGCTCCATTGGAGCAGATACGTTTGCGCGAACGGAATATGCGCGATAAGCCCGACCGTGGGAAGGGTACAGTATGTTTGCCGGAATTGCGAAAGGGAAAAATAGGTCTCGTCGTGGCGACGCAATTGGCCCGTGTGAATCCGTTCAACAGCGCATTGACGGGATGGAATTCCCCCCAACAGGCCTGGGCGATGACCCAAGCCCAGCGGATCTGGTATCGGGAGATGGAGAAGGCAGGGGAGATGGTGCAGATCCTGGATAGCCACGGATTGGATGCCCATATTGATCTTTGGAATAATGCAGCGATCGCCGATGCGGAGAAGCCTATCGGCTATATCCTTAGTTTAGAGGGTGCCGATTCGCTGGTCACCCCAGACTATTTATACGAAGCACACAGCTATGGCCTTCGGGCATTGGGTTTGTCACACTTTGGTCCGGGAAGATATGCCGACGGGACGAAAACAGCTGGCCGTATTCATGCCCAAGGGCTCGAATTGATGAAGATCATGGGCGAACTGCATATGATATTGGATGTGACCCATCTGACAGACGAAGGGTTTGATCAAGCGCTCGAACGATATGAAGGACCCATCTGGGCGAGCCACCATAATGTACGGAAAATCGTACCCAACCAGCGTCAGCTAAACGATGAACAGATCAAACGCCTGATTGATCGGGGCGCTGTCATTGGTGGGATGTTGGACTGCTGGGCGATGGACATCCGTTTTATCGATACGGTTTCTGACCCATGGCAACTGGATATTCGGCTGGAACGACTGATCGATCATTGGGATCATATTTGCCAGCTCGCAGGGAATGCGAATCATATCGGCATTGGAAGTGACCTTGACGGTATATTCGGCACCGAACAATCCCCTTGGGATATGGATTCTATTGCCGATTTACAAAAGTTTGATTACCTTTTGTCCCAGAGAGGTTATACAGCGGAAGATATCGACCAAATCTTTCACGGCAACTGGTTGCGGTTCCTACGAAAAGCACTCCGGTAAAATTAAGCACTTCGGGTGGCTTCTTTAAGACTATAGACCCATTGAAAATGACTTGGTACAAAATAAACACCGAAAATACCGTAGACTCGCCAGCATTATTGGTGTATCCGGATCGTATTCAGCATAATATTGACCTGCTTAAAAGCATGATCGACGATGCCAACAGACTACGTCCTCATGTCAAAACACACAAAACCAAGGAAATCACCAAATTGCAGTTAGCCGCAGGAATCCGCAAATTCAAATGTGCAACCATTGCCGAAGCCGAGATGCTCGGTGCCTGTCAAGCACCCGATGTGTTGCTCGCCTATCCGCTACATGGGCCGAAAATACAGCGATTTGTAGAATTGGTCAAACGATATCCAGCAACCAAGTACGCTGCTCTTGTCGATAATCCCGATGCCGCTGCTGCCCTTTCAGATATTGCTGGGCAACATCAGATTCGTATACCCGTGTATATCGACCTCAATATCGGTATGGGACGCACAGGCATTCCTCCCGGTGAACCCGCATTAACACTGTATCGCTTATGTACAACGATGCAAGGTTTGGCAATACAAGGCTTCCATGCCTATGATGGCCATGTCCGTGAGATCGATATTCATAAGCGTAAGGCAATATGTGATCGGAATTTTGCCCCAGTTGCAGCGATGATCGATCGCTTGGTTAGTGAAGGCTTCGCCAAACCACACATTATCATTGGCGGCTCGCCCTCCTTTCCCGTTTACGCTCAGTATCCTGAAGTCGAGTGTAGCCCTGGAACATTTGTTCTTTGGGACAAAGGCTACGCCGACACCCTGCCTGAGCAGGCATTTTTGCCTGCGGCAGTCCTGCTCACGCGCGTGATTTCCCTACCGACGGAAACTCATATCTGTGTCGACCTAGGCTATAAAGCCATTGCTTCCGAAAACCCCTTGCATAATCGCGTATTTTTCTTGAATGCCCCCCAGTTGACACCCGTTGGCCATAGCGAAGAACATATGGTACTCGATGCCGGCGAAGCACATTCATTTCACATTGGAGATGTGCTGTATGCCTTACCAATACACATTTGTCCTACCGTGGCACTCTACGACAAGTTACTGGTCGTAGCGGAAGCGTCGGTTGTGGATGCGTGGGGGGTGGTAGCGCGCAAAAGGTGATTGTGATTCGATAATCGTACTAAAATTGTTACGCATCAAAAATTAATTTTCCTTCCCAATGACAATCTAATACCCAAAGCACCACTTTTTTTACTATTTTTAGCCCTAGAGAATATTTTTAGAAGTTTAAAGTCCCCGAAGGTGGCGCATTTGAGTATGGTGTTTAACAAAACGGTGTATATGTTTAGAAATTTGATTTTTTGTTTAGCGTTGATTTCAGTAATTGCCTGTGGCTCAAAACCACGGGTGCAAATCGAGGAGGGCGGGGTACAGCTAAAACCGACTTTACAACATGAAGTTATTGCTAAGGAGGTCGTTAACTTACTGGAAAACTATAGCTACAAGAAAGTCCCTGCCAGTGATTCATTGTCTCATATAGTCTTTGACAACCTGATCAAAACTGTCGATCAGGGCAAGACTTACCTGCTTCAATCCGATGTAGATGAGCTCCAACAGTATCGTAATATCATCAGTCAGGATATGAAAAAGGGCGACCTTTCGGCGGCCTTCCATATCTTCAATGTGTATACCGAACGTTACCTGTCGTGTATGGAATATGCCCTAAGCCAGGTAGACGTAGCGCATGATTTTACCATCGATGAGACCTACACCAACTACCGGGAGAAGCTCGACTGGTTTGCCAATGAAGAAGAACTGAAGGATCAGTGGCGGAGACGGGTCAAATTTGATCTGCTTAGCCTCAGACTAGCCAGTACAGATGCGGAGGCTGAGGAAGAAAAACATAAAGAAACCCTGAAAAAGCGGTATAATAACCTTTTGGCTCAAGCGAAAAAAACAAACTCCAACGATGCTTTTCAGCTGATCATGTCCGCTTATACCGATGCAGTAGATCCACATACAACGTACTACAATCCTTCTTTTGCGCAGGCATTCAACGAAGGGATGTCCAATACCTTCCAGGGTATCGGCGCTCGTCTACAGATGGAAAACGATATGGTGACCATCAAGGAAATCATTGCCGGTGGTCCAGCTTTTCGGGACAAGAGCCTTCAGATGGATGACCGTATTATCGGTGTAGCCCAAGGAGAAGGTGAGTTTGAGGATATTATCGGTTGGCGTCTCGATGCCGCGGTAACCAAGATCAAAGGACCAAAAGGCACCGTCGTTCGTTTAAAAATTATTCCGGCAGGACAGGATATTGCCGCCCAGCCCGTAATCGTCTCCTTGACACGTGACAAGATCGTCCTCGAGGAAGAATCCGCTAAAAAGGATATCAAGACCGTGGTGGGAGAAGATGGCAAGAGCTATCGTATAGGTATCATCACCCTACCAAAGTTTTATCTGGACTTCGAAGCTTACCGCAAGCGCGATCCCAATTACAAAAGTACGACACGTGATGTGCGCCTTATCTTAGACACCCTGAATCAAGAGAAAGTAGACGCTGTGGTGCTCGATTTGCGTAACAATGGTGGAGGATCCCTCCAAGAAGCTATTGAACTGACTGGATTATTTATCGACAAAGGCCCGGTAGTACAGGTACGCAATGTGGATAACCGCATAGAAGTCGAAGATGACAAAGCCAGTGGAGCCAAATGGACAGGTCCTTTTGGGGTCATCATCAACAGGTTCTCCGCATCGGCATCTGAAATTTTTGCTGGCGCGATACAAGACTATGGCCGCGGTATTGTCTTAGGCTCAACCACCTACGGCAAAGGCACGGTACAGTCAGCCGTGGATATGTCCCGCTTTATCAGCCCGACCAACCGTTTGCTCTTGAAAGCCGCCGGTGGCACTGGTGAAGATATTCCTGTGGGAGCACCCGAGTTTGGGCAGATTAATATTACTATGGGCAAATTTTACCGGATAACCGGAAGTAGTACACAGCATAAAGGCGTTTCCGCCGATGTGTCCTTTCCGACACAGTATACCGCAGAGAAATTTGGCGAAAGTTCGGAGCCAGCTGCACTTCCTTGGGATCAAATCGAGCGTGCACCATTTCAAAGGCTTGTAGACCTAGGCGAGACAACCCAGCTATTGAATGCCTTACATCAAGCTAGAATGAAAAAATCGGCTGAATATAATTTCTTGCTGGAAGACATACAAGAGTTCATCAAGACCGACTCTATTCCAAAGGCACCATTGAATCAAGCGAAGTTGAAGAAAGAGCGGGATGAGCAGAAGGTTAAAAGCAGAGAGCGGGTCAATAAGGTTCTTGCCCTCCATGGTAAACCCCTGTGGAAAGACGGAGAGCCCCAGCCAAAGTTAGACTTCGATTTTATACTCGATGAAAGCTTACGTGTGATGGCAGATTTTATCCCCATGAACCAGATTACCGCGATTGCACTGAATAGCCAGTAGCGGAAGATTGCATTTTAATTTTTACTTTTGTTGAATGCAAACATTTACCGCGATTGATTTTGAGTTGGCGACGGCAGATTATAGTAGTGTCTGCTCAGTAGGTATCGTAAATGTTCAGGATGGTATCATTGTCAATGAGTATTATTCGCTGGTGAGACCTCCTGAAAACAAATACATGTGGCAGACTACCCGCGTGCATGGCATTAAGCCGAAAGATACACAACACGCACCGACATTTGCCGAATTATTTCCTACCTTACAACTTTTACTGAAAGGTCAAAAGATGGTTGCTCACAACGAAGCTTTTGATCGGTCTGTTTTACAAAAGACCATGATACATTATGGACTCAGCTATAAGCTGTTGCGGCTGCCCGAAAAATGGGAGTGCACCAGCCGTCTTTATCGCAGCAAAGGGTTTATGAAAACGAAACTTAATATTTGTTGCGAGATCATGGGTATACAGCTCGATCATCACGATGCGTTATCCGATGCACGGGGAAGTGCTCTACTCTATTTGAAGCAAGATGAGGTCCCTGCGGCAATTATCGAAATAAACGAAGAGATTTAGAACTATGGGAAACATTGTCAATGTCATATTGTCCGGAGGAATAGGATCGAGGTTGTGGCCGTTGTCACGGAAAGCAAAACCTAAGCAATATATCCCCCTTTTTGAAGGGCAGTCACTCTTTGAGCTGACCGTTCAGCGCAATAAAAATGTAGCCACACATAGCATTATGGTAGGCAGCATACAGAATGTTGATCAGGCAAAAGATTACCTTCCCCAAGGAAGCAGCCTGACCATCGTTGAAGCCGTACCCCGAAATACCGCTGCCGCTATCGCCTTTGCCGCCTTTGCCTGCAACCCCGACGATATCCTGATTGTTTCCCCTTCCGATCATCTTATTGAAGATCAACAGAAATACGAAAATAGTTTGAAGCAGGGGATACAATACGCCGAGGAAGGCTATCTGGCCACATTCGGTATTGCGCCCACACGTCCTGAAACAGGCTATGGATATATTGAATACCAAGGTAATGATGTGCTTTCTTTTCGGGAAAAACCCAATCTGGACACTGCCAAAGAGTTCTTAAAAAAAGGTAATTTCCTTTGGAACTCCGGTATATTCTGCTTCAAAGCGTCGATCTATCTCGAAGAACTGTTCCGCTTTGAACCCCGTGTTTTCAGAGCCGCCAAAGAAGCCTACGAAGCCGCCGAAGAAGGCGTATTAGCTAAGGAGCTTTCCCTAAAAATTCCATCCAAGAGTATCGATTACGCCGTCATGGAACGTAGTGAGCGGATCAAGGTGGTGCCATCAAACTTCGTTTGGTCCGACATGGGGTCCTATGATTCCCTGTACGATTACCTGCGAACCAAGGGCCATCCCGTAGACACGGCAGGCAATATGTCTATCGGTACAGACAAATATGTGGCTTTTGTTGGACTGTCGGACACCATCTTAGTACACGCCGAAGACGCCATTCTTGTCGTACACAAACAATATGCCCAAGACGTGAAGCATCTCTACGAAGAACTCGAGCAGCTGGAATCAAAATTGTTGTAGCTGGTTGCCCATTTACAATTCAACTGTTTCACGAACCTGCATTGCAGAAGAAATTTAAGAAATAATCGTTATCTTTGTATAAGGGTTAAAATCAATCGAGTATGACAACTATTACAGCAACAATTCCGAATAAGAAGGATGTAAAGATAGTTAAAGAAATCTTTGAACGTTTCGGTATCGAATATACTGTAGAAGGATCTGCAGAAGATTACAAGTTTTCAGAAGCTCAAATTGCGGAATTCGAACGTACACAGAAAGAGTTTGTAGCAGGTCAGTCTTCTGCCCAAAATTGGGAAGATATCAAGAAAAATTTGGAGAGTGTATACGCTTGATACACAATCAGTTTTCGTCGTTTCAATTTTCCATACGAGCCGAAAACCTATTATTTAAATCTACTCCTTTACAATTTAGCGGTTTAACGATTACCCTTTATGCAAACCATCCTCATCACTGGCGCAAACGGTCAATTAGGTTCCGAACTGCGGGACATCCTGCAGACCCGCACCGACAAAATGTGTTTCTTTCTCGATCGGAAGCAACTACCCCTCGATCAGACGATGATCATTCCCGACATATTAGCAATGTACCAACCCGATATGATAATCCATGCAGGTGCGTACACCGCCGTCGATCAAGCCGAGAGTGATGTCGAACTCGCTGACAGGGTCAACCACCTAGCCAGTGAAGAGATTGCCCAATACTGCCGTTTGCAAGGTTGCAAACTGCTAGCAATATCCACTGACTATGTCTTCGATGGTAATACCTCCATACCCTTAGGGGAAGATGCCCCCGTAGCACCGATCAATACCTACGGCCTGACTAAGCTCAAGGGCGAGCAGACCATTCAGAAATGGTGTCCCGAAGCCATTATCATCCGCACCTCCTGGGTATACTCCACCTACGGCAAAAATTTTGTCAAGACTATGCTCCGTCTGATGAACGAACGCGATGAAATATCCGTCATCAACGATCAGATCGGTTCACCCACTTATGCTAAAGACCTTGCTCAAGCCATAGTCGATATTATCGACTCCGAAGAATGGGTTCCCGGTATATACCACTACTCCAACGAAGGCCAAACCTCCTGGTATGATTTCGCGGTAGCCATTCGAACGATCAGAAATCTCGATTGTACGATCAACCCCATTCCCACGACAGCCTATCCCACTCCAGCCAAAAGACCTCAGTACTCCATCCTCGACAAAACCAAGATAAAGAAGACCTTCGGTGTGAAAGTGCCCGACTGGTTGCCTAGTTTGAAAATTATGCTCGCTAGCAACAAGTGACCATTAATTCTAGGTATCCCGTTAGGGCGAGGAGAAGACTCGGAATTTTCTTTTTTTTTTTAACATAAATGATTATTTTTATAGCACCTAACGGTGCCTATGACATATCTACCAAACCAACTGCAAGAGGCTTGTGGCTTCGAGCTTATAGCTTGCTTTGCATCCATACACCCTATTTCTGAGGAGATAGCGGCTTTTGTACGTCAAAAATCCATTTATCTTTCCGTCAAAAAAGGAAAATTTATCCGGAGTTCCCTAGATAAGGAGGAAAGACTATATTTTATCGTAAAAGGCTGTGTGCGAGGTTTTATCAAAGATGAGGGGCAGGAGATTACCACCTGGATTAATGGTGAAAACAATATCGTTGGCAGCATCCAGAACTTAGGCCTGGACAACGATACAGAAGAATACCTACAGGTCATCGAGGATAGCCTATTGATCGTAATCACCAGACAGTCGATCGACGAGATGTACGCACGTTTTCCCGAAGCGAACATCATCGGTCGAAAAATATTGGAACGTTACTATCGCGATGCAGACGAACGGGCATTCTTATCGCGTCTACCCTCAGCAGAAAAAAGGTATAAACGATTTCTACTGAAACGACCCGAATTGATTGGCCGGATTCCCATGAAATACATCGCTTCCTATCTGGGAATGAAGCTGGAAACGCTGTGCCGTATCCGGGCAAAAATGTTGCAATTTCAAACCAAATAGCGCTAATCCCATTAAGTTTCATCACACCATACCAATGGTAAACGCCCGTCCTCACAAGGTCACCAAAAATAGTTATTGACATATATCAATAATTGTAAGAACGTTACTTCACTTTTAGTTGAAAAGCTGTATTTTCGGCGAAGAATTCTACCCTACACGTGAATAAACTGTTGGAATAATTATTAAATATTCCAAACCAAACTGTATACAAACGACCCTCAATATGAAAAAAAAGTATATCAATATACCGATGATGTGGTTTTCCCAACGGATGTTTTCGCTATGCATCTTGTATTTGTTTTTAGGGATAAAAAGTGTCATGTCGCAGACCACGCTAGCGGCTGGCGATATGATCGTACTAGGTATTGATGCTGTGAATGACAAAATTACTTTTGCCACGTTAGTTGATATTTCCGCCGGGACAACGATTAAGATAACAGACAGAGGTTGGGATCAGACTACGAATAAGTTTACCACGCTTATGACGGGAGATGGAATTGTCACTTGGACAACAACTGCTGCGATTAGTGCCGGGACAGTATTAACTTTGACTTTAGGAGGGAATGACAATAATCCCGTAAATAATCTTACCAATATAACAGCCAATAATACCAATCTGACGAACAGTATCAGTTTAAGTGGTTATACCGTTGCAGATCCTATTGGTATCGCGGGTGATCAGGTATTTATCTATCAAGGAGCGGATTCGAATCCCTATTTTATTTTCGGATTGAATAATTCGGGAGGTACAAATATAGATGTAAATGGATGGAATACAGGAACGGGATTTATAACACTTCGTGATTCACAGCTTCCAAATGGCACTGGAAGCCAAAATGCACTTATAAATGGGGTGAATGCCATAGCTATGCCAGGAGGTAACAACCAAAAAGATGTAGTAGGATATACCGGCCCTGTTACGGCTTCCGATGCTGAAACCTGGTTGTCTCAGATTACCAATGTTAACCATTGGACAGGCGATAATGAGTCAGTTACCTCAACGATAACAACAACTGGGGGAAGTAAAGTTGATATAGGGGCCGGGGTTACCGTTCCGACGGTTACTACTACCACAGCTTCCGCCATCACGGCCAGCAGTGCAGCTTTAGGCGGCAATGTCACGGCAGACGGTGGCGCGACAATAACCGAAAGAGGGATTGTCTGGGCAACAACTGCCAGCCCGACTACTGCGAATAATAAAGTGGCTATGGGTAGCGGAACAGGCATTTTTAGTCAGACGGTAGGTAGCCTGCCTTCTGGAACAATTATTTATTATCGGGCTTACGCTACGAACAGCGTAGGTACGAGCTATGGGGATGAAGGGATCATGGAGACATTTGCTGGAGGTACGGGTACTACAGCGAATCCATACCAGATCGGCACATGGGGGCAGCTAAATAATATACGTCTCGGGTTAATGTCCCATTACCAATTAGTGAATACGCTGGACAAAAATAGTTCGGGTTATGCTGCTCATGCCAGCACTACAGCCAATAGCAATGTAGGTTGGTTGCCGCTTGGAAACGACAGTCAACGTTTTTCGGCCACCTTTGATGGCAATGGATACGAAATCAATGACCTGACCATTAATACGAACCAAACATTTGTAGGTTTGTTCGGTGCGATAAGTTCCGCCGCTATCGTAGAAAACCTAGGGATGAATCAGGTAAGCATCATCAATGGCGGCAGTAATACAGGCGCCATCGTGGGCAGGAGCTACGGTACCATCCGTTATGTGTATGTCAATGGAAGTGTGACCGGTGACAATGATTTGGGTTTAATTGCCGGTTACTTATCAGGAGGCACCATAGCTTATGCGTATGTCGTCGGGACAGCCACTAGTACAGGATCTGGAGATGACCGTGTAGGGGGAATAGCCGGCTCCATGGTGAGTAGTGCTGCATTACAACACAACTACGCTGCCGTGCAGGTATCTTCTGCGATAAACGTTCTGACGAGCGCAACAGTAGCAAATCGTGTTTCTGGAACGGTTACTGCGGTATATTGGGACCATGAGGTAAGTGGACCGGTTACCAGAAACTGGGGAACAGGTCTCACCACGGCCGAAATGAAAAGTAAATCGGCCTATGTCGACTGGGATTTTACATCGACCTGGGATATGAAAGAAGGGGAATATATTTCCTATCCATATCTTCGCGGTGTAGCTCAAGATCCGGCACCGGGTTTAGTGTTTTCTCCGATAAATACATTAAGTTTCAACGGGATCGACCAATATGTCAACGTTCCCAATAATACCTTGTTAGAAACAGCCAACGGCACGATAGAGATGTGGGTCAAACCGGGATGGAACATAAGAAGTAGCATTACCGATCCTAATCCAACCTTAATTTCAATGCGTGTCGGAGGAGACTCTCGTTATAGTTTCCATATGGGAGGTACATATGATCGTATAGGTTTATATAGTAGTAATGGGGGATGGCAACATATACCTTACTTCTTCCAGAAAGATACGTGGTATCATATCGCTTTTACCTATACATCTTCGGTTACAAAAGTATATATCAATGGCGAGTTTAAAGGAAATGTAGCAAGTTTAATAGCTCCTGCAGTAACAGGAAAGGATTTAAAGATAGGTTCTTCTGATGTATCTATTCCAGAGTTCTTTAAAGGAGAGCTAGATGAGATACGTATTTGGAATAAGGCCCTTACAGCGCCGGAGATATTGGAAAATATGAACCAAGGAATCAACCCGGAACATCCAGATTTAATAGCGTATTATCCGGTTGATGCCGATGTGCTGGATAACTCCAATGCAACGGCACGTATTTTCAAGGATCACGGTTCCAATGGACTGGATGGTACATTGATCAACTATTGGAAAATAATACCCGATAACGGCATTCTCTACGTCAAAAAAGGTGGTGCAGGTAATCTTTCGGGAGATAGTTGGGACAATGCCATTCCCGAGCTTGCGGATGCACTGCGGTGGGCTCGGCAGCAATGGGGCGAGGATGGATCAGGTGCAGGTTGGAATGCGGGCAATCCGCTACAGATCTGGGTGGCTAAAGGCACCTATAAGCCGATGTACAGTGTAGTGGATGGTGCATACGATGTAGATGGAGGCGCTGATAATGCATTTGTATTAGTACCTTTCGTCCAGCTGTATGGAGGATTTGCAGGTACAGAATCCTCGTTAGATGATCGGAATAGAGGGAGCAATGAGACTATTTTGTCCGGAGATTTAGACAATAGCAACAACCTGTCTGTGGGAGACGCCTATCATGTTTTGGCGGGTGTTAGCTGGTATGGCAAAATAATTAACGAACAGGTGATAGTAGATGGTTTCACCGTATCAGGGGGATATGCCGTCGGTAATCAGGCGCCATCAGTCAATGGGTATAGTCTCAGCCAGAATAGTGGTGGGGGATTGAGTTTAATTGCAAGTAGCCCGAAGATTTCTTATGTGGTATTCGAGAATAACCAAGCCTTCAACGGTGGGGCGGTATCCAATTACAACAATGCTAGTCCAGGGTTTGAGAACGTGTCCATGATTAATAATACGGCAGGTGGTACCGGAGGGGGGATATTTAATGCGGTAAACTGTAGTCCGGTATTGATGGGGGTAGAGATAAGAGACAATACCGCGGTTACACAAGGCGGTGGCCTAGCAAATGTGAATAGTAGCCCGAAACTGACAAATGTACTCCTGGCAGATAATGATGGGGGTAACTTTGGAGGAGGAATTTATAATTATGCTTCCAGCCCAGTACTGACCAACGTAACGATTTCTGATAATGCTGTAGTTACTAACGGAGGGGGAATATATAGTGAAGGCACTGGTATTGTAGCACTTCAAAATTCTATTATTTGGGGTAATACCATCGGTGGTAACGCCACGCCAGCATCTGCCTCTATTTTCAATAATGGGGCAGGCGCTCAATCCAATATTGCTTACAGTTTGGTTGCCAATCATGGAGGTGGCGGTAGCGTATTAGATACCGATCCCCAATTTACCAATGCTGATCTTGGCGATTACATGTTAACCGTTACGAGCCCTGCGGTCAATGCGGGGAATAACGCCCTATTCATAGGCTTAGCTACGGATACGAAAGATCTGGCAGGCAATGATCGAGTTTATAAATACAGCAATGACGGTATTATCGACCTAGGAGCCTATGAGCTCCAGGCAGATCCAGTCATTTTGGTGACCTCGGTTGCTGTACCTGCGAATGCTACCTATGGGATAGGACAAACTTTGACATTCACGGTAACGTTCAATCAACCGGTGACGGTTGATGAGACAGATGGCACACCCTCCATTCCTTTGACCATTGGTACGGAGACCGGACAGGCTACCTATAGCGGTGGTACGGGTACAACGACGCTGACCTTCAGCTATACCGTACAGCCCGGAGACCAAGCATCATCCGGTATCATCTTAGGAACGGATGTTGTCTTAAATGGTGGTGATATGGGAACTGCGCAGCTAACGTTGAACGGTGTTCCGTCGACAACAGGTATTCTGGTCGATGGCGGCTCGGCACCCCAGTTCACGAGTACACCAACGCTGACAACACCTTATGGACAATTCTATAATTACACCATTACGGCTACCGGGGATGAGACCCTGCCAACGACCTTCACGGCCGAAGTATTGCCAGATTGGTTGGATTTGAGCACGAATGACCAAAGCCAGGCGGAGGCTTTTGGGGATATTCCCCCCGGGAAATCTATCAAAGGGGTTGCAGGTGATGATCAAGGGAATACGTATGCGACCACCCCAAATGGCTCGGAGATCTATAAAATTGCACCGGATGGTACAACAACGCTTTGGAAATCGTCTTCTTATGGAGGAGATATCTTTGCGCTCCATATTGCCGATGGCTACATGTATATCCCTCGTCTTGGCAATTCTTCATACAGCATCACCCGAGTCCCCCTTGCTGACCCAGCTAGTCCCGAAGAGATTTTCGCGACTAATGATAATGGCGCAACATCGTTGACAGATCATGGCGATTCGATTTACGTGGCAGATTTTGATGGCAATAAGATCTATCGCGTACATAAGACCACTAAAGAGAAGGACGATGTATTGACGGGATTGCATGGAGGTCCTTTCGGCTTGACTTTCGGTGCTGACGGTGACCTGTATATTGCAATGCGGAATGGACGGTCAATTATGCGCTATAATGGAACAACGTTAACTGAGGTGTTAACAGAGCTACCGAGCCCTGGAGGTTCGATACGCCAAGATAAGCAAGGGAATTTTTATATTTCCATGGCGGGAGGAGGTGTACGAAAATATAAGGCTGATTTTACTTCTTTCGTGTCCGTTTCTGAAACGGACATCGATCAGGTTGTTAGCCTATCGCTAACACCCAACGGATATTTGGTATATTCCTTATATGACACCAATCAAATCTATCGACTACAGACGGGTGCCGCGGCGAGCGGTACACCGGACAAGTCACAGCTGGGCAGCCATCCGGTTACGATCCGGGCAACCAATGCGGTAGGCTCAACAAATCAATCTTTCACGATCCAAGTTGTCGACCAGACAGCCCCTGTGATCAGCAGTACAACCCCTACGAACAATGCTACCGAGGTTGCTTTGCAGCCGACCCTGTCAATCACCTTTGATGAGGAGGTGGAACTGGGAGAGGCAGGCACCCTGCAGTTAATGGATGGTGCTACGGTATTCAAAACCTACGATCTGTCTATTCCAGTAGACCGTGCGGCCTTTACGCTGTCAACGGATAAAAAAACGTTGACTTGGACGCTAACGGAAGACTTGCCAATCTATACCAATATCGCTGTAGAAATTTCGGCAGGTTTTGTGAAAGATTTGGTAGATAATGATTTCGCGGGTATTACCGCGGCCTCGGGTGCGTGGAACTTCACCACACGTGATAGGACCATGGTGACTTCAGTAAGCGTTCCTGCTAATGGTACCTACGGTATTGGTACGACACTGACTTTTACGGTTAACTATGCAGCGGCGGTTACGGTCGATGAGACAAACGGCACACCGTCATTGCCACTGACCATCGGTACGGCAAGCCGGCAGGCTGCCTACAAGGATGGATCGGGTACTGCGGCTCTTACGTTCAGCTACACGATACAAGCGGGAGACCTGGATGGGGACGGTATAGCGCTCGGCACAGCTATCGTGCTGAACGGCGGCGACATGGGACTGGCATCGGCTGATTTGAACAGCGTTGGCAGCACAGTGGAAGTATTGGTGGACGGTATAGCACCAGCAGCACCTTCTGCTCCGGATCTTTCCCCGTCCAGCGACAGCGGAGCTTCAAATACAGACAATATTACGAACATTACAACGCCAACGTTTACGGGTACGGCAGAGGCCGGTGCAACTGTAACTTTGTATGATACCGATGGTACCACAGTGCTCGGTACAGGAGTAGCTACGGGCGGTAACTGGAGCATCACGAGCAGTGTGCTCGTTGAGGGTCCACACAACCTGACGGCAAAAGCTAGGGATTCTGCGGGGAATGTTGGCCCAGCATCTGGATCTTTAGCGATAACGATCGATGTGACAGCGCCTGCAGTGCCAACGAACCTTACGGCCACCTTCGGCGATACGAAGAATGTGCTGAACTGGACGGCCAACGGAGAAAATGACTTGGCCTTATACAAGGTTTCCGGCGGTACGGCGACCAGCCCGACAACCTTGCTGGAAACGGTAACAGCACCTGCCACAACTTATACACACACAGGCCTTACGAATGGCACTACCTATTACTACCGTATCACAGCGGTAGACCAGGCAGGCAATGAGAGCACTTATGGCAATGAAGCCTCGGCTACGCCAAAGGCGCCACAGGTGATCACATTTGGCGCATTGTCTGCGAAGACTTACGGGGATGAGGACTTTGCACCGGGAGCAACCAGTACCAATAACAGTATAGCTATTACCTATACCAGCAGCAATGAGGCTGTTGCGACGATTGTTGATAATAAGGTGCGCATTATAGGTTCGGGTACGACGACGATTAAGGCTTCTCAGGCGGCAGGTGCAGCGTATACAGCGGCAGCGGATGTCAGTCAGGAGTTAACGGTAAATAAGGCTACACTGACGGTTGTACCGAATACCGGGCAGAGCAAGGTTTATGGTGAAGACGACCCCACACTGACTTATACGCCAACCGGCTTCAAGCTTACGGATACACAAAGTATCCTGACAGGCGCTTTAAGCCGTGCAACCGGCGAGAATGTAAATACCTATGCGATCAACCAAGGTACACTGAGTGCAGGAAGCAACTACACGATCAGCTTTACGACCGGCCGCACCTTTGCGATCACGCCAGCTACGCTGACTGTTGTACCGAATACAGGCCAGAGCAAGGTTTACGGTGACAGCGATCCGACACTGGCTTACACGCCAACCGGCTTCAAGCTTACGGATACACAAAGTATCCTGACGGGCGCGCTAAGCCGTGCAACCGGTGAGAGTGTAAATACCTATGCGATCAATCAGGGTACACTGAGTGCAGGAAGCAACTATACAATCAGCTTTACGACCGGCCGCACCTTTGCGATCACGCCTGCTACGCTGACTGTTGCACCGAATACAGGCCAGAGCAAGGTTTACGGTGACAGCGATCCGACACTGACCTATACCCCGACAGGCTTCAAACTTACGGATACGCAAAGTATCCTGACAGGAGCCCTGTCACGCACGACAGGTGAGAATGTAAATACCTATGCGATCAATCAGGGTACACTGAGTGCAGGTGGTAACTATACGGTCAGTTTCACTGCGGGTAGAACCTTTGCGATCACACCGGCTACGCTGACTGTTGCACCAAACACCGGTCAGAGCAAGGTCTACGGTGACAACGATCCGACACTGACCTATACCCCGACAGGCTTCAAACTTACCGATACGCAAAGCATCCTAACGGGAGCTTTGTCACGTGCTGCAGGCGAGAATGTAAATACCTATGCGATCAACCAAGGTACACTGAGTGCGGGCAATAACTACACGATCAGCTTTACTACCGGTCGCACCTTTGCGATCACACCGGCTACTTTGACTGTTACGGCTAACGCCAACCAGAGCAAGGTTTACGGTGACAGCGATCCGACACTGGCTTACACGCCAACCGGCTTCAAGCTTACGGATACGCAAAGTATCCTGACAGGAGCCCTGTCACGCACGACAGGTGAGAATGTAAATACCTATGCGATCACGCAAGGAACTTTAAGTGCCGGCAGCAACTACACGATAACATTTACTGCAGGCAGAACCTTTGCGATCACACCTGCGACCCTGACAGTTACAGCCAACACCGGCCAGAGCAAGGTTTACGGCAATAGCGACCCGACACTAACCTATACCCCTACAGGCTTCAAGCGTACAGATACTCAAAGTATCCTAACCGGCGCTTTAGCACGGGCGGCAGGTGAAGATGCCGGTATCTACGCCATCAACCAAGGTAACCTGAGTGCGGGAGCTAATTATAACATCAGCTTCACTGGAGCGAACTTCGAGATACAGAAGGCCCCGCAGACGATCAGCTTCGTCTCCCCGGGCACATTGACAAGGGATGCGGGTACGATTGACCTGGATGTAGAAGCGAGCAGTGGCCTTCCGGTAGCTCTGACAATAGACGATGAGATAATCGCGACGGTCAACAGCACAGCACTGACGATGACAGTAAAACGTCTGGGCACGGTGATCCTTACGGCCACACAGGAAGGTAACCACAACTACCTGCCAGCCGAGCCGGTATCAGTTACGGTACGTATCGCCAACGATGCGAACGCCAGGCTTCCGATCCGTGTACATCAGGCGGTATCGCCTAACGGAGACGGTATCAACGAGTTCCTTCAGCTGGAGGGCATACGTGACTATCCGGAGAACAAGGTGACGATCTTCGACAAGTCGGGCAAGGTGCTGGCAGAGATCGAGAGCTACGACAACCGGGACAATGTGTTCACGGGTCAGACGGTCCGGGATGGTATATACTACTATTACCTGGACATCAAAGATGGCGGAGAATGGAAACGGGAGAAAGGGTATTTTGTGGTGCGCAGAAAGTATTAAGTACTAAGTATTGAGTATAGAGTATTTAGTATTTAGAAATTAGATGAAAGACTAAAGAACAAGGAGTAAAGACCTATTATTTAATATAGACAACAACATAATATGACAACAAGACATATCATTACCCTGTTCACAGCCCTATTCCTGCTGCCGTTTGCTATCAAGGCCCAGCATGGGGTGAGCTACAACCAGTTCGGTCAGATCCGGAATACCTTCAA